>JAWHBY010000050.1:0-15079 GCA_032568935.1 Parahaemophilus parainfluenzae
TCTCCAAATCATATTGGTGCTTTTTACTGCCCAATTCTTCTTGAGAATAAGGCGAAACATTCATGCTAAAAGGTGTACGACTTTGCACGGTAAAGCAATCAGCCGAATTCGCCACCTTCACCTCACGACAAGCGTAGTGACTGCCATTTTCTTGTGGTTTTAAATAAGGCACATGATTGCTTTCTGGCGTTGTCTTATAACGACCGAAAGCCGTGGCGTGATGTTTATCCAGATAACTTTCCGTTGGGCCATAGCCCACATACTCCACTTGATTAAATCCTTGATTAAGGAAGAAACACAAGCCAAAGCGTGGTAAGAATGGCAAGTGCGGTTGTTTTTCAGCATGAATATTGATGTGAAGCAACCCATTTTGCTCAATACGATACACCACATTCAATGTCAAAATTCGCGCTTTTGATACGGCAACCAGCCCCAATTTAAAGGTAATTTCAACCGCACTTCCCTGCTCAGTTAGACGGTAATCATAGACTCGACTCGTCGCACGATCGTAACCTGCGGCAAGCCAATGTGCTTTAATTAAACTATCGTTATCCAAAGGCGCTCGCCAAATATTGAAATCAGTAGGTTGATTCAACCAAGGCTTGCCATCTTTAGTAATTTGTTGAATAGTGCCTTTATATTGATCAAACTGATATTCAATATCTGCCACTTTAACTGAAATTAAATTAGTATGTTTTGAAACAGAAATCGGTTGGAGATTTGATTTAAGCTCATTAGCGAATAAATGTGGTTGCTCCGACAAAATAATCTGATCAAATCCTAAACAATGCCCTTGAGGAATTAAACCAGCTTCTATTTTTTGATAATAAGTCAATGTCAATGTTTGTAATGAACCGTTACTTGCTGGCAATGGTAAAGGCAAAAGTGCGGTTGATTTTGGCACAATGTTTAAATCATCTATTCGGCCTTCTTGTACAACCGAAAAGTCCTCTGTTATTTGATAATGAATCGAAATAGCCTCTGCCGCATCCGTAAAATCCAAATAATTTTTGAGTTCAATATGACCATTTCTCAATGTAGCACGAAGTGGACGATATACATTTTTGTATTCCAACAAATTACTTTGAATTTGACGGTCTGCCGTAACTAATCCATCAGCACAAAAATTACCGTCATTCGGTGTGTCATTAAAATCCCCGCCATAGCCCATCTTGCTTGAGTTTGGCAAATAAGGGGAATGATTGCACCACTCCCACACAAAGCCACCACAAGCGCCTGCATGTCGTTCCATCGCTTGGAAATAATCTTCTGTATCCCCGCAAGAATTCCCCATCGCATGCAAATATTCACAGAAAAGATACGGCTTTTGATTTTGGGTATCGGCAAAATAAGCATCCAATTCTTCCGTACTGGTATACATTTCGCTATGAAAATCTAAATTGGATGTGTCATTTTGATGGGCTGAATGTTGAAAGATCGCATTTTCATAATGCACTAAGCGACTTGGATCACGCTGTTTCACCCAAGCGGCTGCTTGCTCAAAATTCTCACCGTAACCACTTTCATTTCCCAATGACCAAATCACAACAGAAGGACGATTTTTATCTCGCTCAACATTGGCATAAGTGCGGTCTAAAATGGCTTGATTAAATTCGGAGCTTCGAGCCATATAACAATAATTGTCGATTGTTTTTTGACGAATTGCGTCATGATCA
Source organism: Parahaemophilus parainfluenzae (assembly GCA_032568935.1). Lineage (GTDB taxonomy): Bacteria > Pseudomonadota > Gammaproteobacteria > Enterobacterales > Pasteurellaceae > Haemophilus_D > Haemophilus_D parainfluenzae_AE. Next base: position 1,677 of record JAWHBY010000050.1, read on the forward strand.
ATCTCTGTTTTTACCCCTAATAAAATGCTTGTTTCTGGCGACTCTACATAGACTGCATTCGTGCCGTGTGATTCAATATCACTTTCCGCAATCACATAAAAACCATATTCATCACACAATTCAGTAAACCAAGATGCATTAGGATAATGCGCGGTACGAATGGCATTAAAATTATGCTGTTTCATTAAGCGTAAATCTTGCAACGCTTGTTCTCGACTAATGACATAACCGGTTTTCGGATCGCTATCATGACGATTAACGCCTTTAAACTTTATCGCTTGCCCATTAAATAACATGACACCATTCTTTACTTCGATATGACGCAAGCCAACCTTTTGACAAATCACTTCTGATCCATATTGCAAAATCAACGTGTATAAACGAGGGTTCTCCGCATGCCATAATTGTGCATTTTCAATTTCAGCATGAAATGCATGCCCTTTTTGTTCAATTATCAATTCGCCTTGAGGATCAAATAATTGCCAAGAAATGGGTTGTTCGCATTCTGCAAACTGACAGGCTACATACAATTGAGCCTTGGTAAGCTCTTGATTAAATTGTGTTTGAATGAATAAATCTTGTAAGTAATTTCTTTCTCGCGCTAACAGATAAACATCTCGAAAAATGCCGGACATTCGGAATTTGTCTTGGTCTTCCAAATAACTGCCATCGCACCATTTCAACACGAGAACATGTAAGTGGTTTTCCCCTGGTTGTAAAAAGCCAGTAATATCAAATTCGCTCGTGCAATGACTAATTTGGCTATAGCCTACAAATTGGTGATTCACATAGACAAATAAGCAGCTGTCTACCCCTTCAAAATTTAAGAGATACCGTTTTTGGGCATTGATTTCGACATTAAAGACGCGATGATACAACCCACAAGAATTTTCAATGGGCACATAAGGGGGATCAAAAGGGAAAGGATAATTTACGTTGGTATATTGATGATTGTCATAACCATAGTTTTGCCAGTTGGATGGAACGGGGATTTTATCCGTAAAGGAAAAACGAAGAAAATCTTGAGGTAAGTGAGTATAGCTTTCAAAATAAGCAAAATCCCATTCGCCATTTAGTAAGGTAAAATAAGGGGAAAATTCTCGTCTCTTTTTGACCGCACTTTCTGCTGAAGAAAAAGGAATAAAATAAGCATGATGAGGTGTGGTATTCACATGCAAGGTTTGCGGATTTTCAAAATAGCGAGGCAACGACATAAAAACTCCCAATGCAATTTAAACACATAAAAAAGGGCGCCTGAATGACGCCCACTATACCTAAAATCTTTGGCTAATCTAGCGATAAGTTCTCAAATCGTGATACTTATCACATTAATTTTTATGGCAATTTTGCCAAGAAGGCATAACCGCCTTTTTCACTCATTATCTCAAGGTTAGAATCTGCTGTAATGAATGCTGACTCACCTTGTTTCAAGGTAAGTACGGTTGATTTTTCTTGTATTTTTAGCTCGCCTTGCATCACTAACAAGATGCCTGCACTTTGAAGATTCACTTTAGTATGATTTTCGGGTTCGACACGAATTTGAGCTAAAGCAAAATCGTTTACTGGTGTTTTATAAGTAAATTCTGACTGATGTTGAGGTGCGGCTGAGATAATTTGAGGTATTACTTCACGACAATCGACAATTTTTAATAATTCAACAATATCGACATATTTTGGTGTTAAGCCACCTCGAATCACATTATCAGAACAGGCCATTAACTCCACGTTTTGTCCGCGAAGGTAAGCATGAGGAATACCCGCATCCTGAAAAATGCCTTCCCCTTCTTTTAAATGCACGATATTAAAGAGATAAAAACACACCAAACCCGCATCTAATTTTTCAGGCGAAATTGCCATGGCTTCCATCGTATAAAGCACCCAATAATCGGGATTATCTAGCGTCAACTCGCCATTTTTATAAGGCTGTTGGTTAGCTTCAATAATAGGTAATAGCCAATTTGCGAGCGTTGATTGATCTGCCAACATTACATCAGCATAAAATTCAGCAAGACTTTGTGTGCCGAGTTTTTCAGCCAAAGGTTGCAAAGAGTGGCGTGCATTTAATGTAGCAAGGATTTGAGCTTTTGTTTTAAAACCATGTAAAAGCCAGAAATCAGATAAAGCAATCATCATTTCTGGTTTGTGATTTCTATCTTTATAAGTTCGAGTGCTGTCTGTTAATGCCACGCCTTTTGCATTCTCAGCCTCAAAGCCCTTTTCAGCTTGAGACTTAGTCGGGTGCAATTGAATCGATAACGGTTTTTCAACATCTAAAATCTTTAACAAATAAGGGAGTTCATCACCAAATTGCTGACGGCTTGCCTGTCCAAGTGCGGTCAGATTTTGCGATAAAAATTCAATTAGGGATTGTTTACCTGTTACATCCTCAATTTCAGAAGGTGCTGATGGATGAGCACCTAACCACCACTCTGCATAAGGTTGATCTTTCGCTGAATGTAATCCAATCAATGATGCAATATAGTTTTTTCCGCCCCATGCATAATGCTGTACTTGGCCAGTTAATCGATAAATCATCTTTACCTTCTTTAAAAAAGAATAAGGATAAAAAAATCCGCTTATTTAAAGCGGATCTTTTAGTCTATAAATCTTATTTTGTTAAACTTAAAACAACCGATTCTCCAGCAATCACTTCACCCGATTTTTTCTCGATAGATGAAATTTCATCCATGTTAGAGATAACCACTGGTGTTAAAACTGATTTTGCTTTTGATTCTAATGTTGCTAAATCAAATTCGATTACTGTATCGCCGCGTTTTACGCTTTGACCTTCGTGTGCGATGCGAGTGAATCCTTCACCTTTCAATTCAACGGTATCAATACCGAAGTGAACGAATAATTCAACACCCTCTTTTGATTCCATTGAAAACGCATGGTTGGTTTCAAAAATTTTACCAATTACACCATCAACAGGCGCAACAATTTTGTTACCTGTTGGGCGAATCGCGATACCATCACCTACGATTTTTTCAGAGAAAACAACATCTGGTACATCTTCGATGTTCACAATCTCACCAGAAAGTGGCGCATAAATTTCGACTTCCACTGTTTTGTTTTCTTTTGAACCAAATAATTTGTCAAATAAGCCCATTTTAATCTCCTATCTATTAAAGATGGCTAGTATTTTAACGTAAAACTCTGTTTTTGTATCTAGTTTAACGATTTTTCTGCTAAAAAAGCTTGAATTAATTGCTCAATTTCAGCAGCGGTTGGTTTTTGTAATGCTTCATCAGCTAAGGCTTTCACCTCTTGATAATTCACATGACGAATTAATTTTTTAATACGTGGCACAGAAATTGCACTCATACTAAATTCATCTAAGCCCATACCGAGTAACAATAAGGTTGCTCGTTCATCACCGGCTAACTCACCACACATACCAGTCCATTTACCTTCTGCATGAGAAGCATCAATCACTTGTTTGATCAAGCCGAGCACTGAAGGAGACATTGGATTGTATAAGTGAGAAATTAATTCATTACCACGGTCAACAGCTAGAGTATATTGCGTTAAGTCGTTTGTACCAATACTGAAGAAATCCACTTCTTTCGCTAAGAATTTCGCATTCACCGCTGCAGATGGCGTTTCAACCATGACACCCACTTGGATGTTTTCATCAAAAGCTTTACCTTCTGCACGCAATTCAGCTTTTAAGGTTTCAAGCACTGATTTTAATTCGCGAATTTCTTCTACTGAAATAATCATCGGGAACATCACGGCAAGTTTACCAAATGCAGACGCACGTAATACCGCTCTTAATTGCGCATGTAAAATCTCTCGACGATCAAGGGCAATACGTACTGCACGCCATCCTAAGAATGGGTTCATTTCTTTTGGTAAATTTAAATATGGAAGCTCTTTATCACCGCCGATATCCATGGTACGTAATACCACTAAACGACCTTCCATTGCTTCAACCACTTCTTTATAAGCAATGAATTGCTCTTCTTCGCTTGGCAATTGATCGCGATCCATAAAGAGGAATTCTGTACGGTATAAACCTACCCCTTCTGCACCATTACGATGTGCACCTTCGCAATCGCGAATCGTACCAATATTGGCTACCACATCGACTTTATGACCATCAAGGGTCACCGCTGGTAAATCTTTTAATTTCGCTAATTCTGCTTTTTCTTCAGCGAGTTTTGCTTCTAAGGTTTTTAATTCATCAATTTCAGCTTGAGTCGGATTCACGTAAACACGGTTGTTTACCGCATCCAAAATAAGATAATCACCTGTATTCACTCGTGCTGTGACATCATTTGTCCCTACAATGGCCGGCAATTCAAGTGAACGAGCCATAATTGAGGTGTGAGATGTTCTACCACCAATATCTGTGATAAAACCTAATACTTTTTCTAAATTTAATTGAGCAGTTTCTGATGGAGTTAAATCGTAAGCCACAAGGATGGATTCTTCGGTAATATCACCAAGATCCACAATATGCATGCCTAAAATATTTTTGATTAAACGATTACCGATATCGCGAATATCACCCGCACGTTCTTTTAAGTATTCATCATCAATTTCAGACAACATTTCAACTTGTTGATCGATGATTTTACTTGCTGCCACACTCGCATTCACTTTGTGCGAACGAAGATAATCAATAATTTCTTCTTCTAATTCTTCATCTTCAAGGATCATTAAATGGCCTTCAAAGATGGCCGCTTTTTCTTCACCTAAAGATTTTAATGCACGTTGATGAATAGAATTAAGTTGCTCAACAGCCGCTTCACGCCCAGCATAAAAACGGGCAACTTCTGCCTCAACTTGATCTTCTGAAATTTTTTGCGTATCAAGAACAATTTTTTCTTCTTTTAATACTAAGGCTTTACCAAAAACGATACCTGGTGACGCTGGAATACCTGTAATCATACTTTTACCTTCCGAGATAATTTATTAAAGGTTAGATAAACAATAGCCATAGAATAGAAATCCTATGGCTAATCGTAAATTATTCTAAAGTAGGAATTAATGCGACTAAATGTTCAACGGCTTGTTGTTCGTCTTCACCTTCCGCCGAGATGGTGATTACAGTTCCTTGCGTTAAGCCTAAAGTTTGTAGCTTAAATAGGCTTTTCGCACTTGCACTTTTACCACCGGAGGTCACTGTTACATCAGAAGCAAACGCTTTCGCTTCTTTAACAAATTGCGCCGCTGGACGGGTATGTAAACCATTAGGAGCTGTAATTTCCACATCTTTTGAGAACATAATGTTACCTCTATAGTAATTGTAAAATTTAATCTATAAATCTGCTGTAGTATCTCTATTAAATGCCCAATAATCAAGGCTAAACACAAAAAAACTTGAGCTACATCACGAAATTAGGGGTACTTTATACCTAATTTACAGTAAATTGTCCACTACACAGAAAAATGACGTTGTGATTTTGTCTCACTTAAACTCTCAATTAAGCGATGATAATTCTCATAACGTATTGGTGAAATCCGACCTGCGTCTACCGCTTCACGTAATGCGCAGCCTGGATCATTCAAATGTTTGCAATCTCGGAATTTGCACGTGCCTAAGACATATTGAAACTCACGATAACCTTTGGTGATTTGATCGGGCTCCAAATGCCATAGCCCAAACTCACGAATCCCTGGTGAGTCAATCAAATTACCACCTTGTGGTAAGTGATATAAACGAGAAGAGGTTGTGGTATGTTGTCCCAAGCCAGAGGTTTCACTGATACCGCCTACTTGTGCATTGACTGTTGGTAAAATATGGTTAATTAAACTGGATTTGCCTACCCCTGACTGCCCCACAAAAATGGATGTTCCATCACTTAAAAGTGCGGTCAATTTTTCCATATTTTTTCCGGTTTCAGCAGAAATGATGATGGTCTGATAACCAATATCACGGTAGATCTGTAACTGGCTTTCCACTTCCTGCTCTTGCTCGGCATCCAGTAAATCGCCTTTATTCACCACAATGACAGGTTCGATCCCCGCATTTTCACACACCACTAAATAACGATCGATAATATTGAGTGACAGTACCGGCACCACCGCAGAAACAATAATAATACGATCGATATTCGCCGCGATGGGTTTCAACCCATCATAATAATCTGGACGAGCAATTTCATTTTGTCTTGGATGAATAGCTTCAATCACGCCACTCACACCTTGGAGTTGCTCATTGCCTTGTCGCCAAATCACTTTGTCACCAACCACGAGACTAGAAAGTGTACGACGTAAATTACAACGGAAAATTTCGCCTTGTGCATTTTCCACATCAGCATGAACCGAATAACGCGTAACGACTACCCCATCTTGGCTTTCACCTAGCATATCATCTTGCCATTCCACTTCTTTTTTCTTGTGGCGATGCAAAGCTTTCGCGTTATTTGATTGAATTCGACGAGTTTGATTTTGCGTTAGTTTACGTTTGCTCATAAAGTGCGGTCGTTTTTTCCGATGTTTTTCGTTAAAATAAACGGGATTAAAAAATGTTCATAGGATACCTTATATTATGCAATTAGATAAACAAAATCTGATTTGGATCGATTTAGAAATGACAGGATTAGATCCTGAAAAAGAACGAATTATTGAAATCGCAACCATCGTGACAGATAAAGATCTCAATATTTTAGCGGAAGGACCTGTGATTGCGGTGCATCAAAGTGATGAATTATTAAACAAAATGTCGGAATGGTGCGTAAAAACCCACACAGCAAATGGCTTAGTTGACCGTGTCAAAGCGAGCAAACTCACCGAACGTGCAGCTGAATTACAAACGTTAGATTTTTTAAAACGATGGGTACCGAAAGGTGCTTCACCGATTTGTGGCAACAGCATCGCACAAGATAAACGCTTTCTTTATAAATATATGCCTGATTTAGCCGATTATTTCCATTATCGTCATCTAGATGTCAGCACGTTAAAAGAATTAGCTGCTCGCTGGAAACCCGAAATTTTAGACGGGTTTAAAAAAGGCAATACTCATTTAGCCCTTGATGATATTCGAGAGTCAATAAAAGAGTTAGCTTACTACCGTGATCACTTTATTAATCTGGGTTGATGAAAACTTAGGCAAACTCAATCATTTGCGAAATCTGCACTTGCGTTGAATAAATTTTTTCGTATAATGTTGCCTCATTCACCAATGTGAAATGCGGGAATAGCTCAGTTGGTAGAGCACGACCTTGCCAAGGTCGGGGTCGCGAGTTCGAGCCTCGTTTCCCGCTCCAAATTTTCACATGATTCCCTGCGGGAATAGCTCAGTTGGTAGAGCACGACCTTGCCAAGGTCGGGGTCGCGAGTTCGAGCCTCGTTTCCCGCTCCAAATTCTCAATCCGTTGCTGAAAAGCAGCGGATTTTTTTATTGTATTTTCCCTACATATTCCCTTCAAAATACGATAAAATCCCCCAGAAACTTTAACCTAAAAAATCACTCTAATTAATGACCGAATTAACCCAATACATTCCTGATGAAGGCACGATGCTCCGTTTTGGTAAAAAACTCGCAGAAGTGCTTGTAAAACAACCGAAAGATAATGCCATTGTGCTTTATTTTAATGGCGATCTTGGTGCCGGGAAAACCACCCTGACTCGTGGAATGGTGCAAGGTTTAGGCTACCAAGGCAATGTTAAAAGCCCTACTTATACGTTAGTGGAAGAATATAGCATTGCAGGGAAAATGATTTATCACTTTGATTTATATCGTCTTGCCGATCCTGAAGAATTGGAATTCATGGGCATTCGTGATTATTTCAGCCAAAATTGTATTTGCTTAATCGAATGGGCAGAAAAGGGTGAAGGCATCTTGCCTGAGGCTGATTTATTGGTGAATATTGATTATTACGACGATGCTCGCAACATAACGCTAATTGCTCAAAACTCAGTGGGCGAGCATATTTTGACACAACTATAAAATTGATTTACATGAAAGCAAAATTTTCGTTTCTTTTTGGAATATTTTCTCTAATTTCTACTACTGTATTTGCCGCGCCACAATGGACAATTGCCATTGATCCCGGCCATGGCGGTAAAGATCCCGGTGCTATCGGAAAAAATTTAGGCATTTATGAAAAGAATGTCACCCTTTCTATCGCGCGAGAATTAAAAGCCTTATTAGATAAAGATCCTAATTTTAAAGGCGTTTTAACACGCAGTAGCGATTACTACATTTCTGTGCCAGAACGTTCTGAAATTGCACGTAAATATAAAGCAAATTTTCTCGTATCTATCCATGCGGACTCCTCTCTTAATTCAGACCAACGTGGCGCATCAGTTTGGGTACTATCCAATCGCCGAGCCAATGATGAAATGGGACAATGGTTAGAAGACGATGAAAAACGCTCTGAGCTTTTAGGCGGTGCAGGTAAAGTACTTTCCAATAACAATGACAAATATTTAGATCAAACCGTACTCGATCTACAATTTGGTCATAGCCAACGTACAGGCTATGAACTTGGTAACAGCATTTTACGTCGCTTTGCTCGAGTCACCTCCTTAAGCCGTAGTACTCCACAACATGCAAGCCTTGGCGTATTACGTTCACCCGATATTCCTTCAGTTCTGGTGGAAACGGGATTCCTTTCCAATATGGAAGAAGAACAGAAACTGAATACCATTGCTTATCGTCGTCGTATTGCTTATATGATTTACGAAGGTTTGGTTGCTTATCGTAATGGTAATTTAAAAGCAATTGCCGTTCCACCTAGTGATGAGCAAGACAGCAAATCTACAAAATCAAAAGATAAAAACAATGAAAAATCTGACCGCACTTCTGATGTGAAAGACAGCGGTATTCGCCATAAAGTGAAACTAGGTGAAAGCATTGGTAGCCTAGCAAATAAATATGATGTCAAAGTCAGCGAAATCATTGAGTTAAATAAACTGAAACGCAAAGAACTTTGGTTAAATGAAACCATTAAGATTCCTGATAATGGCAAAGGCCAAAAAGCGGAAGAACCGATCAAAAAAGAAGAGAAAAACACCGAAAAAACTGACCGCACTTCCGATGTCAAAGACAGCGGTGTACGTCATAAAGTGAAACCAGGTGAAAGCATTGGTAGCTTGGCGAACAAATATGATGTGAAAGTCAGTGAAATTATTGAGTTAAATAAACTGAAACGTCAAGAGCTTTGGCTGAATGAAACCATTAAAATTCCTGATAACGGCAAAGGCAAAAAGGTAGAAGAAAAACCTAAAGCAGATGATAAAGCCAAAGCCGACAACAAAGGAAAAAATAGCAAGATTGTTGAAGCTGAAAAAGCCGTTTCTAAAAAAGATAAAAAACAAGAAAAAACCGAGAGTAAAAAAGAACCTGAGAAAAAAGGTAACGATAAAAAAGACGCATCTTCAAAAGAGAATGACAAGAAAGATAATAGTAAGAAAGAAACTCCGCTTTACCATACAGTAAAAGCTGATCAAACTCTCTATGCTATCTCTCGTGAATACAATGTACCGGTTAATCGTCTTTTAAAACTGAACCCGACATTGAAAAATGGCAAAGTCGTGACTGGGCAAAAAATCAAACTTAAAGAAAAATAAGGAATCCTATGGCAATCAAAATTCTTTCTCCACAGCTGGCTAATCAGATTGCCGCAGGTGAAGTGGTCGAACGCCCTTCTTCTGTAGTGAAAGAATTGGTGGAAAACAGCCTTGATGCGGGTGCCAATAAAATTCATATCGATATCGAAAACGGCGGCGCCAACCTAATTCGTATTCGAGATAATGGCAGTGGCATTCCTAAAGAGGAATTAAGCCTCGCACTCGCTAGACACGCAACCAGTAAAATTGCCGATCTCGATGATCTCGAAGCCATTTTAAGTTTAGGTTTCCGCGGTGAAGCCCTTGCCAGTATCAGCTCTGTTTCTCGTCTCACGCTTACCTCTCGCACGACAGAGCAAAATGAAGCGTGGCAAGTCTATGCGCAAGGGCGAGAAATGGAAACCACAATCAAACCTGCGTCTCATCCAGTCGGCACGACGGTTGAAGTGGCGAATCTCTTTTTTAACACGCCAGCTCGTCGCAAATTCTTACGAACCGATAAAACAGAATTTGCTCATATTGATGAAGTCATTCGTCGTATTGCTTTAGCGAAATTTAATATCGCTTTTACGCTCACACATAACGGCAAAATTATTCGACAATATCGTCCTGCAACAAATGAAGAACAACAACTAAAACGCGTTGCCGCCATTTGTGGCGATGATTTTGTTCAACATGCCTTACGTATTGATTGGAAACACGATGATTTGCATCTTTCTGGCTGGGTGGTGACACCTGAGTTTACACGTTCGCAAAATGATTTGAGCTATTGCTATATCAATGGGCGAATGGTGCGTGATAAAGTGATCACCCACGCCATTCGTCAAGCTTATGCGGAGCATTTGCATACTGAGCAATACCCTGCATTTGTACTATTTATCGACCTCAATCCACATGATGTCGATGTCAACGTGCATCCAACAAAACACGAAGTGCGTTTCCATCAAGCGCGTTTAATTCATGATTTTATCTGTCAAGGCGTAACAAATGCACTCAATGCCATTCCTCAAGCTGAATTGGATTTAGTGCCAGCGATGAATGAGGCAAGAGAGCCTTCGGCTTCATATCAACCTCACTACGAAACAAAACCCAATCGTGCAGCGGCAGGGCAAAATATTTTCGCCTCAAATTATCATCAATCTCGTGAAAAACAATCAGAAAATCAACCGCACTTTTCAAACCGTAGTGAGTACGTTCCGTCATATGGTTATCGTGAACAACCTACAAAGACCGAACAACGCTTATATGGTGAATTAGTACGTCCAACAGAAGCATCTCAAGTTTTAACAGCACCTGTCGTTGAACAACAACTCCCACAAACAAGTGATGCAGGCTATTTACGTACATTGGCATTAATTGAAAATAAAGCATTGCTTTTACAACAAAATCAGCAGTTTTATTTGATGTCATTAGCTAAATTGCAAACCTTAAATTATGAATTAACTTTACAACAAGGTGAAATTTCACAACAGCCGTTGCTCATTCCGATTATTTTTCGCTTAGATGAAAAACAATTTGAACAATGGCAAAAACAAAAAGCCTATTTTCAACAAAGTGGTTTTGAATTCATTGAGAATGAAGCCCAGCTACGCCTTACATTAAACAAAGTACCCGCTATTTTACGTACACAAAATTTACAAAAATGTGTGGTGAGCCTGCTTGCTGAACATCTAGAAAATATGCCTGATTTCCTGACCGCACTTTGTCAGACGCTAGAGATGAAACCGATTGAGGTGTTAGCGGATGCAGTCAGCTTATTAAGTGAAACGGAACGCTTACTGAATAAAGCTCATCAAGAAAAATTTAATACATTACTGAAACCAATTAACTGGCAGCCTTTTTTAACTGATTTGTAATATGACACAAAAAACTGACTCCAAACCAACCGCACTTTTTCTGATGGGACCAACAGCCTCAGGAAAAACAGATCTTGCTATTCAACTACGTCAAAGCCTGCCCGTGGAAGTGATCAGTGTCGATTCTGCATTAATTTATAAAGGGATGGATATTGGTACGGCAAAGCCTTCTAAAGAAGAACTAGCCCTTGCTCCTCACCGCTTAATCGATATTTTAGATCCTGCTGAAAGTTATTCCGCGATGAATTTTCGTGATGATGCACTCAGAGAAATGGCCGATATTACTGCGCAAGGCAAAATTCCGCTTTTGGTTGGCGGCACCATGTTGTATTACAAAGCATTGATTGAGGGACTTTCCCCCCTTCCATCTGCTGATGAAAAGTTACGCTTAGAGATTGAAGAAAAAGCGCAAAAACTTGGCTGGCCAGCACTTCACCAAGAATTACAAAAAATTGATCCTATTTCTGCAGAGCGTATTAATCCCAATGATTCACAGCGCATTAATCGTGCATTAGAAGTATTCTATTTAACGGGCAAATCATTAACGGAATTAACTGAACAAAAAGGCGAAGAATTGCCTTATCAATTTTTACAATTTGCTATTGCACCAGAAGATCGTACGGTGTTACATCAACGTATCGAACAACGTTTTCATAAAATGATCGAATTAGGTTTCCAAGAAGAAGTGGAAAAACTCTATCAACGAGAAGATCTCCATCCTGATTTGCCTTCTATCCGCTGTGTGGGCTATCGCCAAATGTGGGAATATTTACGTGGTGACTATGCTCATGAAGAAATGGTCTTCCGTGGCATTTGTGCGACTCGCCAATTAGCCAAACGACAAATCACTTGGCTGCGCGGCTGGAAAACACCATTAAATTGGCTAGATAGTCTACAACCGCAACAGGCCAAAGAAATCGTACTACGCAAGATTGACGAACATTTTAAGGGGTAAATTATGGCGCTTTCACTTCCGCTTTCGACTGAAAAACTCATTCAACTTGGCGAAGTGCTTTGCCAATATTTCCCTGAAATGAATCTTGATGAATTAGCCCAACAAATCGAGCGAGACGCAACAGATCTCACGACTCCAATCGGACAAATCAACTATGCCATTAGTCTGTCTGATTTCTTGGAAAAAGTCTTAAAAAAACACCCGCACTTTTTAGCCCAATGGTGGCAAACACCTCCTCAATTTTCAGATTGTCAAGATTATACTAGCCGTTTAGCTGAGCAACTCTCCACTCTCCAAAACGAAGAACAGCTTTACAAAACGCTACGAGATTTTCGTAATCAAGAAATGACGAAACTCAGCTTCTGCCAAAGTTTAAATCTTGCTACTGTAGAAGAAATTTTTATTCGTCTTTCTCAACTTGCTGAAAGTCTTATTATTGGTGCGAGAGATTGGCTGTATAAACAAGCTTGTGAAGAAATGGGCACACCTTGTGATGAAAATGGCAACCCTCAGCAACTCTATATTCTTGGCATGGGAAAATTAGGTGGTTTTGAGCTAAATTTTTCCTCTGATATTGATTTAATTTTTACCTATCCTTCGCAAGGTGAAACTGTTGGTGCAAGACGAGCCGTTGATAATGCCAAATTTTTTACCCGTTTAGGACAACGTCTGATCAATGCTTTAGATCAATTCACGCCAGATGGCTTTGTCTATCGTACAGATATGCGCCTTCGTCCTTTTGGCGACAGCGGTGCGCTTGCCTTAAGTTTTTCTGCGATGGAACAATATTACCAAGATCAAGGGCGAGACTGGGAACGCTATGCCATGATTAAGGGGCGTATTTTAGGCGCTGATGCGCAAGATCCCTATGTAAAAACCTTGCAGCAATTACTTCGCCCCTTTGTGTATCGACGCTATATTGATTTTAGTGTGATTCAAGCTTTACGTGAAATGAAAGGTAAAATTGAGCGTGAAGTGCGTCGTCGTGGCTTAAAAGACAATATTAAACTAGGCGCAGGCGGGATTCGAGAAATCGAATTTATTGTGCAAGTTTTTCAACTGATTCG
>JAWHBY010000051.1:0-14516 GCA_032568935.1 Parahaemophilus parainfluenzae
ATTGTGCTTGGCTTTCTTCAAGCTGCTCGGTTGCGGTTTCCACAACCATTTTTTGCTCTTCTAATTTTTCTGTAAGTTCAGCCACATCTTCTTGATAACGCGATACTTTTTCTTGATGACGTAACGCATTTAATACCAAGTTCAGATGGTCAGCCGCACTTTGGTGATCGACTTCTAAAGTACGTTCATTTTCTACTAATTCAGCCGCTTCACGGCTTAAATCAATTAGTCGATGTTGCGATAACTCTTGCTCAGCTTTTGCTTTATACCAATCACGGCGGAAACCTAAAGCTGCTTCGATATTGCCGCGGCGTTCATTGGCATTACGCATATAATCTGATGCCACATAATTAGTGGTTTCGGTGATTAAATGCTTGAATAAATCACGGTCAGATTGGGTAACTTTAATTGCTTCAAGGGTCATACGGTTTTCGCGTAACGCACTTTCCATATCCTGGAAGGCTTTACGTACACCAAGGTTTTCTGGCAATAAGTAATCACGTAAAGAACGGGTAATGGCGCTGGAAATACCACCGTATAAAGACGCTTCAATTAATTTATAGAATTTGCTACGGTCTGAGGCACTACGTAAGCGTTTGGGAATAATCCCCAAATCAAACATCATACCGTGATAATCGGTGATGGAATGATATTGCTTAAATTGTGCACCAAGGTTTTCAATTTTGTCTTTTAATTCATTTAAATTGAGTACGCGCGCTTGACGCTCACCGACTGTTTCAGTGAAAAGTGCGGTTGGATTTAAGGATAATTCTACACCTTGAATCGAGAATGTTTTTAAATCCACTTTCTTATCACGACCCGCAATTTGTTGCAGACGCACCCCCACGAGAATTCGTTGGTGACGAGAATTGATGGTATCCAATACTGCGTAACAAACGCCCGGACGCAATTTACCGTGTAAGCCTTTATCACGAGAGCCGCCAGTCGAGCCGGCTTCTGTGGTATTACGGAAATGTAATAAGGTTAAGTCTGGAATTAACGCGGTCACAAAACCTGCCATGGTTGTGGATTTACCAGCACCGTTACCACCTGAAAGTGTGGTCACCAATTCGTCCAAATCAAAGGTACGGGCAAAGAAACCATTCCAGTTAATTAAGGTTAATGAACGGAATTTACCTCGTTCTACCCCATTATGTTGGTTTAATACAGGAGCAATAAATTCTTCTTCAACCTGTTCGGTTGATTGCTCAGGTTCGTCTTGATAGATTTCGTTTTCAAGTTCTAATACATCAGACATTATTCTTGTTCTCCTGCATCATCAAATTCTTCATCAATTTCGACCGCACTTTCTTCATCATCGAGATCATCAGCATTGCTTGCCGCTTTTGCTTGCTTTTCGAGTTCGAGAGATTGCGGTGTGGCTGCTTCCCCATCACGAATTAAGCGAGCTTGTGCTTCTAACGGGTCATCACCAGAACGGACTTCAGCCCCAAAACGGAAAACTGATTCTGAAATCGTAAATTTACCGCTGTGTTGTTCACCTACGGTATGAATCATACCTAAACGACGTAAACGACCGATCGCAGCACGCACTTTTTCAGCTAATTTTTGTTTATCCAAATCCGAGCCGCTGGAACGTTGATTGACTGCTTTCAATAATTTACCTTCATCCGCTAAATTCAGTAATTCATCATAAACTTCTTGCGTACTGAAGATACCTTGTTGTGCCAAACGTTCTGGGCTTAAATACAAATAGCAAAGCACTTTCCCTACTAGCATTTCTAATTCGGAAAGCACTGAACGGGCAATTAAAGTCGTGGCTTTCGGACGTAAATAGAAAAAGCCTTCCGGTGCACGAATTAATTCCACATTGTAACGACGATAAAAGCCGTCCAATTCATTTTGGAAATCCATTAAAAAAGCATGATTATCTAATTGATCTGTGTTGATATGGCGACCTGAACGCAATAAGCTGTCCACTGTCGGAAAAATAGGATTAGCAATGGCATTTGCCAATTTCGGGGAAATTACATCTTGAATATCTGTCATGGTTAATTTCTCATTTTATGAATTCGTTTTTGGGTAAGCCACGAAATTAATATTTATCAATCACATGCGCTTGCACTTCTGCGCCGTAATCGTTAATTTCCTGCCATTGCGGATAAATACCGGCTAAATCATCATTTGCCATACCTAAACGCACAGCTTGATCCACTATAATACGCGCCACATCGAAATGACGGGAAAGCGGATAAGCTTCTAATTGTTCTTTTAAGACTAAACTTAAATCAATCGGACGATTATTTTCACGATATTGAATTAATAAGCCTTGCATATGCTCGACGATTTGATCATGTAAATCAGCCAAAGACTCGTATTGTAATTCTTCAGGTAATTCCCCCAATGCATCCTCTTCACGTAATACCATTTCTTCATCACGCAGATCGACCAAACGTTCCGCTTGAGCAGTCCACAAGAACCAAGGATGATCGAAATAGCTATGGATAGAATTACGCAAGCGTTGTGAGAATACACGGTTTTTATCCATATCAATGGCGGTACGGATAAATTTATGCACGTGACGGTCATAGCCAATCCATAAATCGATGGCTTGTTGCCCCCAGCTAATAATGCGGTCTAGCTTGGATTGCAAATCAGTAATTAATTGTTCAATAAAGTAGAGCTCATCATGGCCTATCACACAATCTTGAATACGTAATAATTGTGCCTGTAACTTATCACCTGCTGCATTTAAGGTGTCTTGTAACTCACGTAAATTGCCTGAAGTTTCATCTAATAAACGTTCACAACTAGAAATTGCTGCCTGCCAATCTTTGGTAAGTAAATTCGCAATTTCTTCCTTAATACTCTGCTGATTTTCATCCATCACACGTTGTGATAAATCGATACTATCGAAAATCTCTGCTACAGAATATTTTAATGGTGCAAATACATTACGACGCCAAAAATGCTCATTTTCCCCTTTTGCAGTCCCTTCCTCTGCTGCATCCGATGCACGCTGAATTTCATCTGCCACAATAGAGAGTTGTACAGAAAGACGCAATGCAGAAAATTCACGCTGACGAATATAATAATCTGATACACCAACGCCTAATGGGGTTAAACGATAAATAGAAAGCCCTTCAGTAAACTCGCTACTGAAACGATTAAGAAAACGCTGCTTCACCAATTCATTGATAGCATTATTGGCACGGGTGGCAATCGCATCCGTTGATTGGTCAAAGGCATTGGCTGTATGGCGGAAAATATCCACTAAATCTGCTTCTAGCATCTCACCGTCTAAACGTTCGTTGTTATAAATGGCAATGGCCAATAAAAACACTAAGCGCTCTGTCGGCAGATTTAACGAAAATTCCCGTTCTTTCGCCCATGAGACAAGTTCAGGAATGGTTTGTGAGGTTTCGATCATTCGGTTACAAAAGCTTAAAATTGAACAAAAAATTTTTGAGATTATACAGGATTTTTTGTCAATCTTGAAAATCTTCTTATGAATTGACGGCACTTTTTGTATTTAATACCGCTTGATCATTTATTTATAACGTACTTTAGCCATCCTAAAAACTTACAAAGCATACATTAATTTACATAGATTTACATTTAATTACAAATCTTTACAAAAGAAGTCAACTATTTACTTCACTACCAGAACTAAACAAACTACAATGCTGAAGCACGCAAGCGCGCACTTATTCTCTTAAATGAAGAATATTATTACCAATATGATTTTCTTAATCAGTATCAGTTCATTACTCGCTTGCTGCATTTCCATCTATTTTTATAGATTTCACCAAGTTACCCAACTCTAGTTTTTACACAATTGCTGTGTCAAAAAACATTCTTTTAAAGCGAGGAAATAATGAAAAACTTTAAAATCAATGCAATTACAGCATTAGTCATAGGATTAAATGTAGCAACAGCTCATGCGGCAAGAACCACAAATCCTGAGCCTAATCAAAACGTACTATATTCGGGCGGTTCAGTATTCCTAAATCATGCAGACGCAACTAATGTAGATGAACCTAGCCACACAGCTATCGGGCAAAGTAATTTGATTTATTCAGTGCCTGAATCAAATGACCCAACTGAAGATCAAGGATCTAGTTCTGCATTCGGTAACCAAAATACAATTAAAGGTCAACATGCTAACGCTTTTGGCGATGGTAATGATGCATATGGTAAACAAACTCAAAGCTTTGGAGACGGCAATAAAGTTTATGCAAATGAATCTATTGGATATGGCATCAAGAATCAAATTGGTACACAACCGTCTGATGCTAAATCGCCTAAAGCAACACGAGAAGCTGATACAAATACAAATTCAGCTTCTGTATTTGGTTTAAATAATACAGTGGTTGGAAACAATATCCTTACTTTAGGCAAAGATAATAAAATTACAGATACTTCAACAACAAATGCAACTGTTATTGGATTTAATTCAACAGCAAATGCGACTAATGCCATTGTAATTGGCACTGAATCTCAAGCTTCTGCTAATGAAACCATTGCAATTGGCCAAAAAGCGAAAGCGAGCGGTCAAAATAGCAATGCATTTGGATCACAAGCAAATGCTTTGGGAACTAGCTCATTAGCCGTCGGAACAGGAGCCCAAGCCAAACAGGATTCTGCTGTCGCAATTGGTAATGATTCAAATGCAACAGCTAAATCTTCAGTTGCATTAGGTGAATCCACAAATGCAACTGCTATTTTTGCAACTGCTGTTGGAGATAGTGCTACGGCCTCTGGTGTGCGTAGTTTTGCAGCTGGTTTAAATTCTAATGCTCAGTCAGATGATTCTATTGCTATCGGTGCAAATACAAGCTCAACAGTTCGAGGAATTTCTATTGGGGCAGAAGCTTCAGCATATCATCAAGGCATTTCTGTCGGCTATAAAAGCAATGCTTCTGGTATTGGTTCCATTGCAACAGGTGTCGGAACATCAGCTTCTGGTTTATCCTCTATAGCAAGCGGTTCAAACGCCGTAGCTTCAAGTACAGGATCTGTTGCTATTGGTGAACAATCAAAAGCAACTGCAGGATATGGTTTAGCTATCGGTGCAAAAGCAAAAGCGGAACATAGCTCAAGTGTAGCATTAGGTAATGGTTCAGAAACCAAACAAGCTAAAAGTGTTAAAAATGCAACTGTTAATAATCTTTCTTATGGTAATTTTGCAGGAACTGATGCAACTGCCACTGTATCAGTCGGCGCAACACAAAATGCACAATACACTCGTCAAATTGTGAATGTTGGTGCTGGTGAAATATCTAAAACATCTACAGATGCAATTAATGGCTCACAACTTTATTCCGTTACGGATACCGTCGGTAATATCGCAAACTCAATGAAAAATATTATCGGAGGAAATGCAACTATTAATCCAAACGGCACTATTAATGCAACTAATATTGGTAATACTGGAAAAAACACAATACATGAAGCTATTGAGAGCATTAAACAAAGTGCTCAAAATGGCAAAGATGTTGAAGTGACAGCTGGCGATAACATTGTTGTTGAAAAAACGACTAGCACAACTAATCCACAAAAAACCTTTAAAGTAAGTACATCAAAAAACCTTAAAGCAGATTCATATAGTGTCAACAATTCAAATATTAAAATTGATAAAAATGGAATTAATGCAGGTAATAAGAACATTACCAATGTTGCGGAAGGAACAAATGCAACGGATGCTGTGAATGTATCACAATTGAATAAAGTAAAATCGAGTATTGTAAATAACACTCAAGCTATTTCAAACAATACGAAAGCAATCAATAATTTAAACAAGAAAGTAAATGATGTTGATCGCAAATCTCGCGCTGGAATTGCTGGCGTTGCAGCGATTGCTTCTGCCCCATCTGCACGTAAGGATGGTAAGAGCATGATTTCAACAGGTGTTGCTCATCACCGAGGCGAAAGCGCAATTGCAATCAAAGCATCTCGCAATTCAGATAATGGTCATTGGTCATCAAATGTAAATGGTGCAGCAGATACTCGAGGTCAATGGACCGTTGGGGCTGGTGTTGGTTACGAATGGTAATCTGACTTAAACTTAAAAACAAAGAGCCACAAATTGTGGCTCTTTTTTATCCTCTAAAACAATGAAAAATTTGACCGCACTTATTACAAGATATATCGCCAAACAAATGCACTGACTAAAATAATCAACATAATAATAATTTGTATTAAACGTTTTTTGGTTAATTTTTCTGCTGCCATACCTATTTACTCGTAGATAACTTCTTTAATTTACTATTTAGTGGTAGAATAATTGCGTTAGATCAATTTTACACTATATTTATCGATTTGAGGAACTAATGAATAATTTCGTTTCAGAAACTAAATCAGGGCGCAGAGTTCAATCTGGTGGTTGTGCGATTCATTGCCAGGATTGCAGCATTAGTCAACTTTGTATTCCTTTCACATTAAACGAACATGAGCTCGATCAGCTTGATAATATTATTGAGCGTAAAAAGCCTATACAAAAATCTCAAGTCCTTTTTAAAGCAGGTGATACGCTTAATTCTATTTATGCGATTCGTTCTGGTACCATTAAAACTTATACCATTAGTGAAGCGGGCGAAGAACAAATTACCTCTTTTCACTTACCGGGTGATTTAGTCGGTTTCGATGCAATCACAAATATGCAACACCCAAGTTTTGCTCAAGCATTGGAAACCGCTATGGTATGTGAAATTCCGTTTGATATCTTAGATGATTTATCTGGCAAAATGCCTAAGCTTCGTCAGCAAATTATGCGTTTAATGAGTAGTGAAATCAAAAGCGATCAAGAAATGATTTTATTACTGTCTAAAATGAATGCTGAAGAACGTTTAGCCGCATTCATCCATAACCTATCTAAACGCTATTCTGCTCGTGGTTTCTCTGCGAAAGAATTCCGTTTAACCATGACTCGCAGCGATATTGGTAATTACCTCGGCCTAACTGTTGAGACTATCAGTCGTTTACTCGGTCGTTTCCAAAAATTAGGTGTACTCTCTGTTCAAGGTAAATACATTACTATTAATGATATTAATGCCTTGATTGATTTAACAGGTGTACATAAAACCAAAATCCAATTAGCAGAATAATTTAAAAGCGTGAGTTTTCACGCTTTTTTAGTATTTGAAACAAAAAAACTTGCACGAGATCACTTTTTTGATAATAGGTTCTTGTCATCACTTAAAATCTTTTCTATCCTATTGATATCTCGTATCTTGGAGGCTTTATGAAATTTAATAATATTCTTGTTGTACTTAACCCTGATAATGAAAAACAATATGCACTCGCTCGTGCCGTTCGTCTTGTTAAAGAACAACAAAATGAAACAAAAGTAAAAATCACTACTCTGTTGAGTGTCTATGACTTATCTTATGAAATGTCTGCGCTTCTTTCTTCGGAAGAACGTAGTCAAATGCATAAAACAGCCATTGAGCAACAACGTCAAGCCGTCCAATTTTATTTAGATAAATATGCGGATCCGGAAATTGAATTCGAATCACACATTGTATGGAGCAGTAATGAAGCAGATGCAATTCGTGAAGAAGTCGAAAAAAATCAATACGACCTCGTGGTAAAATACACCAAAGATGAAGAAAGTTTCACTTCATTGATTTTCACACCAGTAGATTGGCAATTATTACGTAAATGTCCGATTCCAGTATTAATGGTGCGTGATGGTGACTGGAAACACCAACGCCGTATTTTAGTCGCAGTGAATGTTTCAGGTGAACAGGAATATCAAGATGAATTTAACCAAGAATTAGTTTCAACAGGGATGAATTTAGCGGAAAATTTAAACCGTGGTAATGTACATTTAGTGGCCGCCTACCCTGTTGCGCCAATTAATATGGCGATTGATTTACCTGAATTTAATACTTCAGGTTATGAAAATGGCATTCGTGGCCAGCACCTCATCAATATGAAAGCCTTACGCCAAAAATTTGGTATTGATGAAGATCATACCCACGTACGCGAAGGTTTCCCTGAAGAAGTGATTCCTGAAGTGGCGAAAGAAATTGAAGCTGAATTAGTGATTTTAGGTACAGTGGGAAGAACGGGTTTATCTGCAGCGTTATTAGGTAATACAGCGGAACATGTGATTAGTAAACTAAGCTGTAACCTATTAGCTATTAAACCTTCTAAAAAATAAGCCAATTTAGCCTTTAATTTAAAATTAAGTGCGGTCAAAAAAACAATCGTTTTAATGACCGCACTTTTTTTGTTAAAAAAATGTGAGGTTTCTCACAAAATCAACTTTTTCTATTCGTCTCATTATTTCTTTTTCGTTATACTCGTCTGCCCTATCGAAGACTTTCTATAAATTGATTTATTGATTAAAAAGGAAAGACAATGAAAAAAACATTAATTGCAGCACTACTTGGCTTCTCTGCGCTCGTACAAGCTCATGAAGTTTGGGTTGCAACACCGGCACAAGTTGCTTCTAATACCGTATTAAAAGCTGATTTAGCTTATGGTGACTACCCTTACGTTGAAAAGATTCCTGAAAAACGTCTTGCTATTTTTCCACCGATGGAGCTCATCAATCAAGATGGTGAAATGCAAACCTTAGTACAAAAAGGTGAGAACTACCAATATCAATCAGAAAAACCGTTAAAAGACGGTTCATATTGGGTAACGGCGACTTATAAACCAACTTTCTGGTCACAAAATAATGAAGGCTGGAAAATGGATAACTTACAAGGCACACCAAATGCATTCTATTGCGAACAAACTCAAATGTTTGGTAAAGCTTTTACTGTGGTAGGTAAAAAACCATTGAATGCGGAGATGGCAATGACACGCATCGGTTTACCACTTGAAATTGTGCCACTCAAAGATCCAAAAACAATCAAAGCTGGCGAAGCTTTCCCACTTCAAATTTTCTATAAAGACAAACCACTTGCGGGTGAAACGATTATCGCAACGTCTGATACGTTTGTCGTGAAAGATATGGAAGCGGCGACATCTCATCGTGAACCACAAGCGTTTTCAGGTAAAACAGATAGTGAAGGTAAAGTTAATTTTATCCCATTAATTGAAGGTGTTTGGAAACTTAAAGTGATTCATAAAGAACCGTTTGAAGATCAGAAGGTGTGTCAACAATCAGCAAATTACGCAACGTTGATTTTACCTGTTGGTAAAGCACGTGCTAAACTGCCACCAAAACCAGAACATCATCACCATTAATTATAAAAAAAGTGCGGTCAAATTTAACCACACTTTTTTAATATGTTCTTACTGCTGGAGGTTGATAATGCTCAATAAAGTTTTCAATTTCTTGAAGATCATTCGAGAATAGAATCTTCTCAAAATCACCTTGAGTAAAGAAGCCTTCTTTCACCATATGGCTAAAAAAGGACTTTAATGAATCGAAATACCCCTTTTCATTAAACAAAATACAAGGATTATTATTTTTCCCTATTCGAGCCCAAGAAATCACTTCAGTAATCTCTTCTAAAGTGCCTGGTCCGCCAGGCAAAGCAATATAAGCATCGCCAAGCTCAACCATTTTATTTTTTCGCTCAGACATGCTTTCAACAATCACGGTCTTGGTTAAATTAGGATGTGAAACTTCTCTGTCTTGTAAAAATTGAGGGATAATGCCAATTACTTTGCCTTGATGAGCAAGTACAGTATCTGCAACCACGCCCAATAATCCCAATTTTCCGCCACCATAAATTAAAGTATGTTGACCATCAGCAATCCATTTTCCTAATTTTTTTGCAGCAGCCTGATAGGCTGAATCATTGCCTAAACTCGCACCACAATAAACCGTGACGTTCATCCTACTTTTTCCGTTCTACCCATTTCCCATCAATATAATCCACAATCCATTTCGTGGCTTTGCCATTCTTTTCAGATGTCACATATTGATGTTTTTCTTTACGGCTGAAACGGATAATGGCTTCATTACCCTCAGGGTCTTTTTGTGGTGCATCGGCTAAATAACGTAATTTTTCTGGTAAACGATCACGATAAAGCGCTAATTCAGCCACTTTTGCCGGTCGTGTTTCACGTGATTTAGGGAAGTTATGTGCTGACATAAACACGCCACTTGCACCATCACGTAATACAAAATACGCATCAGATTTTTCACATTTCAATTCAGGGAAATGAACTGGCTCTTCTTTTGGTGGTGCAACCTCGCCGTTTTTCAAAATCTTACGGGTGTTATCACAATTGGTACAGCCCATATATTTTCCAAAACGACCGAGTTTCAAGTGCATATCTGCACCGCATTTATCACATTCTACAATCGGACCATCATAGCCTTTAATTTTGAATTGGCCTTGTTCAACCAAATAACCATCACAATTAGGATTGTTACCACAAATATGCAATTTACGATGAGGGTCAATGATGTAACTGTCCATCGCTGTACCACATTTCGGACAACGTTTACGATCCATTAAGGCTTTAGTTTCAGAAGCCTCATCCAATACATTAAGTAATTCTGCTTCTGGAATGAGATTAATCGTCGTTTTACAACGCTCTTTCGGTGGTAAAGCATAACCAGAACAACCAAGAAATACACCTGTACTTGCTGTGCGAATGGCCATTTTTCGGCTACAAGTCGGACAATCAATATCGGTGAGTACAAGGCTATTTGGCTTCATTCCACCTTCTAACTCGTCTAATTCAGCCTTAGAAAGTTGGGTAGAAAAATCTTTGAAGAATTGATTTAACTCCGCTTTCCAATTTTTCTCACCAGATGCAATTTGGTCTAGTACGTTTTCCATGTTGGCAGTGAAATCGTAGCTCATCAAATCAGTAAAAGATTGATTTAAGCGATCAGTAACAATTTCGCCCATTTTTTCGGCATAGAAACGGCGATTTTCAATGCGTACATAACCACGTTCTTGAATAGTAGAAATAATTGCCGCATAAGTAGAAGGACGACCAATACCACGTTTCTCCAATTCTTTAACCAATGCAGCTTCGGTAAAACGAGCGGGCGGTTTAGTGAAGTGTTGGCTTGGCGAAACCGTTTTTAGTGCCAATGTTTCATTCAAACTCACAGCCGGTAAAATTTGGTCTTCCGGATTTTTACCTACTTGTGGCAACACTTTTGTCCAACCATCAAAACGTAAAATACGGCCTTTAGCTTTCAATTCATAATCGCCAGCCATTACGGTAACCGTTGTGCTGTCATATTGTGCAGCCGGCATTTGGCAGGCTACAAATTGACGCCAGATTAAATCATACAAGCGCACAGCATCTTTATCCATGCCACTTAAATGATCTGCGAGCGTTTTTACATCAGAAGGACGAATCGCTTCGTGCGCTTCTTGAGCGTTTTCTTTACTCGAGTAGAAATTCGGTTTAGCTGGCAAATAATCTTTACCGAAATGGCTTTCGATATAAGAGCGTACCATATTTAACGCATCTTGGCTCAAGTTGGTAGAGTCAGTACGCATATAAGTAATGTAACCGGCTTCATATAAACGTTGTGCTAACATCATGGTTTTCTTCACCCCAAAACCTAAACGCGTGCTTGCAGTTTGTTGTAAGGTTGAAGTAATAAATGGGGCTCTTGGTTTAGAACCTGTTGGTTTTGTTTCTAAATCTGTGACAACGTAATGTGATTTATTTAAGAAATCGACCGCACTTTGTGCTTCTTTTTCAGTTTTCGGCTCAAATTTCTTGCCTTTATACTGCACCACATCCAAACGTAAGTCTTCTTTCTTACTCGTTTGGGTTAGCGCTTCAATTTCCCAAAATTCTTCCGGTTGAAATACTTTGATTTCACGTTCACGCTCTACCACCAATTTCACGGCAACAGATTGCACTCGTCCGGCAGATAGACCGCGTGCCACTTTTTTCCATAATAATGGCGACACCATAAAGCCTACCACGCGGTCTAAGAAACGACGGGTTTGCTGAGCATTAACCTGGTCCATATTAATGTGCGCAGGATGCTGAAACGCTTTTTCAATCGCTTTTTTAGTAATCTCATTAAATACAACGCGACTAAAACGACTATCATCGCCACCAATGACTTCGCGTAAATGCCACGCGATAGCCTCTCCTTCTCTATCCAAGTCGGTTGCGAGATAAACATGGTCGGATTTTTTAGCAAGGGATTTTAATTCGGCTACCACTTTTTCTTTGCCTGGTAGAATTTGGTAATTGGCTTTCCAATCATGATAAGGATCAATGCCCATACGTTTCACTAAGGCTGCGCGGTCTTTTTCTGCTTTAATTTTGTTTTTTTCTTCCGCACTTAATCCTTTTGTGGAAATCGGTTTAGCTTTCTCACCTGTGCTACTCCCTGCAGTAGGCAAATCACAAATATGCCCTACACTGGATTTCACCACGTACTGGCTACCTAAATATTTATTGATGGTTTTCGCTTTGGCTGGTGACTCCACAATCACTAAAGATTTTCTCATTTGTTTACCTAAAATATAACTAGAATTCTGTAAAATTGGCGATATACTGCAAACTTACGTCGATAAAATCAAGCTTTTTTTCAAAAAGGATTTATAAATGGATAAACTCAATGCAATTTCGATTTTCTGTAAAGTGATCGAAACGCAAAGTTTTACACAAGCCGCTAACCAACAGAATATTTCTGTGGCGATGGCGAGTAAATTAGTTTCACAATTAGAAGAACATTTAAAAACGCGATTATTACAACGTACAACGCGAAAAATTGTGCCAACTGAAGCCGGTATGCTTTATTATCAACGTTGCCAAGCTATTTTATTAGATTTAAGCGAGGCTGATTCTAACATTAGTAATATGGCGACAAGCTTACAAGGTAATTTATTAATCTCTGTACCACGTGATTTTGGCTTACTTTATATCTCGCCTAACTTACCTAAATTTATTGAACTTCATCCCAATTTACACGTTGAAATTGAGTTTGAAGATAAACGTGTTGATCTTGTTGCTGAGGGCTATGACTTAGCATTACGGATTGGATATATGCAAGACAGCTCGCTTGTTGCGCGTAAAATTAGCAGCGCCCCTATGCATTTTGTTGCTTCTCCAAGTTATTTAGAAGCACGAGGCACACCACTTACACCTGACGATTTAGAATATCACCAAGGTTTACTTTATAAATCGTCGTTGAATCAAGTGCATTGGCAATCAACAAAAGCCAATCAAATTCAACGTTATAAGATTCAATCTAAAGTGGTTTCTAATAATGGTATGGCGTTGTTAGAAATGACGAAAGCGGGTTTAGGCATCAGTAATGCACCGGATTTCTTTGTAAAAGATGCGCTTGCTTCAGGTGAATTAGTTGAAATTTTGTCTGAATATAAACAAAAACCTTTAGATATTTATGTGGTTTACCCTAATCGTCGTCATTTACCGGCAAAAGTTCGCGCATTTATTGAATTTCTCGCGAGTCTTGGTTTGTGTGAAAACAGCCAAATATAAAAAATAAGGGCGGATTTAACCGCCCTTTATCATTCAAATAACGTCCAAATCGGTTTAACCTCTTCAGGCAAAAACAAATTCTTTCCTAATTCAATCCATCCGCAAGGAAAATGAAAATCCGAGCCTAAAGAGGCGGCTAAGTCATATTCATTGGCTAAACGCGCAAGATATTGACGCTGATCTTTAGTTTGTCCACTATCCGAGACTTCCATACCATCACCACCCCATTGTTTGAAATCAACAATTAATCGACGAATCCATTTTCCTGTCATGTTATAACGCATAGGATGAGCTATGACAGCAACTCCACCTGCTGCATGAATCGTATCAATCGCTGTTGGAATATCAACCCATTCAGCTTTGACAAAACACGATTTACCACTGCCTAGATAACGCTTAAAGGCTTGCCCATCATTTGAAACCTTTCCGATTTGTACCAAATAACGCGCATAATGCGCACGAGTCACTTCCCCATTGGCTAACGCTTTTGCGCCCTCATAGGCATTGGGAACGCCTGCTTTTTCTAATTTATGGCCAATTTCAACCGCTCTTTTTTCTCTCAGTGATTTTTGTTCGGCTAAAAGTGCGGTCATTTTAGGATGTGTTTTATCAAAATTTAATCCAACAATATGGATGCCACGACCTTCCCAATTCGTTGAAATTTCCACGCCATTAATCAGCTCAATACCTAATTTATCTGCTTCGTGTTTAGCTTCATCAATGCCCATCATGGTGTCGTGATCACATAAAGCAAGCACATTAACCCCTTTTTCATGAGCTCGTTGCACAAGCTCTGTAGGCGTTAAAACACCATCTGAAGCCGTACTATGGCAATGTAAATCATATTTGATCATCGGCTTTCCTATAAATTAGTTTGAATAGTGAAATCATCTTCATCAACAATTACAGCTTGGCTATTTGTTAAAGGGAGTAAATTCAATTTGGATTGATAGATCTGAACAGTTTTCTCTGAACTCTCTTCAAAAGGAAACTCACCATAATGTGGAACAATTGCAAAATCGACTAAATTTAAAGCTGAATAATTGGTTAAATCGATAGCTATATTTTTGTCATCCATAATTTGATTATACTCGATGTCGCTGGCGGTAATAATAGCACCGGCAGATTCACCAAGATAAAGCATACCT
>JAWHBY010000052.1:0-14511 GCA_032568935.1 Parahaemophilus parainfluenzae
GGATGACGAGTAATCACGATGTTAAAATTTCGAAAGATCTTGAAGGGGATATTCGTAATGAACACGTGCTGATTGTTGAGGACATTATTGATACAGGTTACACCCTTGAAAAAGTGCGCGGCATTTTAAATTTACGCGATCCTGCAAGCTTGGCGATTTGTACCTTATTAGATAAACCTTCTCGCCGAGAAGTGGAAGTACCGGTTGAATGGATTGGTTTTTCTATTCCGGATGAATTTGTTGTCGGCTATGGCATTGATTACGCACAACGTTATCGCAACTTAGGCTATATTGGCAAAGTGGTTATAGACGAATAATTTAGTCATATTTTAAACATAAAAGTGCGGTCAGATTTTCAAGCAAATTGCTTTTAAAATCTGACCGCTTTTTTAATGCTTGTTAACGATTAATCCTTGCGCGGCGGCCAATAGACGTCTTCTTTTTTGACGATACCGCGTTTGAGAATATCGGCAGCAAGAGCGGCGGTGTCAGGCGGATTTTGGTAGAACGCTGCATCTTCTTTACTCATTGCGGAGTAGATGCCTTTCCAATGGGTTTTGGCTGGTGGCAGAGGGAGAACTTCATCTAGGCGCGGGAAGGTGTAGAAGGGGTTGCCGCTTTTGGTGCCAGTGCCTAAAAGTGCCTTATACAATTCTTTGTAGGCAGCTTTGCGGATTGGATCAGCAGGAATATCAGAAAATTGCCTCATTAATTCCTTATCTTTACTGAAAACCATTTCTAAACCTACAGCAGCCCCACCACCCCCTTGGCCGCCATACCGCACTGCATTGTGCATCAACGACAATGATTCTTTTAAATCTCCATCAATCTTCTTAGATATGGATAACTCGTCCATTGCTGCAGAGAAACCCTGCTTGGCTGCACAGCTAAACAATGATTCACTAGTCTTCGCATCTTTCATTTTATTTTCGTAAATCCGCGCCAACTCATATTGCGCCAGCGGCACCCCCAAATCCACCGCCTTTTGCAAATAGGCAAGACCAAGTTGCGGATTACGGCGGTAGCCCGCGTTTCCTTCATACAAAGCGTCAAACAGCCAATAGTTTGCCATCGCCCAGTTTTTGTCCAGACCGTAGTGCAGCCATTTACGGGCGCGGTTGTGCAAGGGGTTGTACATGATGCCGGTCGAACCTTGGACATGGGTGTAGAGCAGGTAAAGGTTGTTAATTGCCTGATAATGCCCCTTTGATGCAGCCGCTTCATACAAGACAATCATGTCCTGAAATTCCTCTTTATTCATACGCCAGTCTTTGGCATCCAGCAGAGTGGCGGCGCGATACCAAAGATGGGCTTCGGCATCGGGTGGAGATGGAGGCGTCCAAGCGGCGCAGGTGTATTCTGTGCGTTTGGGGTCAAACGCTTTGGGCGCTGAGCGTATTTGAGTATCGTTACGGTCTAATGCTGAAAATGAATTCACTCCGCAAGCAGTAATTAGCGGGATAAGTAAGAAAATGATATTACGTTTTTTCATATTTGAATGTGCTTTGGATGGATTAAAATTTAGTCTAAACATTCTTTTAAATAATGTAAATTATATTTTAACAATACCACCTGAAAATTAAAACTTTCATCAAAAAAACAAATTGATAACTTTATATTACTCATTTTTTAATGTAGTTTTTATGTTGTTTTTATAATAAAAAAGAGCGGTCAAAATTCACAGTGATTTTTGACCGCTCTTTGTTTGTTAAGATTAGCGTTTCGCTTTTTTGATAAACTTCATTAAACGTTTACGTTTACGTAATTGGTTTGGAGTGAGTTTATTTTTTCTACCCGCGAATGGGTTTGAGCCTTCTTGGAATAGTAAGCGAATTGGCGAACCAATAATTTTCAAACTCTTACGATAATAATTAGATAAATAACGTTTGTACGAATCCGGTAATTTATCCATTTGGTTACCATGCACCACGATAATTGGTGGGTTATAACCACCTGGGTGAGCATATTTTAATTTAATACGACGACCGCCAATCATAGGTGGTTGATGCTCATCCGTTGCCATTTGTAAAATACGGGTGAGAAGGGACGTCGTCATTTTTTGCGTCGCACAAGCATAAGCTTCTTTAATCGAATCAAAAAGATTCCCCACGCCACTGCCGTGTAAAGCAGAAATAAAATGCACACGGGCAAAGTCGATGAAATCAAGACGGCGATCTAATTCGGATTTGACGCGATCTTTTACATCTTGATCTAAGCCATCCCATTTATTCACGACGATCACGAGCGAGCGTCCTGCATTTAAGATAAAGCCAAGTAGTGAGAGATCTTGGTCTGAAATGTTTTCACGCGCATCAATGGTGAGTAACACCACGTTTGCATCTTGAATCGCTTGTAATGTTTTGATAACAGAGAATTTCTCAACGGCTAAATGCACTTTACCACGTTTACGCACACCTGCTGTGTCAATTAAGGTGTATTGTTGCCCATCGCGTTCCATTGGAATGTAGATACTGTCACGTGTTGTGCCTGGCATGTCGTAAACCACCACGCGATCTTCACCTAAAATACGATTGGTTAATGTCGATTTACCAACATTTGGACGGCCCACAATCGCAATTTTGATATTTTTATCTTGTTCTTCTTCAAGCTCTTCGTCTAATGCCTCATCAATTAATGAGGTATCTTCTTCTGAGTCGAAGTCAAATTCGTGATCCCATTCATCTTTTTCTTCTTCATCAGAAGTGCGGTCATTTTCCGCTTCGTTTTCTTGTAGTTTTTCCGCTAAAGGCGCAAGTACTTGCTCCATTAACTGGGTCACGCCACGGCCTTGTGATGCCGCAATTTGTTCAATTTCACCTAAGCCTAATTGATAGAATTCTGCACAGTGTGAGTCTGCATCAATACCGTCAGTTTTATTCGCCACCACGACGGTTGTTTTATTCGTACGTTGGCGTAAGTAATTGGCAATACCAATGTCTGCTGCCGTTAAACCTGCGCGCGCATCCACTAAGAAAAGCACTACATCGGCTTCTTCAATCGCTAATAAGGATTGTTCCGCCATTTTTTCTTCAACGCCTTCTTCTGTGCCATCAATACCGCCGGTATCGATCACAATAAAATCATAGCCAGAAATATTGGCATGGCCGTATTTACGATCTCGAGTTAAACCAGGGAAGTCAGCAACAAGCGCATCACGAGTACGGGTTAAACGGTTGAATAGGGTGGATTTGCCTACGTTTGGGCGACCCACTAAGGCAACGACAGGAGTTGTCATAAAAATATCTCTGTAAAGTGTAAATTTGGTTAATTATAGCGAATGTTGGCTGGCAGGTAAAATTCGGGCATAAAAAAAGCACCTTCAGGTGCTTCATTATCTCGGCTTAATTGGCGGAATGGACGGGACTCGAACCCGCGACCCCCTGCGTGACAGGCAGGTATTCTAACCAGCTGAACTACCACTCCGTGAGCATATTAAGACAAGTTTTAAATTGGCGGAATGGACGGGACTCGAACCCGCGACCCCCTGCGTGACAGGCAGGTATTCTAACCAGCTGAACTACCACTCCGCTAAGTGCTGGGTATAATAATGATGAACGTTAGAACCGTCAATCTTTTTTTTCTTTTTTTATGTTTATCTGATTAATAGATAACCGATTAATGAGGGGTTTAATCTCCCGTACGAATTGACCAAAAACATTTGCCATCGCTTTTTTTATTGACCAATTTAATGAAATCTAAATGAGCTTGGAGTTCATCATCGGTGGGTTGTAACACTTTTAAATTTTGCGAAAAATTGACCGCACTTTGAAGATCTTGAACATTGGTTGTCGTTTGGATAATCGAACTATCCGCATGCTCTTCATCAAATAGGCTGGTTTGACCGCCAGTCATGGACAAATAAACGTCGGCTAAAATCTCCGCATCCAGTAACGCGCCGTGGAGTGTACGTTTGCTGTTATCAATGCCTAAACGATCACACAACGCATCTAAGCTGTTACGTTTCCCAGGATACATTTGGCGAGCCATTTGCAACGTATCGGTCACCAGGCAAATGTCGGTCGTTTTGATATCTAACCCAAGTTTACGGAATTCATAGTCCATAAAGCCCACGTCGAAGGGCGCGTTGTGAATAAGCAGTTCGGCTCCACGAATGTATTCAATAAAGTCTTGTGCAATCGTTTTGAAATCCGGTTTATCCGCCAGCATTTCATCCGTAATGCCATGAACTTTAATGGCATCGGGATCAACCAAACGATCCGGCTTAATATAAATATGGAAATTATTGCCCGTATATTTACGGTTAATCATTTCCACCGCGCCAATTTCAATAATGCAATGTCCTTCGTAATGCGCACCAATTTGGTTCATACCAGTGGTTTCAGTATCCAGTACAATTTGGCGATCCGGATTTATCATTGTTCTACCTATCTGTTTCCTTTAAAATACTGCCTATTTTACACAAGCTCGAATTAGTTATGCAAAAACAGATTGAAATTTTTACGGATGGATCTTGCCTAGGCAATCCGGGAGCCGGTGGCATAGGGATAGTCCTGCGCTATAAACAGCATGAAAAACATATTTCAAAAGGGTATTTCAAAACCACCAATAATCGCATGGAATTACGGGCAGTGATTGAGGCTTTAAATAGCTTAAAAGAGCCTTGCCATGTGACGCTTTATAGCGATAGCCAATATATGAAAAATGGCATCACACAATGGATTTACAATTGGAAGAAAAACAATTGGAAAGCGAGTACGGGCAAAGCGGTAAAAAATCAGGATTTATGGAGTGCGTTAGATCAGGCAATTCAAACCCATAACATTAATTGGCAGTGGGTGAAAGGCCATTCAGGACATCGAGAAAATGAAATTTGTGATGAATTAGCCAAACAAGGCGCAGAAAACCCAACTTTCGAAGATATCGGTTACGAAGGGTAGTCTGCACCTTATTTTAAAGTGCGGTTATTCTTGATAACGAATTAAACCTTCCTGCTGTGTGGTGGCAATTAATGTGCCATCTGCAGCAAAAATTTGTCCCCTCGCTAAACCTCGTCCCGCAAAAGCATTGTTACTTTCAATGGCATGTAAGTGCCAATTATTTAAATTGAAAGGGCGGTGGAACCAAATACTATGGTCGATTGTAGCTACTTTCATCCCTTTTTGTAAAAAGCCTTTCCCATGTGGGTGAAGTGCGGTCAAAATACAGTGAAAATCAGAAAAATACGCTAAGAGACATTGTTGCGTCTGCAAATCTAATGGTGCCTCTCCATTGGTTTTAAACCAAGCATATTGTTCGGGGGGGAGTTCTCGACCATCAAATGGATTGTTCAAATATCGGCTATGAATCTGAAATGGTCGTTCTTGGGCAAATTTTTCACTCAAGCTTTCAGGCAAAGTTTGCGCCACTTTTAACATGATTTCGTGTTCATCAATACATTGCTCAGGGCCTGGTACTTGTGGCATAGCGGATTGATGATCGAAACCTTCTTCAGGTACTTGAAATGAGGCGGTGACGTGGCAAATCACATTTTTATGCTGAATCGCTTTTACGCGTAATGCAGAGAAGTTGCGCCCTTCTCGTAAGGTTTCTACATCGTAAATAATCGGATATTGACTGTCGCCAGGTGCTAAAAAGTAAGCATGGCAAGAATGGAGAATGCGTTCAGGTGGCGCAACTTGCATCGCGGCAGAAAGAGATTGAGCGACTACTTGACCGCCAAACACTTGACGAAAACCTAAGTCTTCACAGGCTCCGCGAAAGATAAGATCATCAATTTTTTCTAATTTTAACAATTCGATGAGCTGATTTAATTTATCTGACATTGTTTTTTCCTTTTATAAATACAAAAAGACCGCATAGTTATGCGGTCTGAAGCGTTTTTATACGTTAAAGCGGAAATGCATGACATCACCATCTTGAACGATGTAGTCTTTACCTTCTAAGCGCCATTTACCTGCTTCTTTTGCTCCGTTTTCACCTTTGAATTGGATGAAGTCATCGTAAGCAATCACTTCTGCACGGATGAAGCCTTTTTCAAAGTCAGTGTGAATTACGGCTGCTGCTTTAGGGGCGGTTGCACCAACAGAAACCGTCCATGCGCGCACTTCTTTCACTCCCGCAGTGAAGTAGGTTTGAAGATTTAATAAAGCATAACCTGCACGAATTACACGGTTTAAGCCAGGTTCTTCAATGCCAAGATCTTGTAAGAATTCGATTTTTTCATCGTCATCAAGCTCTGCAATTTCAGCTTCAATCGCCGCACATACAGGCACCACAACAGAGCCTTCTTTTTTTGCAAACTCACGTACTTTGTCTAAATAAGGGTTATTTTCAAAACCGTCTTCATTCACGTTAGCAATGTACATGGTTGGTTTTAATGTGAGGAAGTTATAGCTTTTAATTGCTAATAACTCATCTTTATCTAACGTAACAGAACGAATCATGCCTGCTTCAGAAAGTACAGGAAGGATTTTCTCCATCACAGAAAGCTCAAATTTTGCGTCTTTATCGCCACCTTTTGCACGTTTTTGTAAACGTTGGATGGCACGTTCACAGCTGTCTAAGTCAGCAAGGGCTAATTCGGTATTGATGGTTTCGATATCGCTTAATGGGTCGATTTTACCCGCAACGTGCACGATGTCATCATTTTCAAAACAACGAACAACATGGCCAATTGCATCCGTTTCACGGATATTAGCTAGGAATTTATTCCCTAAGCCTTCACCTTTACTTGCACCCGCAACCAAACCAGCGATATCCACAAACTCCATAGTGGTTGGCAACACTCGTTCAGGTTTAACAATTTCCGCTAACGCATCTAAACGCGGATCCGGCATTGGTACCACGCCAGTATTCGGTTCGATGGTACAGAACGGATAGTTTGCCGCTTCGATACCGGCTTTGGTTAATGCATTAAAAAGGGTAGATTTACCGACATTTGGCAAACCAACGATACCACATTTAAATCCCATGATGTTTTCCTTATTGTGAGCGTAAGTGCGGTTAAAATTTATGGTGTTTTTTCACCGCACTTTTGAGTTAAATTTTAAAACTGTTTAAGCGATTGGTGGCTTTCACCATACCTTCTTTGAAAAGCAATTCAATGCAATCGGTGGCTTCGTCTAACGCTTTATCGAGTACTTCTCTTTCTGCTGGCGCGGGTTTGTTAAGCACAAAACCTGAAACTAAATCACGGTGTCCAGGATGGCCAATGCCAATGCGTAAACGATAGAAATTATTGCTGTTACCAAGCTGAGCTACGATATCTTTTAAACCATTGTGACCGCCATGTCCGCCACCTTGTTTTAATTTTACGGTGCCCGGCGGTAAATCTAATTCATCGTGTAGCACTAAAATTTCTTCTGGTTTGATGCGATAAAAATTAGCAAGTGCGCCTACCGCTTTTCCACTTAAATTCATAAACGTCGTTGGCACTAAAAAACGGACTTCTTTGCCGTTAATCAGTGTTTTTCCTACATAACCGAAGAATTTATTTTCTGCATTAAGCGAAACATTAAAGCGACGAGCCAAACGCTCAATCAGCCATTCACCTGCATTGTGGCGGGTTTCCGCATATTTATCGCCAGGGTTTCCCAGCCCCACGATGAGTTTAATTTCAGACATAGTTTTCTGCTTGAATAAAAATAGTGGCGTATTGTAGCGAAAAAGGGCTAATTTCTCAATCTATAAGGCTAAGACTAAAACGCCTGAGAGAATTAATAGACTTCCCATAACTAATTTCATACTTAAAGGTTCGCCTAACAATACCACACCTAAAATAATGGCAATCACGACACTGAGTTTATCAATGGGCGCAACCCAAGAGGCGGGTGCCATTTGCAATGCGCGATAATAGCAAAGCCAAGATAGACCCGTGGCAACACCGGAAAGAATTAAAAAGGTAAGTGGTTTTGCGGCAATATGTTGTGGCAGTTGCCATTCGTTACGTGCGCTAATGATACCCGCTGTAATGAGTAACACCACAATTGTGCGGATAAAGGTCGCAAGATTGCTGTTAATGCCTTCAACCCCTAATTTGCCTAAAATAGCGGTAAGCCCAGCAAAAAAGGCTGAACCAATGACAAAAAATACCCAATTCATGATGAACTCCTGATTTTATCGTTAATATTGACCGCACTTTTCCGCTATAATAACGGAAAACTCATCAAGACAGAATAAGACATGAACCAAATTAATATTGAAATCGCTTATGCTTTGCCGGATCGTTATTATTTAAAATCCTTCAAAGTGGATGAAGGCACGATGATCCAAACGGCTATTTTGCAATCAGGCATTTTACAACAGTTTACCGAGATTGATTTGCGCGAGAATAAAGTCGGGATTTATTCCCGTCCTGCAAAATTAACGGATCAATTAAAAGATGGTGATCGTATTGAAATTTATCGTCCATTGTTAGCGGATCCTAAAGAAATTCGTCGTAAACGTGCAGCAGAACAAGCCAAAGCTGCACAAGAAAAAGCCCAACAAGAAAAACAGGAAAAGGAGTAAAAAAATGACCGCACTTTCCAACCAATATTGTCTGCCTGAGGGCATTACCCCTGAAATTTTCCTGCGTGATTATTGGCAGAAAAAACCATTGATTATTCGTAATGGTTTACCTGAAATTGTTGGTCAATTTGAGCCTGAGGATATTATCGAATTAGCACAAGGCGAAGATGTGACCGCGCGTTTAGTGAAAACCTTTTCAGATGATAATTGGAAAGTGTTTTTCAGTCCGTTATCCGAAGAAGATTTTGCAGATGTACCCGAGAAATGGTCGGTGCTCGTCCAAAATTTAGAACAATGGAGTACAGAACTCGGTCAGCTTTGGAATAAGTTTGGATTTATTCCACAATGGCAACGCGACGATATTATGGTGTCCTATGCGCCTAAAGGCGGTTCCTTTGGTAAGCATTATGACGAATATGATGTGTTTTTGGTACAAGGCTATGGCCACCGTCGTTGGCAGTTAGGTAAATGGTGCGATTCTTCCACAGAATTTAAACCGAATCAGCCAATCCGTATTTTCGATGATATGGGCGAATTGGTGATAGATGAAGTGATGAATCCGGGCGATATTCTTTATATTCCGGCTCGTATGTCGCATTATGGTGTGGCAGAAGATGATTGTTTGACTTTTTCTTTCGGTTTACGTTACCCGAATTTAGCAGACATTTTTGATAACGTGAATAAAGCGTTTTGTCATCAAGATCCTGAATTGAATTTAAGCGAATTCCAATTACCGTTACGCTTAACGCAATCGGAGCAGAGCACGGGCAAATTGGCGGATGAAAATATTCAGGCAATGAAAAAGCAATTCTTAGCGAAATTGGCAGAGTCAGAAGCCTTTGATGTCGTGTTCAAACAAGCAGTAGCCAGTACAGTGAGCTCACGTCGCTATGAAATGTTAGTATCCGATGAAATGTCCGATCCTGACGAAGTGCGGTCAATTTTAGAAGAGGAACAAGGTGTATTAATGCAGGACAATAACTGCAAATTGCTTTACACCGAAAATCCGCTCCGCATTTATGCTAATGGCGAATGGTTGGATGAAGTAAATGTCATTGAAGCAGAAGTATTGAAACGTCTTTCCGATGGTGAAGCGCTAGATTGGGCATTCTTAAATAATTTAGTGAATGATACAGAAGATCCTGAAAGTACAATGGAATTATTGCTCGATTCGATTTGTAACTGGCTAGATGATGGTTGGGTATTGATTGAATAATGTCTGAAAACATTTACTCCGTTTCCCAGCTTAACAGCGCCGCTCGCCAAATGTTAGAAGGGAATTTTTCACAGATTTGGCTTACAGGGGAGATTTCTAATTTCACCCAACCTGTGTCGGGGCATTGGTATTTAACGCTGAAAGATGAAAATGCCCAAGTTCGCGGTGCGATGTTCCGCATGAAAAATTTGCGAGTGGGATTTCGTCCGCAAAATGGTATGCAGGTCTTGGTGCGGGCAAATGTCAGTTTATATGAACCTCGTGGTGATTATCAGCTGATTATTGAATCCATGCACCCTGCTGGCGAAGGATTATTGCAACAGCAATTTGAAGCACTAAAAATGAAGTTGGCGGCTGAAGGGTTGTTTGCACAAAACCTGAAGAAAAGCTTGCCAGACTTTGCCAAAGCGGTGGGGATTGTGACCTCTTCGACTGGCGCAGCGTTGCAAGATATTCTGCATATTTTGGCTCGCCGCGATCCAAGTTTAAAAGTGGTGATTTACCCAACGGCAGTACAGGGCAAAGAAGCAACGGCTGAAATCGTCCAAATGATTGAACTCGCCAATGCACGTCAAGAAGTGGATGTATTGATCGTCGGCCGTGGTGGTGGTTCTTTAGAAGATCTTTGGTGCTTTAACGAAGAAGAAGTGGCACGAGCGATTTTCCGTTCTAATTTACCGATTATCAGTGCGGTAGGCCATGAAACCGATGTCACCATTGCCGATTTTGTGGCTGATTTACGAGCACCAACCCCCTCTGCAGCGGCGGAGTTAGTGAGTCGCAATCAGCAGGAATTACTTCAACAGTTAGCCTATAAACAACAGCGTTTGGAGATGGCGTTGGATCGTATTTTTAGTCATCAACAACAACGTTTACAACAGTTACGTTTACGCCTGCAAAACCAACATCCGCAAAATCAATTGTTGATGCAAAAAACTAGAACGGCGCAATTACATCATCGTCTCGTGTTAGCGATGCAGCGTCAAATGGATAAAACGCAACAAAAATTGACCGCACTTTCCGCGCGCTTAAAACAAAATCCGTTGCCTTATCGATTGCAAAAACAATCCCAATATTTAGCTCAGTTACAAGTGCGGTTAAATTTAGGGGCGAATCGTCAAGTCACTGAACGTCAAAATAAATTAGCAACATTGTGTGGTAAGTTAGATGGATTAAGCCCATTAAAAGTATTGGCACGAGGATATTCTATCGCAGAAGATCCCAAAGGACATGCCATTGTGAGTGTGAAGCAAGTCAAAAAAGGCGACACTATTAAAACGAAAGTGGCTGATGGGGTAATTACCAGCCGCGTTTGTTAATTTAATAGATTCTTAATGTAAACCTATGAT
Organism: Parahaemophilus parainfluenzae; assembly: GCA_032568935.1. Classification (GTDB taxonomy): domain Bacteria; phylum Pseudomonadota; class Gammaproteobacteria; order Enterobacterales; family Pasteurellaceae; genus Haemophilus_D; species Haemophilus_D parainfluenzae_AE. The sequence goes on from JAWHBY010000052.1 coordinate 11,035, forward strand.
GAATAAGAAATCATCATAGGTTTTCTTTTTTTGTGACCGGCTTCAAAGTTTCGACAAAAAAATAGAGGGTTCAGTTTTTTTTATTTTTTTATGGGAGTATTATGCGACCTCGATACTAGGAGAGTAATGATGTCAGAAATTCAACAGTTTAGTCAGCATGATATAGAAGTTCTTAATGAAGAAACTGTTTATAAAGGTTTTTTTACACTTAAGAAAGTAAAGTTTAAACATAAGCTTTTTGCCGGTGGCGAAAGTGGCATTGTGACACGTGAGTTATTGGTCAAAGGTGCCGCTTCTGCAGTGATTGCTTACGATCCGGAAGAAGATGCAGTGGTTTTAGTTGAACAAGTACGTATTGGTGCATATCAACCTGAATCAGCTCGTTCCCCTTGGTTATTAGAATTGATCGCCGGGATGGTAGAAGAGGGTGAACAACCTGAAGAAGTCGCTTTGCGTGAAAGTGAAGAGGAAGCAGGCGTATCCGTTCAAGATCTCACACATTGTTTAAGCGTGTGGGATAGCCCGGGCGGTGTCGTCGAACGTATTCATTTGTTTGTCGGACGAGTAGATAGCTCGCAAGCCAAGGGACTTCATGGTTTAGCAGAAGAGAATGAAGACATTCGTGTTCATGTGGTGAAACGTGAACAAGCCTATCAATGGATGTGTGAAGGAAAAATTGATAATGGCATTGCAGTAATGGGCTTGCAATGGCTTCAATTAAATTACGCCCAATTGCAGCAACGCTGGCAATAGGAGTCCCATGAACAATAGATTTGAATACGAACCTGCGAGTGAAGTTGTTAAATTATTACAAATTACCGATCCTCATTTGTTTAAAGATACAAGCAAAGACTTATTAGGTATCAACACGCACGAAAGTTTTTCTCAGGTATTAAAAGAAATTCAGTTAGAGTCTTTTGAGTACGATGTTGTGCTTGCAACAGGGGATTTGGTACAAGATAGTAGCGACGAAGGCTATCTGCGATTTGTTGAAATGGTTAAACCGTTAAATAAATGGGTATTTTGGCTTCCGGGTAACCATGATTTCCAACCTAAAATGGCAGAGCATTTAAGCCAATCGCCTATTAATGCATCAAAACATTTACTTCTAGGCAAACATTGGCAAGTGATTTTGTTAGATAGCCAACTATCTGGTGTGCCTCATGGTGAATTGAGTACTTATCAGTTAGATTGGTTAAAAACAAAATTAGCTGAAAATCCAGCACGTCATAGTTTGGTTGTATTACATCACCATTTATTGCCAACAAATTCAGCATGGCTTGATCAGCATAATTTACGTAATGCTCATGAATTCTCAGTGGTTCTTGCTCAATTCAACAATGTAAAAGGGATTTTATACGGGCATATTCATCAAGAAGTCGATGGCTATTGGCAAGGTTATCAAACCATGGCAACACCAGCGACTTGTATTCAATTTAAGCCAGATAGCAACCATTTTGCTTTAGATACCTTACAACCAGGCTGGCGTGAAATTGAGCTACACCCAGATGGGCGAATTGAAACAAGAGTGAAGAGAATTAAACAAAAAACATTCCTACCCAATATGGAAGAAGAGGGATACTAAACAAAGTGCGGTTAAAATTCACGGTAATTTTAACCGCACTTTTTCTATACCGAAATAGGTAAAAGTCCATTTTGCACTAGCCAGAATTGCCACAAATCTGTACAATAGCCGACCGATTTTATCTTTTTACTAATCTTTATTTTTAAGCAATATGACGCAAAAATTACATATTAAAACATGGGGCTGCCAGATGAATGAATACGATTCATCAAAAATGGCTGATCTTCTCTTAAATACGCATGGTTTGGAATTAACTGATATTCCAGAAGAAGCCGATGTGTTACTTCTTAACACCTGTTCTATCCGTGAAAAAGCACAAGAGAAAGTGTTCCATCAATTAGGTCGCTGGAAAGAATTAAAAAAACAGAATCCAAATCTAGTGATTGGTGTGGGCGGTTGTGTAGCTTCACAAGAAGGTGAGCATATACGTCATCGTGCACCTTATGTGGATATCGTATTTGGTCCGCAAACTTTACATCGCTTACCAGAAATGATTAATCAAATTCGTGGCGGTAAAAGTTCGGTGGTGGATGTGAGTTTCCCAGAAATTGAGAAATTTGACCGTTTACCTGAACCTCGTGCAGAAGGGCCAACCGCGTTTGTGTCTATTATGGAAGGCTGTAATAAATATTGTACTTACTGCGTTGTGCCTTATACTCGTGGTGAAGAAGTCAGCCGTCCTGTTGATGATGTATTATTTGAAATTGCGCAGTTGGCTGATCAAGGTGTACGTGAAATCAATTTATTAGGGCAAAACGTAAACGCATATCGTGGCCCGACATTTGATGGCGGTATCTGTACATTTGCAGAATTATTGCGTTTAGTGGCATCTATTGACGGTATCGACCGTTTACGTTTTACCACCAGCCATCCAATCGAATTTACAGACGATATTATTGATGTATATCGCGACACGCCTGAGTTGGTAGACTTCGTGCACTTGCCGGTACAAGCTGGTTCAGACCGTATTTTAACCATGATGAAACGTGGCCATACCGCGTTAGAATATAAATCGATCATTCGTAAATTACGTGCAGTGCGTCCAAATATTCAAATCAGCTCAGACTTCATTGTTGGCTTCCCAGGTGAAACCAATGAAGAGTTTGAACAAACGATGAACCTAATTGCACAAGTAAATTTTGATATGAGCTTTAGTTTTATCTATTCCGCGCGCCCAGGCACACCTGCTGCAGATATGCCAGATGATGTCACTGAAGAAGAGAAGAAACAACGTCTTTATCTTTTACAAGAGCGTATCAACCAACAAGCGGCGCAATATAGCCGTCGTATGCTTGGTACAGAGCAACGTGTATTGGTAGAAGGGCCGTCTAAGAAAGATATTATGGAATTAACAGGACGTACTGAAAACAACCGTATTGTGAATTTCCAAGGTTCACCAGATATGATTGGTAAGTTTGTCGATATCAAGATTACCGATGTTTATACTAACTCTCTACGTGGTGAAGTAGTGCGTACTGAAGATCAAATGGGATTACGTATTGCACAATCACCACAAGAGGTGATGAACCGAACTCGTAAAGAAGATGAATTAGGCGTAGGACGTTATCACGGCTAATCATTTAAGAATATAGATAAGTAACCGTACGAAAGTGCGGTTATTTTTTTATGTGTTTTTAGAAAAAGAGAGTAGGAAAGTCTTTATCCTAAACTTTAGGCATAAAAAAACACCCGTTAAGGTGCTGATTTAAAGTGGTGGGTCGTGAAGGATTCGAACCTTCGACCAACGGATTAAAAGTCCGCTGCTCTACCGACTGAGCTAACGACCCACTGGTATGATTTTAAAATGGTGCCCGAAGCCAGACTTGAACTGGCACGCCTCGAAAGGCGAGGGATTTTAAATCCCTTGTGTCTACCGATTCCACCACTCGGGC
>JAWHBY010000053.1:0-14320 GCA_032568935.1 Parahaemophilus parainfluenzae
TTTTCTTAAGATTCACAACAGCGCGTCGTTGTGTGGGGCGTATTATAGGCATTTCAGATGCCTTTGCAAGCTCTTTTTGTAAAAAAATGTAAATTTTTTCTTAGTTGAAGATCTTTTCGCCTATTCGAACAAAAAATAGATCATTTTTGTTACTTAATTAATCGTTTTGCTATTCTTGGCAAATCTGCAATGGAATCCAAAACATAATCAGCGAGATTCTCACCCTCTTCTGTAATGGGTTTGCCTGTTCGTACTAAAATATTTGTTTTCACTTTTGCGCCAATACCTGCTTTAAGATCTTCAATCTTATCGCCAACCATAATAGATTGTGCAGGATCGATTCGCAGCGCTTTAATCGCCTCTAATAACATGCCAGATTTCGGTTTTCTGCATGCACAGTCTTCTTTATATTCACCTTTCCCTTCTGGATGATGAGGACAATAGTAAATGCCATCTAAATCCACACCACGATCAGCTAATGACCAATCCATCCATTCTGTCAGTTGCAAAAACTGATCTTCTGAAAAATATCCACGAGCAATGCCTGATTGATTGGTCACTAAAACTAAAAGGTATCCCATTTCCTTCAATTCTTTTAATGCATCAATACTGCCTTCTATAAATTGGAAATCATCAATTTTATGGACATACCCATGGTCAATATTTAAAGTGCCATCGCGATCTAAAAAAACAGCTTTCTTCATATATTTTCTCATTTATCTTTTTCTTAAGGCAAAATTATCCCTTTTATCCTTAATATAAGCAATAATAAGTCATAACCGATCCGTCTAAAAAAGATCCCATAAGATATTGACACAGCATTCTAGACGTCTAGAATACAAATGAAATTCAAATATTAACTGAGAACAAGGGCTTATATGATTAAGCTAAATAACATTACGAAGATTTTTACACTTCCAGATAAAAAACTGACCGCACTTGATAATGTTTCATTACATGTGCCTAAGGGACAGATTTGCGGTGTCATTGGCGCCTCTGGTGCTGGTAAAAGTACACTTATCCGTTGTGTAAACTTATTAGAAAGACCGACTCACGGTGCAGTGATCATCGATGATGTGGATCTGACTCAACTTTCTGACGCTGAATTAGTAAAAACACGCCGCCAAATCGGTATGATTTTCCAACATTTTAATTTATTGACCTCTCGAACCGTTTTTGAAAACGTAGCATTACCACTTGAATTAGAAAATAAATCGAAAGCAGAAATTCAAGAAAAAACAACCGCACTTTTAGCGCTTGTAGGATTAAGTGATAAACATAATGTGTATCCTGCTAATCTCTCTGGTGGTCAAAAACAACGAGTAGCGATTGCGCGTGCACTTGCAAGCGATCCAAAAGTCTTACTTTGTGATGAGGCAACTAGCGCATTAGATCCGGCAACAACCCAATCCATTCTAAAATTATTAAAAGAAATCAACCGCACTTTAGGTATCACCATTCTTCTTATCACCCATGAAATGGAAGTGGTTAAACGTATCTGCGACCAAGTTGCCGTGATTGATAAAGGCCGCCTGATTGAACAAGGCACGGTTAGTGAGATTTTCTCTAATCCGAAAACAGAATTGGCTCAAGAGTTTATCAGTTCGACCTTCCACATTACGTTGCCGGAAGAATATTTAGAAAATCTATCTGATACACCAAAACATGCCAAATCGTATCCGATCATCAAATTTGAATTTACTGGTCGTTCCGTCGATGCGCCATTACTTTCTCAAGCATCAAAAAAATTTGGTGTAGAACTCAGTATCTTAACATCACAAATTGATTATGCCGGTGGCGTTAAATTTGGCTTTACGATTGCGGAAGTTGAAGGTGATGAAGATGCAATTACGCAAACCAAGGTTTATTTAATGGAAAATAATGTTCGAGTAGAGGTGCTAGGCTATGTTCAATGAGTTATGGGTAACATTTAGCCAACAATTCCCTGATAACTTCGCGAGTTTACTAACGGTATCAACCGTTGAAACGGTTTATATGTCGGTATTGTCGACATTAATTGCGGCTTTATTAGGCTTACCACTTGGTTTTTTAACCTTTTTAACCAATAAAGGGGCGATTTTAGAAAACAAAAAACTCAATGCGTTCTTAAACGTCATTATTAATATCGGACGTTCAATCCCTTATATTATTTTGTTACTTGCTTTAATTCCGCTTACCAGTTGGTTACTTCCTGGCGGTAGCATTGGTTCTAATGCGGCGATTGTGTCATTAAGTGCAGCCGCAACGCCATTTTTTGCACGTCTTACGAGCAATGCACTTTTTGAGATCCCAACCGGTTTGACTGAAACAGCAAAAGCTATGGGCGCAACCAATTGGCAAATTATTCGTAAATTCTATTTGCCTGAATCTTTACCAACGCTTATTAATGCTATTACACTCACCTTCGTAACATTAATTGGCTATACCGCAATGGCGGGAACCCAAGGCGGTGGCGGTTTAGGAAGCCTTGCCATTAACTATGGTGTCTATCGCAATATGCCATCGGTAACTTGGGCAGCAACGATTGTTATCGTGATTATCGTGATGCTCAGTCAAAAATTAGGCGACACGCTCGCAAAACGAGTGGATCACCGTTAATTATTTTCTATACCATTTTATTCACAACAAGGAAAAAACATGAAATTAAAAAACTTATTTGCTATCACCGCTGTCGCGTCAGCATTAGTATTAACAGGTTGTAAAGAAGAAAAAAAAGTAGATGCAGCATCAACTGCACCTGCTCCAACATCAATCAAAGTTGGGGTAATGGCGGGTCCTGAGCACCAAGTTGCAGAAACCGCTGCAAAAGTGGCAAAAGACAAATACAACTTAAATGTTGAATTTGTTTTATTCAATGACTATGCATTACCAAACACTGCTGTATCTAAAGGTGATTTAGATGCTAACGCAATGCAACACAAACCTTACTTAGATGAAGATGTAAAAGCGAAAAACTTAAACAACTTAGTGATCGTTGGTAACACCTTTGTTTACCCTCTTGCTGGCTATTCTAAAACCATCAAAAATGTAAATGAATTAAAAGATGGCGCGAAAGTTGTTGTGCCAAATGACCCATCAAACCGTGGTCGTGCATTAATCCTTCTTGAAAAACAAGGTTTAATCAAACTTAAAAATTCTAACGATCTTCTTTCAACTGTCGCAGATATCGTTGAAAATCCGAAAAACTTAAAAATTTCTGAAGTAGATACCTCTGTTGCAGCTCGTGCATTAGATGATGTTGATCTTGCGGTTGTAAATAACACTTATGCGGGTCAAGTTGGCTTAAATGCACAAGATAACGGTGTATTCGTGGAAGATAAAGATTCTCCATACGTAAACATCATCGTTGCGCGTACTGATAACAAAGACAGCAAAGCGATCCAAGATTTCGTGAAAGCATACCAAACTGAAGAAGTTTACCAAGAAGCGAAAAAACACTTTAAAGATGGTGTTGTAAAAGGTTGGTAATCTTAGCTTAAGCAAAATATTTCAAAGCCACCGATAAGGTGGCTTTTTTATTGATGAAAAGAAAGTGCGGTCATTTTTACGATACTTTTCCAAACGAAAAACGCATCAAAAACTGACCGCACTTTTTGTATTAAGATAATAAAAAACCCGAGCCTAAACTCGGGTTTTCTTTTTATCGATTAGCGATTATTCTGCATCATCTGCCATATTAAGCATTTCTGCTAAGTTAGTTGTTGCATCATCTGCTGTCATCACGAATTCATCAGCAATTGCTGCTTCATCGTCTTCAGACAATTTAATCACAACATCGTCTACAATACGTTTTTTGTGACGACCTTGGTGATATGCAAAACCAGTACCAGCTGGGATTAAACGACCTACGATTACGTTCTCTTTCAAGCCTCGTAATTCATCACGTTTACCCGCCACTGCCGCTTCAGTAAGCACGCGAGTGGTTTCTTGGAACGATGCTGCAGAAATGAAGGATTCTGTCGCCAATGACGCTTTGGTAATACCCAGTAATTCACGTTCGAATTCAACTGGTGGTTTACCTTCCGCTTCACGTTTACGGTTAACAATTTTCACGCGAGCCACTTCAACTTGTTCCCCTTCGAGGAATTCGCTGTCATAAGCTTTCGTAATGACTGCTTTACGTAACATTTGACGTACGATAACTTCGATGTGCTTATCGTTAATTTTTACCCCTTGTAAGCGGTAAACTTCTTGTACTTCGTTCACGATATATTCAGTTACAGCACGAACACCGCGTAAACGTAAGATATCGTGTGGAGTCTCTGCACCATCAGAAATCACATCACCACGTTCTACCATCTCGCCTTCAAATACGTTGAGTTGACGCCATTTGGGAATCATTTCTTCGTAGATTTCACCTTCAGTTGGGGTGATTAGCAAGCGACGTTTACCTTTGGTTTCTTTACCGAAGGACACGATACCTGAAATTTCTGCCAAGATTGCAGGCTCTTTCGGTTTACGTGCTTCGAATAAGTCAGCAACGCGTGGAAGACCACCAGTAATATCTTTAGTACCCACAGATTCTTGTGGAATACGTGCAAGTGGTTCACCCACTTTCACTTCCGCACCGTCATCTAAACTTACGATTGCTTTACCTGGTAAGAAGTATTGCGCAATAACATCAGTTTCAGGTAAGAAGATATCGTTACCTTTTGCATCAACTAATTTGATGGTTGGACGTAAATCTTTACCTGCTGTTGCACGTTCACCCACATCTTGTACGACGATAGAAGAAAGACCAGTTAATTCATCCGTTTGACGGGTTACAGTTAAACCATCCACGATATCAACGAATTTCACAAAACCAGATACTTCAGAGACAACTGGCATTGTATGAGGATCCCAGTTTGCCACTGTTTCACCCGCTGATACTTCTTGACCATCTGCTTTATTCAACACAGTACCGTAAGGCACTTTATAATGTTCTTTCGTACGACCAAATGCATCAGTTACGGTTAATTCAGTATTACGAGAAGTTAAAACTAATTTACCTTCGTCATTAACAACGAATTTTGCGTTAGCAAGGTGTAAAGTACCGTTGTTTTTGATTTGTACGCTAGATTCTTTCGCTGCTGCAGAAGCTGCACCACCGATGTGGAACGTACGCATGGTTAACTGTGTACCTGGCTCACCGATTGATTGAGCAGCGATAACACCCACTGCTTCACCTTGGTTGATGAGGTGACCACGAGCTAAGTCACGACCATAACATTTCGCACAGACACCGAAATCAGTATCACAAGTTACAACAGAACGTACTTTTACGCTGTCCACGGAGTTTGCATCTAACACATCACACAGTTTTTCATCTAATAAGGTGTTACGTGCAATTAAGACTTCTTCTGTACCTGGTTTATACACATCTTCAGCCACAACACGACCTAACACTAATTCGCGAAGTGGAACTTTCTCATCTCCACCTTCGATTAATGGAGTCATGACTAAACCTTCGTGTGTACCACAGTCATCTTCAACGATCACTAAGTCTTGCGCTACGTCAACTAAACGACGAGTTAAGTAACCAGAGTTTGCTGTTTTTAATGCGGTATCCGCCAAACCTTTACGCGCACCGTGGGTTGAAATAAAGTACTGAAGTACGTTCAAACCTTCACGGAAGTTCGCTGTAATTGGGGTTTCGATGATCGAACCATCTGGACGCGCCATCAAACCACGCATACCTGCTAACTGACGAATCTGAGCTGCAGAACCACGCGCACCGGAGTCAGCCATCATAAAAATGCTGTTGAAAGAAGCTTGTTTCTCAGGGTTACCTTCACGGTTGATGACTTCTTCCTGAGATAAGTTTTCCATCATTGCTTTCGCTACACGCTCATTTGCTGCAGCCCAAATATCGATGACTTTGTTATAACGCTCACCCGCTGTTACAAGACCAGATTGGAACTGTTCTTGAATTTCAGCCACTTCAGCTTCCGCTGCAGAAATAATTTCGTATTTTTTCTCTGGGATAACCATATCGTCGATACCCACAGAAGAACCTGAACGTGCAGCATAAGCAAAACCGGTATACATAATATGGTCAGCAAACATTACTGCTTCTTTCAAACCTAAACGACGATAAGCTTCGTTGATAAGTTTAGAAATTGCTTTTTTACCTAATGTTTGGTTAAACAATGAATAAGGCATACCTTTTGGCGCGATCATCCATAAGATTGCACGACCGATAGTGGTATCGGTTAATGTGGTTTTCTCTTCGAATTCGCCTGCTTCATTTTTCACATATTCAGTAATACGTACTTTAACGCGAGAATGTAATTCTGCTTCACCTGTGCGATATGCTTTTTCAGCTTCGCGCGGATCTTGCAATAACATGCCTTCGCCTTTACCGTTCACTTTTTCACGGGTCATATAGTAAAGACCCAACACCACGTCTTGTGATGGAACGATAATAGGATCACCGTTTGCAGGTGAAAGTACGTTGTTGGTTGACATCATTAACGCACGTGCTTCTAACTGAGCTTCAAGTGTTAATGGTACGTGAACCGCCATTTGGTCACCATCGAAGTCCGCGTTGAACGCCGCACAAACGAGCGGGTGTAACTGGATTGCTTTACCTTCGATTAGAAGTGGTTCAAACGCTTGGATACCTAAACGGTGAAGTGTCGGTGCACGGTTCAATAGAATTGGGTGCTCACGAATAACTTCTGCCAAGATATCCCAAACGATCGCGTCTTCACGCTCAACCATTTTCTTAGCCGCTTTGATTGTAGTTGCATAACCACGGCTTTCTAATTTTGCATAGATAAACGGACGGAATAATTCCAATGCCATTTTCTTCGGTAAACCACATTGGTGTAAGTGCAAGTATGGACCTACAGTGATTACAGAACGGCCTGAATAGTCAACACGTTTACCTAATAAGTTTTGACGGAAACGACCTTGTTTACCTTTGATCATATCCGCAAGTGATTTCAATGGACGACGGTTAGAACCTGTAATCGCACGACCACGACGACCATTATCTAATAACGCATCAACAGATTCTTGTAACATACGTTTTTCGTTGCGCACGATAATATCTGGTGCGATTAAATCTAATAAACGTTTTAAACGGTTGTTACGGTTGATTACGCGACGATATAAATCGTTTAAGTCCGAAGTTGCAAAACGACCACCATCTAATGGTACTAACGGACGTAAATCTGGCGGAAGTACTGGTAATACAGTCATCACCATCCACTCTGGTTTATTACCAGATTGTTGGAAAGCTTCTAATAATTTTAAGCGTTTAGTGATTTTCTTACGTTTTGTTTCAGAGTTAGTTTCTTGTAACTCTTCACGTAATTTTTCACATTCCACTTCAAGATCAATACCTTTAAGTAAATCTTGAATTGCTTCAGCACCCATTTTCGCTTCGAATTCATCTTGCCAGCGGTCTTCTGCATCAAGGAATTGTTCTTCAGTTAATAACTGTCCACGTTCTAAATCGGTCATACCCGGTTCGGTTACGATGTACATTTCAAAGTAAAGCACACGCTCAATATCACGTAACGGCATATCAAGTAATAAACCGATACGGGACGGAAGTGATTTTAAGAACCAAATGTGTGCAACTGGACAAGCCAATTCAATGTGGCCCATACGTTCACGACGCACTTTAGTTTGTGTTACTTCAACACCACATTTTTCACAAATCACACCACGGTGTTTTAAGCGTTTATATTTTCCGCATAAACATTCGTAATCTTTTACTGGCCCGAAAATACGTGCACAGAAAAGACCGTCACGCTCAGGTTTGAACGTACGATAGTTGATTGTTTCAGGTTTTTTAACTTCACCAAATGACCAAGAACGGATCATGTCTGGAGAAGCTAACCCAATTTTAATCACATCAAAATCTTCACTGGTTTTTGATTGTGCTTTTAAAAACTTAACTAAGTCTTTCACAAATAGTCTCCTGTCGGAGTTAAGGGTTTCAAAGTGCGGTCAAAAATATTTTGTTTTTTAACCGCACTTCGGCGATTTCTTCCTTTTGCTTCCCCTGCGTACAGGGGAAGACCGGTTTGTCGATTACTCTTCGTCTAGCTCGATATTCAAACCAAGTGAACGGATTTCTTTCATAATTACGTTGAAAGATTCCGGTGTACCCGGATCCATTTGTTGGTTGCCACCGACGATGTTTTTATACATCTTCGTACGGCCGTTCACGTCATCGGATTTCACAGTTAACATTTCTTGTAAGGTGTAAGCAGCACCGTATGCTTCAAGTGCCCATACCTCCATCTCACCGAAACGTTGACCACCGAATTGTGCTTTACCACCAAGTGGTTGTTGAGTAACAAGACTATAAGAACCTGTTGAACGAGCATGCATTTTGTCATCAACTAAGTGGTTCAATTTGAGCATGTACATATAACCTACGGTTACTGGACGCTCGAATTTCTCACCAGTACGGCCATCGTATAACGTGATCTGACCTGAAGTTGGTAAGCCACCAAGTTTCAACATTTCTTTGATTTCTTGCTCATCAGCACCATCAAACACTGGTGTTGCTACCGGTAAACCTTTACGTAGGTTTTCTGCTAAACGCATGATTTCGTCATCACTAAAGGTGCTTAAATCCACTTTTTGTGCGCCATGACCTAAATCGTATGCTTTTTGCATATAGCCACGAAGTTTCTCAACATCTTGTTTTTGTTTGATCATCGCATTGATTTGATCACCGATACCTTTAGCAGCTAAGCCTAAGTGAGTTTCTAAGATCTGACCGATGTTCATACGAGATGGTACACCCAGTGGGTTCAATACGATTTCAACCGGTTGACCGTTTTCATCGTATGGCATATCTTCCACTGGATTGATTTTTGAGATAACACCTTTGTTACCGTGACGACCCGCCATTTTATCACCCGGTTGAATGTGACGTTTCACCGCTAGGTAAACTTTAACCACTTTTAACACGCCTGGTGCGAGGTCATCGCCTTTAATGATTTTCTTACGTTTTACTTCAAGTTTGTGTTCAAACTCTTTACGTAATTCTTCATATTGCTCAGCAAGCTGTTCTAATTGGTTTTGTTTTTCTTCATCTGAAATGGTTTGTTCTAACCATTTGGTGCGATCCATTTTATCTAATTGAGCCGCATCAATACCACCAGCGATAAGTAGATTACGCACACGAGCAAACAAGCCAGCTTCTAAGATTTCTAATTCATCAGAAAGGTCTTTCTTAGCTTGTTTTAACTGCATTTCTTCAATTTCTAATGCACGTTTGTCTTTTTCTACGCCATCACGAGTGAAGACTTGAACGTCGATTACAGTACCGCTTACGCTGTTTGGTACACGTAATGAAGAGTCTTTCACATCAGATGCTTTTTCACCGAAGATTGCACGTAACAATTTTTCTTCTGGTGTTAATTGCGTTTCGCCTTTAGGGGTTACTTTACCGACTAAGATGTCACCCCCTTTCACTTCAGCACCCACATACACGATACCTGATTCATCCAATTTGCTTAATGCAGATTCACCTACGTTTGGAATATCCGCAGTGATTTCTTCAGAACCTAATTTAGTATCACGCGCCACACAAGACAATTCTTGAATGTGGATTGTCGTAAAGCGATCTTGTTGTACTACACGCTCAGAAACTAACATTGAGTCTTCGAAGTTATAACCGTTCCAAGGCATGAACGCCACACGGATATTTTGACCTAATGCTAATTCACCTAAGTCTGTTGAAGGACCATCTGCTAATACTTCACCACGGTTAATTGGATCGCCTAAATTCACACAAGGAATTTGGTTGATACAGGTATTTTGGTTAGAACGAGTGTATTTAATTAAGTTATAAATATCGATACCCGCTTCGCCAGCTACAGTTTCATCTTCATTTACTTTGATAACGATACGAGATGCATCAACGTATTGAACTGTACCACCACGTTTTGCTACAACCGCCACACCAGAGTCAAGTGCGATTGGTTTTTCCATACCTGTACCCACTAACGGCTTATCAGCACGTAAAGTAGGAACCGCTTGACGTTGCATGTTCGCACCCATTAAGGCACGGTTAGCATCGTCATGCTCTAAGAATGGAATTAACGCTGCAGCCACAGATACCACTTGTTGAGTTGAAACGTCCATATAGTGAATTTCTTCTGGTTTATAAAGACCAGATTCACCACGTTCACCACGTGCAGTAACGAATGCATCTGTAAAACGATTATTCTCATCAAGGTTTGAGTTCGCCTGTGCAATGATGTAGTTTGCTTCATCAATTGCAGATAAGTATTCGATTTCTTCGGTTACTTGACCATCAACCACTTTACGATATGGCGTTTCTAAGAAACCATAATCGTTAGTACGAGCAAACGCAGAGAGTGAATTGATCAAACCGATGTTTGGACCTTCAGGGGTTTCGATTGGACATAAACGACCATAGTGGGTGTTATGTACGTCACGCACCTCAAAGCCTGCACGTTCACGCGTTAAACCGCCTGGACCTAATGCAGAAATACGACGTTTGTGTGTTACTTCTGATAATGGGTTGTTTTGGTCCATGAATTGCGAAAGTTGTGAAGAACCAAAGAATTCTTTCACTGCCGCAGAAATTGGTTTTGGATTAATTAAATCTTGTGGCGTGATCGCATCTAAATCGCCTAAAGATAAACGCTCTTTAACTGCTCTTTCTACACGAACTAAACCAATACGGAATTGGTTTTCTGCCATCTCACCCACAGAACGAATACGACGGTTACCCAAGTGGTCGATATCATCTACTTCACCACGACCATTACGGATATCGATGAGTTTTTTCATCACACGAATGATATCGTCGTTACTTAAAATACCCGTACCTTCGCCTTCAGGAATACCTAACGAGCGATTAAACTTCATACGACCTACTGCAGATAAATCATAACGTTCTGCAGAGAAGAATAAGTTATTGAATAATGCTTCTGAAGATTCTGGTGTAGGTGGTTCACCTGGACGCATCATACGGTAGATTTCATATAACGCACTTACACGATCGTAAGTTGGATCAACACGTAATGTTTCAGAGATATATGGACCGTAATCTAAGTCATTGGTGAATAATGTTTCGATGATTTTATAGCCTGCTTGCGATAATTTCGCTAACACTTCTAAAGAAATCTCGCCATTTGCTGGGCAAATAATTTCACCTGATTCAAGATCAACGTAATCTTTTGCCGCTACTTTGCCTGCGATATATTCAGTTGGCACTTCAACTTGTGTCACATTATCTTTTTCTAATGCTTTGATGTGACGAGCAGTGATACGACGACCGCGCTCTACATAGACTTTGCCATTTGCTTCAATATCAAATGTTGCCGTTTCACCACGTAGACGTTCTGGCACTAATGTCATGAGTAATTTATTGCCAGCGATCTCGAAAGTTACTTTGTCGAAGAATAAGTTTAAGATTTCTTCAACGGTGTAACCTAACGCACGTAAAATAATGGTTGCCGGTAATTTACGACGGCGGTCAATACGCGCATATAAGTTATCTTTTGGATCAAATTCGAAATCTAACCAAGAACCACGGTAAGGAATAATACGTGCGTTATAAAGCACTTTACCTGAAGAGTGTGTTTTACCTTTGTCAGAATCAAAAAATACGCCTGGGCTACGGTGTAATTGTGAAACGATAACACGCTCAGTACCATTGATGACAAAGGTACCGTTGTCAGTCATTAATGGGATTTCCCCCATATATACTTCGCTTTCTTTAATGTCTTTGACTGCGCGTGATGAAGATTCTTTATCGTAACTAACTAAACGTAATTTTACGCGTAAACCTGCTGCATAAGTTGAACCACGGATTTGACATTCACGGACATCAAATTCTGGTTCTTCTAAACGGTAATCAACATATTGTAATTCTGTATAACCGTTATTGCTTACGATTGGGAAAACAGAACGGAATGCAGCTTCTAAGCCTTGTTGACCTTCAGGATCTTTTTGAATGAATTTATCAAAAGAATCTAATTGGATAGTTAATAAATAAGGTACATTTAAAACTTGCGGACGTTTGCCGAAGTCTTTACGAATTCGTTTTTTCTCAGTATAGGAGTAACCCATTATTGGTTTTCCTCTGTAAATTTTAGTGAGACCGAGTTGATATAAAAAAGTGCGGTCAAATTAATTGACGTTTTTATTTATATCGGAGATTGACGCCGTTTCGGATACCGCACTCTGAACCTTACTTCTGTAGTGGGCTACTTAAATTAAAACGTCTGATTAATTTAAGTGGAAACAGATACCATTAAACGGAAAATGTCTATCTGTTTTTTGTGCTGTTTTTGATAGCACAAAATGGCTGATGGTAAACCACCAGCCATTAAGCCTGAGAAACAGGACATAAGTGAATCAAAAATTATTTGATTTCTACTTTTGCACCAGCTTCTTCTAATTCTTTCTTAAGTGCTTCAGCTTCTTCTTTAGAAACGCCTTCTTTTAAGTTAGCTGGAGCAGATTCAACTAAGTCTTTAGCTTCTTTTAAGCCTAAACCAGTTGCACCACGTACTGCTTTGATAACTGCTACTTTGTTAGCACCAGCTTCAGCAAGAACTACGTCGAATTCAGTTTTTTCTTCTGCCGCTGCTGCTGCACCGCCAGCTGCTGGAGCTGCTGCTACTGCTGCTGCAGAAACGCCGAATTTTTCTTCCATCGCTGCGATTAATTCAACGATTTCAGTTACAGATTTAGAAGCGATCGCTTCAATGATTTGTTCGTTAGTTAATGACATAACAATCAATTCCTAAAATTAATAAAGTTAAATGAAGTAAGAAACGCTTAATGATTAAGCTGCTTCTTGTAATTTGTCGCGTAATGCCGCAAAAGTGCGAACAAGTTTGCCTGCCGCAGCTTCTTTCATTGTGCCCATTAAACGTGCAATTGCTTCTTCGTAAGTTGGTAATGTTGCTAAGAATTCAACATCTTGGATCTTACCTTCAAAGGCTGCACCTTTAATTTCAAACTTATCGTTTACTTTAGCAAAATCTTTGAACAAACGTGCTGCTGCACCTGGGTGTTCGTTAGAGAATGCGATAAGTGTTGGACCTACAAACGTATCTTGTAAGCATTCGAAATCAGTGCCTTCAACCGCACGACGTAATAAAGTATTACGAACAACGCGCATTGTTACACCAGCTTCACGAGCTGCTTTACGTAATTCAGTCATTTTATCAACAGTTACACCACGAGAGTCCGCGATTACTGCTGAAAGTGCACCTTTGGCTGCTTCATTTACTTCGGCAACAATTGCTTGTTTGTCTTGAAGATTTAATGCCATTGGCTTTTAGCTCCTGAATACACTCCGATTTCTCGGAATTAATTTACCTCATCGAAAGAGTTATCTTTCAGACTAGGACGACTTCGGTGCCCAGAAGCAAGAAATATTCTTATTCTGTTCACCATCTACGTAGGATTATTAAGACGATTATTGCTAACCATTCCCTACGGTCTTGGACGGGGCTTGAATAGGTCAAGCACCAACCAGAAATTTTACGCTAAGCGTAATTTAGGAGCGAGATTATAGTGATTAATCTTGCTCTTGTAAAGCCTATTGTAGAAAAAATCTGCAGATTTTAACCGCACTTTGCCATTATCTTCTTACAGCAATTGCTTCGATTTCCACACCTACATCTTTTGGTAATCGAGCTACTTCTACGCAAGAACGAGCAGGGAAATTCGGGTGGTTATTTTTTTTAAAGAATTTCTCATATTCTGCATTTACTGCTGCAAAATCATTAAGATCTTTCACAAACACAGTGGTTTTCACAATATCACCCACTTTCAAACCAGCCTGTTCAATAATGGCTTTCACGTTTTCTAACGATTGACGCGCCTGAGCGACAATATCTTTTGGCACTTCACCCGTTGCTGGATTAACCGGGATTTGACCAGATGTCAAAACTAAATTACCAAGATCTACAGCTTGAACATAAGGACCAATTGCTGCTGGGGCTTTTTCTGTATGAATGATTTTAGTCATGATATTCTCCTTTAATATTGACGTATAAATACGCTTGCTATCCTAACATATAAGTGACTTTATCGCTTATACGAGTATTCTTAATCAATCTCTTTTAATACATCATCAGACAATTCTTTCTGTGAGCTTTCTTTTACTTCACCATCATTTACTTTAAATTCTAAATTCTGATAATAAGCTTCGCGGAAAGTAACATAAGGATCTTGTGCTTGATTTAACAATTCTGTTTGGTCCAATGTCTTCGAGCGTTTATCTATCGCTTGCACACCATATTTCACTAGTGACCACGGACCGCCTACCCAATTCCAGAAAGGATAAGTATAAGCCGCATCGACTACTGCACCGGTT
>JAWHBY010000054.1:0-13408 GCA_032568935.1 Parahaemophilus parainfluenzae
AAGTTTGTGTCACAGGCAACAAGACAAAAGCAAAAGAGAGAAAGAGATAATTTAGTAATGATATGTTTCATGTTAATATTGAAAGAAGATATAAACAGTTTAAGTTTATCATAATAGACAACTACTTAAGGAAAAATTTACACATTTTTAACTGCACTTTTATACGGCAGTGATAAACTTAACGCATTACTTTTTGAGGAAAATGAATGAAACCCGCTTATACCGAAAAACTTTTAGCCCGTCATGTGAGATTTTTAAATCCCGATCTGATCGAGATCCATCGCCCCATGATGCAGATATGGCGACTTATAATTATTGTCATTGGTTTGTTATTAGCTTTTATCAGTTGGGTAAAACACGCTGATACAATATATACACGAGATGATACTTTTGTGACTTATGTGAAGTGGTTTATTCAACCTTCTACCGAAAGGCACAAGGCATACCTACAATATGTTGAAGAACAAATAAAAGAAAACCAAGCGCTTGAAGCCCAACTTAAGGAATTAGCAAAAGGCTCAACATTACCGACTAGTTTCATTGAATTTAGAAAACATCACGCCGATCTTGATTATTTCAGCGCCCAAACAAAATGGAATAATTATTTAGAATTACAACAAAAATTAGCAAAAAATTCTGTTCAATCAGAACAAGAATACTATCAATCTAACGAACGCTATACCTTTGAAGTCAAACGTCAGGTTGCCCTTAGTCTTATTGGTTTCCCACTTGCTGCATTCTTTATTAGCTTACTTTTACCAAACCAACGACTTATTCGCATTGATCGACGTCGTCGCATGATTTATGTTAAAGACGACCAATTTTATATTCATCAACTACCGGAATGGACTGTGTATGACGATATAGAAAAAGTCAATTTGCCTTTATTCTTATCACACGAAGGGCTACATTTCGTTTTACCGGATTCAAAAATGAAGGAATTATATCTAGTTAAAGTTGGCCGTCTAGGCTTGATAAATATACAAGGATTACAGATGTTTATTCAGGATTTTCTTTCCGGCAAGTATATCCATTTTGCTCATACTACCTCAGCTAAATCATGGAATATACTTGATCTTTTATTAGGAAAAGCTTTTTATTCTGATAAATATACGTCGGAAGAAATTGAAAAAGCGATAGAAAATTATCAAAAAAATTGGGTAAATTTATCTTTTAAAGAACAAAAAGTGCTAGCTGAAAAGCTTTATCAAGATATGAAAGAAAAGCTCCAAAACAAAATAAGCAATCTCAAAATAATACTGGGTATCATTATGTTAATTTATGCGATTTTCCATTTGCTCCGAGCATTTAGGCTCGCGTAGAGTTGAAAGACTTGCTTTATCGCTTAATTTGGGTCATTACAGACGGTAAGTCTTCAGGTAAATATGATTTATTAAATTAATTGATAAAAGTGCGGTTAAGATTTCAAACATTTTTGTGTGTTTTGACAAACCCAAAAAACGACCGCACTTGCGGTCATTTCTATTTACAGCTTAAAGGATTATTTTAATTTTTCACCTTTAAATTCACCTGTTAAACTTTCTAAGAAAGAGGTAATGTCTTCAACATCTTTTTGAGCAGGCTGTTGCACGTTACTTTGGTATTTCAACATTGCACTCACAGCATCTTTTAGCTCTTTTGCTGACGCATCATGGAAATATGGTGCGGTAAGCGCGATGTTACGTAAAGTTGGCACTTTGAAGCGATGCATATCGAATGGATCTTTAGTTTGTGCAAAGCGACCTTCATCTGCATCAGTTAATGGCGTACCACGATCTTTAAAGTAATCGCCGTAGAGTCCCATGTATTCATAAGATTGTCCACCCATTGCTACACCAGTATGACAAGTATCGCATTTATGTTGTTTGAATAACTCATAACCGCGAACTTGTTGTTCAGTCAAGGCTGTTTTATCCCCTTTCAAATAACGGTCGAAATCACTATTTGGCGTAATTAATGTTTTTTCATATTCACCAATCGCGTGAGTTAAGGTTTCTTTCGTCACTTGTGGATATTCTTTTAAGAATTCTTTTTTGAACTCTTCATCCATTTCAAAACGTGCCACGATGTCATCCCAAGAGTGTGAACCCATTTCTACCGGATTTGTTGGAGGACCTTTCGCTTGATCCGCTAAATCTGCCGCTCGCCCATCCCAGAATTGCACAAAGTTAAATGCCGCATTGAATACAGTTGGTGCGTTAATTGGGCCTTTTTTACCATCAATACCCGTTGAAGTTTCAAGTCTATCCACACCACCTTTATCTAATTGGTGACAAGTGTGACATTGAATAGAACCATCGCCTGATAAACGACCATCAAAGAAAAGATCATGACCTAATGCAACTTTTGCTTCATCAGTCGCAATACTGTCTGGAATCGGTTAAACTAAACTATCGGCATCAACATTTGGTGTTTCTTTTGGTAAAGACATTTTACGTGCTTCACGAATCCAGTTAAGCAACGCTACTTTTTCTTGCTCATCTGGTTTGCTTCCCCAGTGGAGATGTCTGAATTTAGCAATTGGCATTTCGTTATTTTCTAGTACACGTTGTAATTTTGCTAAATCAGCTTGGGATAATTTGCTCGGATCTTTTAAGCCTTCAACTAAACGATCTAAGCGGAAGGCTCTAAGCCCATTCTGAATATCCGATTGCATTTGGTCACCCACAATCGGAAATTTTGAATAAAATGGAAGAGGTGTGTTTGGACTATGGCAATATTGGCAGCTGTTATCAAACAACGCTTTTGCCACTTTTTCTTGTTCGCCCGTATAGCGATTTTCCATTAAAAGTTGGGTCGCGTTCTCTTTATCAAATTGATGTAGATACCCCACAACCCCCAAATAACCCAATACTGCAATGGCTGCTCCGCCAATAATCAGTTTTTTCATCTAATCCTCCAAATGATCAATAAAATATAAATATAAAAAGAAAGAGAAAGCTTAAAAAGCAAGGTGATTATGCCAAAAAATTGGCTTATATTTTATGTGGATTTAATTTGATTTGGCTATGGATGCGATTGATTGCATTAAAGGCCTTCTTATCTTATAAGTGAGAATTCCCCTAAAATTAAGCAATAAAAAAATGCGGTTATTTCTAACCGCACTTCACTTTTCATTATCTCTTGTTTATTTCTTTGGCGCTTGCATAAAGCGGAAGAAATCACTGTCAGGTTTCAAAATCATCATATTATCTGAACCTTCAAAGCTGCTTTCATAGGCTTTTAAGCTACGAATAAAGCTATAAAACTGTGGTTCTTGGGCAAAAGCTTGAGAATATAATTTCGCTGCTGCTGCATCACCATTACCTCGTAATTCTTGTGCCGTTTTATTTGCATTCGCTAAGATCAAGGTGACTTTACGATCCACATCCGCTTGAATGAATGCTGCTTTTTCTTTACCTTGCGAACGATGTTCACGAGCAACCGCATCACGTTCTGCACGCATACGTTGGTAAATCGAAGAAGAGACTTCATCCGGTAAATTGATTTGTTTTACGCGAACATCAACGACTTCAATCCCTAATTCAGAG
This sequence comes from Parahaemophilus parainfluenzae, assembly GCA_032568935.1. Classification (GTDB taxonomy): domain Bacteria; phylum Pseudomonadota; class Gammaproteobacteria; order Enterobacterales; family Pasteurellaceae; genus Haemophilus_D; species Haemophilus_D parainfluenzae_AE. Next base: position 3,531 of record JAWHBY010000054.1, read on the forward strand.
GTACTATCCTGCCCTGAATTTAGCGCTTTTTTCGCCCCCGCCATTAATTCACCACGCGTACCTGAAACGATATCTTTAATTGTACGAGTACCAATTTCTGAACGCAGACGGTCGTTCACTTTACGGCTTAATAAGCTTGAAGCTTGATTATAATCGCCACCACCCGTTGCAGTATAGAAACGACCGAAATCGCTGATTCTCCATTTCACATAGGAATCAACCAACAAGTCTTTTTTCTCGACTGTCACAAAACGAGTAGCAGATCCATCAAGGGTACGAATACGCGCATCAAGCACTTTAATGCTATCAATTAAAGGTAATTTAAAATGCAAACCTGGTTCATATACAACCACTTTGTTTTCTGCATCGCGTTGTACTTTGTTAAAACGCAACATGATGCCACGAGTGCCCTCAGTTACAACCACTACGCTGGAATACAGCACCGCAGCAATCACCACAATAATCGGAAGTAAGAATTTACGCATTAATTAAATCTCCCTTGGCGAATGCCTTCATTTGATTGAACCGGTTGAACCGTTTGTGTTTCTACACGACGTTCCTGTGTTGAAACTGGCGCAGAACTGACCGCACTTTCTGAAGTAGTGGTCACTGGCTTAGCCGTCTTTTTACTCATTAATTGCTCCAATGGCAATACAGTTAAATTGTTACCATTATTGCTATCTAGCATCACTTTAGGTGTATTTGCCATGACTTTTTCCATGGTTTGAATATAAAGACGCTCTTTTAACAAATCAGGAGCCGCTTTAAATTCAGGTAGCAGACGCTGTAAACGTTCCACTTCCCCTTGCGCATCAAGCACAACACGATCTTTATAAGCGGTTGCTTCTTCAACGATACGTTGTGCATCACCACGAGCGATTGGCTCTTTCTCGCGGGCATAAGCTTCTGCCTCACGAATGTAACGTTGTTCGTCTTCCTGTGCTTTAATCGCATCATCGAAAGCATCTTTCACTTCTTCTGGAGGACGTGCAGATTGGAAGTTCACGTCAATCACTTCAAGTCCCATATCATAAGGTTTTATAATATCGTTCAATGCTTTCCACGTATCTTCACGCACCACGGCACGACCGGTTGTCAGCACATCATTCATAGTCATATGACCTATCACATAACGAAGTGCGCTATCAGTCGCTTGCCCAAGACTATTATCTGCATTGCTCACGCTAAACAGGTATTTTTCAGGATTTTGCACGCGATATTGTACAGTCATTTCAACTTTAACCATGTTTTCATCTTTGGTTAACATCGCACCTTGCGTTTTAAGCTCACGAACTTGTTCTACATTCACTGGAATCACTTTATCAACAAAGGTTGGCTTCCAGTTTAAACCGGGTTGAACGATAGAATGAAACTCGCCAAAACGTAACGTCACGCCACGTTCCGCTTCTTTGATGGTGTAAAAACCGCTTGCACCCCAAATAATTCCCCCAATCACCACGGCGATCGGTAAAATTTTACCTAAATTAAATGAAGGCATATTAGGCGAAGTATTATTTGAACCACCTTTTTTATTACCACCACCTAATTTTTTCAACAGATTATTAAATACCTCTTCAATATCTGGTGGTGATTGCTCCTGATTCTTATTGTCTCGCGCGCCCCAGCCATTTTCATTTTGCTTATCTGATGAATTATCTGACTGTTTTGGACCGCTACTCTGTCCCGGTTTACCCCAAGGATCTTGATCTGGACCGTTTTGCGACATTACGTTCTCCATTTGTCTAAAGTTTTTAATGAGTTTAACGAAATAAATGAGGTTAGTCTATGAAAATACAAGTGGCAATGCAAATTATTACAAAATAAAAAATCCTTGAATATTTTCAAGGATTTTCTTTTATTCATTCACTTGGTAAATCAAGGATTTTTTTATATTTTTTTCTTCTAATTCTTTTCCATTCCATTGATAAAAGTGCGGTTGGATTTTTGACTGATTAATAAACGCAGCAAAATAAAAAGGTAATTCATCGGTAAAGATCAATTCCCCTTTCGGACAATAATCTGAAAAGATCTGTAACCGCGCTGGTAAATGTACCACACTTGAAAGTTTTACAATCCCAACACCTTGTGATTTCAATACCGCCTCACGCAAACACCAACAGCGATAAAAAGCCTGCTCCTCATTAAGTTGTTTAGCAAACCATTCTTGCTCTGCTTGTGGCGCAAAATGCGACATGAGTGCAGAAAAATTTCGTTTTTTGGGAAATTCAATATCAATACCGACCGCACTTTTTTCTGATTCATTAATATGCAGCAATACGGCAACCCAATCGCCTGAGTGGCTTATATTAAAATCGATGTTCTCGACGAGAAATTGTGGTCTGCCACTTTGCGTACGATAAATTTGTCCTAAAAGGGCGGTTGATTTTTCCGCTGTTTTTAGCAACTGCCAAAGTAAAAAATGCGCTAATCGACGACATTGATGACGTTGCGTTATCCGAGAATTTCCCTGCAGTTCAGTACGCAAATTTTCAGGGACAAGATCCGTAGGGATTTCATCAAAAGGAAAAGGTTGTTGAATATTGGCATAGGCAATAAAAGTTGTCATAAAATAATGAATAAACACGCAAGTTTTCTTGCATTATAAAAGGAAATCCACCGCACGCCAACGGAACCCAAAAAGAAAGGGCGCTTATCACGCCCTTTTGAATCAAAATAAAAGTACGGTTAAAATCAACCGCACTTTTTGATTATTTCAACAAATATGCACGTAATTGTGCAAAATCGTCATCCATTTCATCAGAAAGTAATGGCAATTTATTATGTTTATCCAATGCTTCTGGCAATGGAAGATCGAGCGAAAGAATACGCTCTACAGACTCTTTAAATTTCGCAGGATGTGCCGTACATAAGAAAATACCTGTTTCATCCGCTTTAAGTTGATCTTTCAATACTTGATAGGCGATCGCACCGTGTGGTTCACATAAATAACCTTTTGCGTACATTGCTTTTAAGGTTTCTTCTGTTTCGCTATCGCTTAACATACCTGAACCTAAATCACTTAAATTCCAGCCATTATGTTTAAATAACTCTTCGACACGTGGCCAGTTGTTCGGACGACTCACATCCATCGCATTAGAAAGCGTCGCTACGGTCGCTTTAGGTGCCCAGTTGCCCGATTCTAAATAACGCGGCACGGTATCGTTCGCATTGGTTGATGCAATAAAGCGTTTAATTGGTAAACCCAATGTTTTTGCAATTAAACCTGCTGTTAAGTTACCGAAGTTACCACTTGGTACAGAAACTACTACGTTATCACGTTTTTCTTTTGGTAATTGCGCTACGGCTTCAAAGTAATAACAAACTTGCGCCAATAAACGGCTAATGTTGATGGAATTTGCTGAGTTTAAACCGATCGCTTGACGTAGTTCTGCATCATCAAACGCTTGTTTCACTAGAGCTTGGCATGCATCGAAATCGCCATTAATCGCCACAGTGCGAATATTGCCACCTAAAGTACAGAATAGTTTTTCTTGTAATGGGCTGATTTTGCCTTTCGGATATAAAATCACCACATTGATATTTTCCAACCCATAAAATGCATGGGCAACTGCTGCACCGGTATCACCAGATGTCGCTGTTAAAATGGTAATTTTGCCATCACCACGCACAGCAGCGAGCGCCTGCGCCATAAAACGACCACCGAAGTCTTTAAATGCTAAAGTTGGACCATGGAATAATTCAAGGGCATAAATATTATCTTCTACTTTTTCTAACGGTGCAGGAAAAGTAAATGCATTTTTTACCATTGCATCTAGTGTGGCTTTCGGTAATTCTTCACCGATTAACGCAGCAAGAATTTTTTGACTACGCTCAACTAAGGGTAAGGCTAATAACTCGTCAATATTGGTTAAAGCGGGGATCGTTTCTGGAAAGAACAAACCTTGATCTTTGCCAAGCCCTTGACGAACTGCTTGCGCAAAATTTACTTGTTCTTCAGGATGTTTGATGTTGTACAAATTCATTGTATATCCGTTAATTATAGAGTTTTAATAAAATGTTCTTCCCCTCTTATAAAAGAGGGGGATAAAGCGATTTGTTATTTAACCGAGCTCTCTCGCACCGTCATTATCGACCTTACAAACATGAACAAAACCTTCATTGTTTTGTAAATAATGATTTTCTAAATAAGTCGCCAGTTTTGTTGCCGTTTGTAAATCGGGTGCAATGGAGAAAATCGTTGGACCAGAACCTGAAATTCCCGTCGCTAATGCGCCTAAATCACGAGTAGCTTGTTTCACTTCTGCGAAATTTGGTAATAAAGCCTCACGATAAGGTTCTGCAATCACATCTTTCATCATCATCGCTGCAAGGTTTTCTTGATGCGTGTGACATGCGTGCACAAAGCCACCTAAATGACGACCATGAGAAATTACATCCTGACGCGTATAGCTTTTCGGTAAAATTGCACGCGCTTCAGCGGTTGAAACCTCAATGCCTGGATAAGCTAAGACCCAATACCAATTATCAAAAAATGGCAGTTTTTGGCAAATGTTACCGAGGGATTGTACCATAAATTGCACACCGCCTAGGTAACAAGGTGCCACATTATCATAATGGATCGAGCCTGAAATACGCCCCTCTAGCTCTCCCATCATCTCTAACAATTCCATTTTTGAGAATGGTTCATCGTGGAATTTATTTAATGCCACTAATGCAGCCACGATAGAGCACGCACTTGACCCCAATCCCGAACCAATCGGCATATTTTTCTCAAGGGTCAAACGCAATGGTTTGACTCTCACATTGCGCAATTTTAATTGCTCACTAAACAGTACATAGGCCTGATACACGATATTTTTTTGCGGCTCTTTTGGCAATTTACGCACAAAATAGCCCGCACTTTCAAGCTCAAAACCACTTGGAATAGACTCAATCTGTACGACATCACCTAATAATGAACCATCAATCGGTGAAATGGCTGCGCCTAATGTGTCAAACCCTACACTAATATTTGCACTCGATGCCGGCGCATAAATTCTTAACATGTTAAGTCCTTTTTAGTGGTGTAATGTTCTTAAAATATCCGCAAAGATGCCTGCTGCCGTCACGGCGTTACCTGCACCATAACCACGTAATAACAACGGAATTGGTTGATAATAACGCGTGTAGAATGCAAGGGCGTTTTCACCGTCTTTCACCTTATACAATGGATTATTTTGATCTACGGCAATGATTGATACTTTGCAGTGGCCATCTTTAATTTGGCCTACGTAGCGCAATACTTTTCCTTCTGCTTTCGCGGCTTCAACGCGTGCTTTAAATTCCGCATCCAATTGTGGCAACATCGCCATAAATTCATCAGCAGATTTGCCTTCTGAGAAACCTTTCGGTAACACGCCTTCCACTTCCACATCGGAAAGCTCAAGTTCTAGACCCGCTTCACGCGCTAAAATAAGCAATTTACGAGCCACATCTTGCCCCGATAAATCATCACGCGGATCAGGTTCTGTAAAGCCTTTTTCACGCGCAAGTGCGGTCACTTCTGAAAGAGAAAGTCCTTCTTCTAATTTGCCGAAGATAAAAGAAAGTGAGCCCGATAAAATGCCTTCAAAATACTCAAGTTCATCACCCGCTGCCAATAAATTCTGTAAATTTTCAATAACCGGTAAGCCTGCCCCTACGTTAGTTTCGTATAGGAATTTATGTTGGCTCGCTTGGGCATTACGACGTAATTCGTGGTAATAGGCTAATTCACGAGTATTCGCTTTTTTGTTTGGTGTTACCACATGGAAGCCTTCTTTTAATGCTCGTGCATAAAGTCCTGCAACCGATTCAGCCGTTGTACAATCAACAAAGACTGGGTTTACCACATGATGTAATTTAATGAAAGATAACAACACATCAAAATCAGAAGGTTGGGTTGCATTTTCAAGATCAGCTTTCCAATTATCTAGATTCAATCCGTTTTCATCTAAAAGCATTTTTGTTGAATTCGCTAAGGCACAAACACGGATCTCAATATCCTTCTTTGCAAGGTAATCTTTTTGTTGTTTGATTTGTTCAATCAATTCGCCGCCAACACCACCGACGCCAACTAGAAACATATCGACGACTTTCTTGTTATTAAAAAGGGCTTGGTGAGTCGCTTTCACTGCTTCAATCGCTTTATTTTGTGCCACTACCGCTGAAATCGAACGCTCAGAAGAACCTTGTGCAATCGCGACTAAGCTGATATTCGCTTGAGCCAATGCAGAGAAGAAACGAGCCGCGATACCTTTAGCTTGTTTCATGCCATCACCCACAACAGAGATAATAGAAAGATCTTTTGCAACTTCAATCGGTTCTAAGTCATGAGCTTTTAATTCTGCAGCAAATTCTTGTTCTAAAATTGCTTTCGCTGCATCTGCTGATTTCACTGGTACGCAGAAACTAATACTGTATTCAGAAGAAGACTGTGTGATTAAAATGACGGAAATCCCTGCTTTCGACATAGCAGAGAAGACGCGAGCGGCCATTCCCACCATACCTTGCATACCTGGGCCTGAAACGTTAAACATCGCCACGTTATCAAGGTTAGTAATCCCTTTCACTTGTAATCCTTCAGATTTCACATGGCCATCGATTATTGAACCAGGTGCAGATGAATTACCTGTATTTTTAATTACACATGGAATTTGTTTTGGTAATAATGGACCAATTGTACGTGGATGGATCACTTTCGCCCCAAAATAAGAAAGCTCCATTGCTTCACGATAAGAAAGGCTTGGTAATAAACGAGCATCTGGCACTAAACGAGGGTCACAAGTATAAACGCCGTCTACATCAGTCCAGATTTCGCAAACAGAAGCATCTAAACAAGCGGCTAAACAAGCGGCTGAATAATCAGAACCGTTACGACCTAATAACACTAATTCACCTTTGTCATTACAAGCGGTAAAACCTGCCATTAAGACAACTTTATCTTTTCCGATACTTTTCGCATCAACGCGTTTTGTAGATTCTTCAATATCAACTGAAGATTCTAAGTAGCCGCCTTGTGCTAATAATTGTTTAACTGGATCTACAATGTGAACACTGTATCCGCGTGCTTCAAACCACGCTTTCATCATGGCAATCGATAATTTTTCACCACGGCAGTCAATGGTTGCTTTAACTTTATCTTCTACTTTACCTGCTTGGCGGATTTCTTCTAATAAACCTTTAATTTGGGCAAATTCTGCATCAATGAGGGCTTTAGTACCCGCAAGATCAAATTTATTATTTTCAGCGTGCAAACCATTAATGATGTTATAGAAAATTTCAATGGCTTCGTTAAAGTGGGTATCGGTTGGTTGGTTTAATGCGGCTTTTTCAGAGAGGGCTACAAGATGATTTGTAATTTTAGCAGGAGCGGATAACACACCGGCTGCTTGTTCTTCTAAATGAGCTTTTTCGATTAATTGAGCTGCTTGCGAGAAACGCTCAGGGTTAGCCAATGAAGTGCCACCAAATTTTAATACGCGCATGATAATATCCTCAGATGTTGTGATTTTTAAATATTAAAAAACCCGCACTAGACTGAATGCGGGTTTTCTTGATCCTGTTTGTTACGCACTAACCCGCCCCATTAATTGTCGTAATGGTCATAATAATGGTGGTAATCGTGAAAGTGCGGTTATTTTTCATTGTGTTTTAACCTTGAAAAAAAGATGTGTTTAGAAATACCGAAAAAGCGCGGGCTTGTCAAACATAAAATTGAAAAAATGAAGATTTTTTCTAAAAATCATCGCTTTAGTGTAAAATGAAGGGAGTTTCACATTGCTCAGGAAGGAAATGATGACAATTCAACAAGCTCTCGAAACCATTCATCAACAAATCCAAACATCCACTCAACTCGCTCATCGTCCTGAAAGTGCGGTCACTTTATTAGCCGTTTCTAAAACGAAACCTAATGAAGCCATTTTAGAAGCCTATCAAGCCGGACAAAAAGCATTTGGGGAGAACTACGTTCAAGAAGGCGTAGATAAAATTCAGTACTTTGAAGCACAGAATATTCAACTTGAATGGCATTTTATTGGGCCACTACAATCTAATAAAACGCGTCTTGTGGCTGAACATTTCGATTGGATGCAAACGTTAGAACGTGCAAAAATTGCTGATCGTTTAAACGAACAACGTCCTGCCAATAAAGCGCCTTTGAATGTTCTAATCCAAATTAATATCAGTGATGAAGCCAGTAAATCAGGTATTCAACCGAGTGAAATGATTGAGCTTGCAAAACACATTGAAAACCTACCGCACTTACGTTTACGTGGATTAATGGCGATCCCTGCACCAACAGATAATGTTGCTGAACAAGAAGCGGCTTTTAGCCAGATGGAACAATTATTTGAACAACTTAAAGCCGCTTTGCCTCATCAGCAAATTGATACGCTTTCAATGGGAATGACCGATGATATGCAAAGTGCCATCAAATGCGGCTCGACCATGGTGCGTATTGGCACAGCCATTTTTGGGGCGAGAGATTATTCGAAAAAATAATGAATAGAAAATAAAAAAGCGGTCAAAATTGACCGCTCTTTTTTATCTGGATTTAATTAAACTTCTTCGCTCTTTTCAGAGAAACGTTCAATCTTCGCACCTAAACAACGAAGTTTATCTTCAACGTGCTCATAACCACGATCGATGTGATAAATACGATCTACGATAGTTTCACCACTTGCGATACAACCCGCTAATACAAGGCTGATTGATGCGCGTAAATCTGTTGCCATGACTTCGGCTCCAGAAAGATGCTCAACACCGTGACAAACTGCTGTATTACCTTCAATCTCAGCTTTACCGCCCATACGAATTAATTCTGGAATGTGCATAAAGCGGTTTTCAAAGATGGTTTCAGTGATGATACTGGTACCTTCTGCCACCATATTTAACAAGGTGAACTGAGCTTGCATATCCGTTGGGAAACCTGGATGTGGCGCAGTACGAATATTCACTGCTTTCGGACGATTGCCATGCATATCCAATGTAATGCTATCTTCTGTGACTTCAACTTCCGCGCCTGCTTCACGAAGTTTATCAATCACAGCATCCATGGTATTCGCTTTGGTATTTTGACATACCACGCGACCACCAGAAATGGCCCCCGCAATTAAGAATGTGCCGGTTTCAATACGATCTGGAACCACGCTGTGTTCACAACCAGTTAAACGTTCTACACCTTCAATCACAACGTGATCAGTACCTGCACCGGTAATTTTCGCGCCCATTTTGTTGAGGAAGTCTGCAGTATCAACAATTTCTGGCTCGCGAGCAGCGTTTTCAATGATTGTTGTACCTTTTGCAAGTGTTGCAGCCATCATGATAGATAAAGTCGCGCCAACGCTCACTTTTTCCATCACAATACGCGTACCTACAAGACGATCAGCAACAACCGCTTTTACGTAACCTTCATCAAGCTCAATGGTCGCACCGAGTTTTTCTAAGCCACTAATGTGAAGATCGACTGGACGTGCACCGATAGAACAACCACCTGGTAAAGAAACTTGACCTTGATTAAAACGAGCCACCAACGGCGCTAATGCCCAAATAGAAGCACGCATGGTTTTTACTAATTCATACGGTGCAATGAAGTGAGCAATTTTAGAGCAATCTAGTAATACTGCACCTTCAGCATCACGCTCTGCCACTACGCCAAGTTTACGTAAGATCTTTAAGGTGGTATCAATATCTTTGAGTTCCGGTACATTTGTTAATTTAACCGGCTCAGTCGCCAAAATTGCGGCAAAAAGAATAGGAAGTGCAGCATTTTTTGCACCAGAGATGGTTACAGTGCCACTTAAGCGAGATTGCCCGCCATAAACACGAAATTTTTCCATAGAAAATCCTAGCTTGCTTGATGTAATAGACGATCCATTTTCCACTTTGCAGTGGTATAG
>JAWHBY010000055.1:0-12889 GCA_032568935.1 Parahaemophilus parainfluenzae
CAATGAAGAAAATCTAATCGAATTAAGACAACGTAACATTGTGAGTTTACCCGATCCGCAAGTGAGTCAATTAGCTTTATCTTTGGCTCCAATTGTTCAACAAACAAATTTAACTCAAGTCTTTGCGACGTCACTTTTACCTGCATCTTATACGGATGATGAAACCGTGAATAAACTTGCAGGACAAACCGCTCGTTTACTGAACGGCATGCCATTAGAAGAAGGTGAAACCCGTTTTGCCTTTGATGTGTTTCCACAACAATCGGCTAATTTAAATCTGCAATTACAAAAAATCTTCCCGCAGTTAGACAATGTCATTTTCCATCAAATTCAAGTGCCTGTCTTCTACGGAATGGCACAAAAAGTGACCGCACTTTCAGATTATGAATTTGATTTCCAACCACAACAAGGCGAATTGATTGAATTACACGATAGCCTTATTACCCCCGTGATTAACGGTGAAAACGAAAACGGTGAAGAAAGCGTAAAACTACATATCAGCCAACAAAGTACGGTTGAAAATGGCGTTGAATTTTGGACAGTTGCCGATGAGCAACGTTTCAATATCGCCTTATTAGGTGTGAAATTACTTGAGTCGATTTATCACCAAGGTTATTAATTTAAGTTAAGGGAAAGACAATGCAACAATCTTTACTTGAACGCCTTTTTTCGATTAAAGAAAAGGGCAGTACCACTAAAACCGAAATTATTGCTGGTATCACCACCTTCTTTACCATGGTGTATATCGTGTTTGTGAACCCATCCGTATTAGGTGATGCAGGAATGGATAAGCAAGTTGTTTTCGTCACTACTTGTTTAATTGCCGCGCTCGGTACCATTGCGATGGGATTATTCAGTAATTTACCTATCGCCCTTGCACCTGCTATGGGACTTAATGCATTCTTTGCTTATGTAGTCGTTGGCAAGCTCGGTTATTCTTGGGAAGTGGGCATGGGCACCATTTTCTGGGGCTCAATTGGTTTATTTGTTCTCACCCTATTCCAAATCCGTTATTGGTTAATGGCTTCGATTCCGCTTTCACTGCGCGTGGGAATTGGTGCGGGCATCGGCTTTTTTATTGCGTTAATTGGCTTTAAAAATATGGGATTGGTTGTAGCGAATCCTGCAACCTTAGTGGCATTAGGCAATTTACATGATCCTAAAATTCTGCTTGGCGTATTAGGTTTCTTTATTATCGTAGTTTTAGCTGCACGTAATATTTTCTCTGGTGTTTTAATTTCTATCGCAGTAGTCACTGGTTTAGCCCTTTTTATTGATGATCAAGTGACTTTCCACGGCATTGTTTCTATGCCACCAAGTTTAGGTGCGGTTGTCGGTAAAGTGGATATTGCAGGTGCTTTAGATACCGCTTTGCTTGGTATCATTTTCTCTTTCCTTTTAGTAAACCTATTTGATTCATCAGGCACCTTATTAGGCGTGACCGATAAAGCAGGTTTTAGTGATGAAAAAGGTCGTTTCCCGAAAATGAAACAAGCCCTTTATGTAGATAGCGTGAGTGCGGTAGTGGGGTCTTATATTGGCACATCCGCTATCAGTACCTATATTGAAAGTGGCGCAGGGGTTTCTGTCGGTGGTAGAACAGGCTTAACGGCGGTGACAGTCGGTGTTTTATTCTTACTTACCATTTTCTTTTCACCGTTAGCGAGTGTGGTGCCAGCTTATGCAACTGCAGGGGCATTAGTCTATGTGGGGATTTTAATGGCATCCAGTCTTATTCGTGTACACTGGGATGATTTAACCGAAGCAACGCCTGCTTTTATCACTGCAGCGATGATGCCATTTACTTATTCAATTACTGAAGGTATCGCATTTGGCTTTATTAGTTATTGCGTCATGAAGGCTTGTACAGGTAGAATACGCGAGGTCAATGCCCCTGTATGGGTGGTGTCTTTATTATTTGTGGCCAAGTTCATTTGGGTTGGCTAATCTTATAAAGGCGTAAACTATTGCGCCTTCATTTTTATCGCATGCAACAAGGAGTACAACATGCAAAATCTTTTATTTATCGTTAACGATTCACCATATGGTGGTGAAAAAACCTTTAATGCATTACGTTTTGCTATTAATCTACAAGAAGATCACGGCAAAGAAGTAAATATTAAAGTGTTTGCTTTTTCGGATTCTATTTTAAGCGGTATTGCGGGTCAAAACCCAAATGAAGGCTCAAACGTTCAACAGCTTATCGACATCTTAGTTGCACAAGGTGCTGAAGTTAAATTATGCACCAGCTGTGTAAAAGCTCGTGGTTTATTAGATGCTAAATTAATTGATGGCGTGGCTCTTGGCACTCTAGCCGATGTTTCTGAATGGACATTATGGGCGGATAAAGTTTTAACGTTCTAAAATAATAAGATAAAGATTAAAGTGCGGTGAAATTTCACCGCATTTTTTATGGAAATCCACCCATTAAATCCCTACAATAAGAACACACTAAAGTTTCTAAAAAAAATAAAAAATGAGCCCAAAATCAACCGCACTTAATGCTATTTCGTTGCCCTTAAATCAAGTCAATTTAATTGAAGCTTCAGCAGGTACAGGGAAAACCTATACTATTGGTTCTATCTATCTTCGTTTACTTTTACAGGCTGGTGAGAATTGTTTTTCTCGTCCGTTGAATGTGGAAGAGATTTTGGTCGTAACCTTTACTGAAATGGCGACGGAAGATTTAAAACGCAAAATTCGGGAACGTTTAACGGCGGCAATTTCGGTTTTTTCTGAATATTATGAAAAGCAAGACAAGGGGATTTTTACTGGAGAACATCAATTTTTAGCGGAATTATTGTCTTATTTAGAGGATATTCCGACTGCACTTCGCCGCTTAAAGCTAGCCGAACAAAATTTAGATTTAGCCTCCATTTATACCATTCACGGTTTTTGTCGTCGAATGCTGATGCAGCATGCTTTTAATTCAGGTGTGCATTTCAATTTAAAACTTCTCAAAGATCAGTCTGATTTACTCAAACAATTTGCAAATGAATTTTGGCGAGAGCATTTTTATGATTTGCCTTTCCATTTGGCTGCATTTATCTCAAAAGAATTAAAGTCGCCAGAAGATGTTTTGAATGATTTAGGTTCAAATATAGGGAATGATTTTTCTATACAACTTGATAAACCAGAACTATTAGAACTGTCATTAAAAGAATTTTTGCAAAAAGATATCACTAAAAATTCGGAAGTTATTGAAAAGATCAAAGATACTTGGTTGGAAAGTGCGGTTGAAATCCGAAATCTTTTTGATGAAGAAGTCGTAAAAAAAGATGAATCTTGTTTAAATGGTAGAACATATTCAAGTAAAACGATTTTATCTTTTGTCGATGAAGTCACCTCATGGGCAAAAAATAGAGCAGATATCACCTTAAATGAAACATTAGTAAAAAAATTTACACAATCGGCTTTAGATAACGCCGTCAAAGCAGATTTTAAGAAAAAAGGGGTGAGAATAACGCATCCAGCCTTTGAAGAGATTGAAGCTTTAATTGAAGAAATTCAACCAAGTGATTTATTTAAAAAAATCATTCTCTATCACTATCGTCAAGGTATTCAAAAGAAACTCCTTGAATATAAAGTGAATCATCCTGAAAAATCCTTTGATGATTTATTACGTTTATTGAAAGAAGCATTACATGGTGAGGGAGGAGAACAGTTAGCGGAATTAATTCGTTTTCAATATCCTTTTGCCATGATTGACGAATTCCAAGATACGGATGCGTTGCAGTATCAAATTTTCTCGAAAATTTATCGCAATGAAACCGCGTCCAGTAATGTTGGCTTTATGATGATCGGGGACCCAAAACAGGCGATTTATCGTTTCCGTGGTGCCGATATTTTCACTTATTTAAAAGCAGCAGACGAAGCGAGCGAGCGTTTTAATTTAGGCACAAACTATCGTTCATCCCAACCTTTAGTGGAAGGGGTAAATCGATTATTTGATTTTAAAAATGCCCCCTTTATTTATAAAAATATTGAATTTTTAAATGTCAGTGTAGCCAAGAAGAATCTTGTTTTTCAGTTAAATAATCAGCCTGAGCCAGCCTTCCGTTTTTACATTAACGATAAAGACAAATCCACCCAGCAAGATTATGCGAAAGCTTGCGCGACATCGATTCAGCAATGGTTAAAAAGTGCAGCTGAAAATCCAGTTGTTTTTCCGAATGAAAGCAAAGCAGAAAATCAAACATTGCGAGCAGAAAATATTGCCGTTTTGGTGCGTGGTTATACCGAAGCGGATCTCGTGAAGAAAGAATTGCAAGCACTCGGTATCGCTTCGGTTTACCTTTCAGATAGGGGAAATGTCTTTGAGAGTAACACCGCAAAAGAACTAGCCTTGATTTTGCAAGCTTGTTTGAGTGTGACGGAACGCCCAATTTTGAATGCCATTGCGACCGCACTTTTCGGCTTAAATGCAGCTGAAATTCACCAAATTCACCAGGATGAAATTCAGTGGCAACGTTGGGCTGAAAAATTCGCAGAGTATCAACAAATTTGGCAACGTCAAGGCGTATTGCCGATGTTGCACCATTTACTTTTAGCTGAAAATATCACAGAAAAGCTCTTATCTCGGCCTGATGGCGAACGAAAACTGACGGATTTATTACATTTAGCTGAAATTTTACAGCAAGCAGCCGCATTAAATGAAAGTGAAGCGGCATTATTGCGCTGGTTTGAAAAGCAAATTCAAGATAATGGCCATCAAGAAGCACAAATTCGTTTAGAAAGCGAACGTCAGTTAGTGAAGATTGTGACTATCCATAAATCGAAAGGGTTGGAATATGATTTAGTTTGGTTGCCATTTTTAGGAAATGCAGCAAAAGCCCCAACTAAAAAGAAACTATTTAATTTATATTACGATAAGAAACAAAACAAAACTTTGTGGGACATGCAAGATCAACACTTGGATGATTTAACAGAAGAAGTTTTTGCGGAAGAATTGCGTTTGCTTTATGTGGCGTTAACCCGAGCAAAATACCAAATGGCCTTTGTGTTACCGAAAGCCTTTGATAAAAAATGGAATGCTTTATTGTATGTTTTAACGCAAGGTGAAATTGGTCGAAAACTCGGTTTACCAAATAATTGGGATACCCAACCGTTATTGGAAAAATTTAAGCAGCTTTTACCAAATGATGTAGCGATTGAATTAACTGATGTGTTACAAGCCAGTGAACCACTGACTTTAAATGTTTCTCAAGATAATTTAAGTGCAGAAATTTTCCAAGGTGAAATTGAACAAGATTGGCGAGTGACGAGCTTTAGTGGCATAGAACAAACCCATCAACGCAAAGCTTATTTGAATGAAAGTGCGGTGAAAAAATCGCTCATTTTTGATGATGCGAAAGATTATGATGCGTCGATTTCAATAGAAAATATCCCTGAAAATCTGACCGCACTTGCTCATGATAACGATGAAATGGTTCTAGATTTCCCTCGGGGAACACAAATCGGTACTGTGTTACATCGTTATTTTGAAAAGGTGCCTTTTGCTCAACTGGCTGAGAAAGAAAACATTGAAAAGTTATGTCAGGATTTGAATCTTGCGGAAGCGCAGTTTTCAGCAGTTCAACAGTGGTTTGAACAAATACTCAGCACACCAATTTTGCCAAATAATGATCTTACCCTTGCTCAAATTAACGAAAAACAATGCTTAAAAGAGTTGGCGTTTTATCTCAATATTTCAAGCCATTTTGATGTGACTGGTTTTAACCGAGCGTTAGCAACCTTACATCATTTGCCATCAGAACCGTTACAGTTTGATGATATTCAAGGCATGGTACGAGGCACAATGGACTTAGTTTTCTGTCATCAAGATAAATATTATTTGCTTGATTACAAATCGAATTTCTTAGGTGAGACATTAAAGGATTACGATCAAGCTGCATTGAAAAAAGCCATGTTAGAGCATCATTATGATTGGCAATATTTGTTGTATGTGGTGGCATTACACCGTTATTTAAAAACACGTTTACCTCACTACGATTACAACCGAGATTTTGGTGGTGTGGTCTATGCATTTTTACGAGGAATGAATGGTTCGCCACAATCGGGCATCTTTTTTGATAAACCAAATTGGCAATTAATCCAACAATTAGAGGAATTATTTTAATGTTAAGCCTATTAAAATCCTTGCAAGAACAAGGTGTGATTACTCAAGGCGATTATTATTTTGCTCAATTAATTGCGGATAAACAAAAAGATAAAGGCTATGCCGAGCCCGTCCAAAATTTAGCAATTTTATTAGCCGCACTTTGTAACTGGAGCTATACGCAAGGCAATACTTGTTGTGTGTTAGATCGCTTTTTAGAACGTAATTTATTCGGCTTGGCTTATCGTCATACTGAAACGGATTTTTTGCCGCTAATCAATGAAAAGATTGGTTCGCTTCCTGTATCAAAATGGCAATCAGCCTTAGCGGGGCATATTGCCTTTACACAAAATCCTGAAAATCAGATTGCGCCTCTTGCATTTCAATTTGGGGCGATTTATTTCTATCGTGCTTGGCAAGATGAATTCCGCGTGGCGCAATATATTAAAAATGCATTGAAAAATGACCGCACTTTATCGGTAGAACCGCAACAAATTCGGGCATTATTAGATCGTTATTTCCCTCAACAACAAGCACAAATTGATTGGCAAAAAGTAGCAGTCGCAACGGCGGTAAAAAGTCCATTTTCTGTGATTACAGGTGGACCGGGAACAGGGAAAACCACAACAGTTACTCGTTTGTTATGTGTATTACAAGAATTATTTGGTGGTAAGCTTCATATTAAATTGGTTGCGCCAACAGGGAAAGCAGCGGCTCGTTTAACAGAATCTATCGAAAACGCTTTAGCTCAAATGCCGATTTCAGAGGAATTACGTGCATCCATTCCTAAAACTACAGAAACGTTACATCGTTTACTAGGCGTTCGACCTTTTACCGATAGCGTAAAATATCATGCACATAATCCACTGCAAATTGATGTATTAGTGGTGGATGAAACCTCGATGATTGATTTGCCCATGATGGCGAAACTTGTGCAAGCGTTGAAACCCGAAACGCGTTTGATTTTATTGGGTGACCAAGCTCAATTGGCTTCTGTGGAAGCGGGGGCAGTATTAGGTGAAATTGCACAGTTTTTAACGCAAGATTATAGCCCTGCTCAAGCCGATTATATCTATTCAACAACAGGCTATACTGTTCCAACTGGGGGGGAGCATAGTCCGTTGCGCGATACCATTTGCCATTTAACCTTTAGTCGTCGTTTCCGAGATGATTCGGGCATTAAACAACTTGCAGCACAAATTCAACAAGGAAAAGGTGAGGGTAGTGTGGCAACCTTTGCGGAATATCCACAAGAGTTGCATTTCCACCATTTTGATGAAGAGCAAGATGTTAAAGAATCTGTTCGCCAAGTGGTGAAAAGTGCGGTTGAAAATTACCGTGTTTATTTAACGCAACTTCAAACTTATTTTGCTCAGAAGAAAGATCTCAATGCAAAATTTATAGATGAAAAGGGTAATGAGAAAACTTATGCAGAAGCGATTTTAGACCATTTTAATTCGGTGAGATTTTTGACCGCACTTCGTGCTTCAGCATTAGGGGTGGAAGAGTTAAATCATGAAATCGCTTTGGCATTGCGTGCAGAAAAACTACTTTGGTTCCGCCAAGAAGACGATTGGTATATTGGCAAGCCAATTATGATTACCGAAAATGATCATAACGTGAAACTGTATAACGGTGATATTGGCTTGTGTTTGGCTAAAGGCAAAGTGTGGTTTGGCAATCGAGAAGTTTCTACCAGTCGTATTCCCGCTCACGAACCTGCATTTATGATGACGATTCATAAATCCCAAGGTTCGGAGTTTGGACATACCGTCATGGTGTTACCAACAAAACCCAATCCAGTGCTTTCACGAGAGCTGGTATTTACCGGTGTTACCCGTGCGAAAAATCAACTTTCCGTATTTGCCAATGAAAAAATCTGGCAAAGTGCGGTCAGAAATACGGTAAAAAGACAAAGTGGTTTAGGAAAGTTATTACAGGAAAAAGAGGAGTAAAAAATGAAATTATATGTTTATGATCATTGCCCGTTTTGTGTGCGAGCCCGCATGATTTTCGGTTTAAAAAATCTGCCGGTAGAACTTGTGGCGCTCGCAAATGATGATGAAGCAACACCGATTGGTTTAGTGGGTAAAAAAGTTGTACCGATTCTTGTCAAAGAAGATGGTACCGCGATGCCGGAAAGTTTGGATATCGTGCATTATGTAGATGAATATTTTGGTGAAAAAATTTTATCTGAACACGTTCGTCCTGAAATTAAAACATGGTTAAAAGAAGTTGGCAGTTATTATGGACATCTTACGACTGCACGCTTTACGCAAATTGGTTTAGCAGAATTTGAAACCCAAAGTGCGGTCGATTATTTCACTAAAAAGAAAACGGAATTTATTGGTGATTTTGCTGAAAATATTGCGAAGACCGAAACCTATCTCGCTCGCTTAAAAGGCGATTTAGAGAAATTAGCTGTATTGATTCAATCTGAAAATGCGTTAAACAGCCAACTTTCTCTTGAAGATATTATCGTTTTCCCGGTATTACGAAATCTTACTTGTGTGAAAGGCATCGAATTCCCACCAGCAGTTTTAGGTTATATCACGAATATGGCTAAGTTAAGCAATGTGCCGCTGTATTTTGATAAAGCTGTTTAACCTTGGTGATACATAAACTTTGGAAATACTGAAATTTTGACTATGGTTTATAGGTGTGGTCATTTTTTCAGTATTTTTATTTATCGGTTTATAACCTCTAACGTTCATTTTAATTTCCCATCATTTTGATGAAGAGCAAAATGTTAAAGAATCTGTTTGATAAGTGGTGAAAAGTGCGGTCAAAAATTACCGTGTTTATTTAACTCAACTTCAAACTTATTTTGCTCAGAAGAAAGATCTCAGTGCAAAACTTAGATAATAATGATTGAAGCCTCATCTATTCGACATCTACATGCTAAAATGACAAAATATTTCCAACTTTACACTTTCAATTATTGTGAAAAAAACAGAATATTAAAAATGACTTCATTAAATAAGGAAACCAACATGAAATTGACAAAAACACTTCTCACTACAGCTATTCTAGGCTTTTCACTTGCTTCTTGCCATTCAACAGGTTTGACAAATACACTGGACCAACAGCTTGATCAAGGTTTTGAAGCGGTTAAAAAAGGAGATTACCAAACAGCGTTGAAACTTTGGAAGCCTCTGGCTGATCAAGGGGATGCAAGAGCTCAATATAATTTAGGCCTTATGTATCGTAATGGAAATGGTATACAAGACGATGTTGAAGCAGCAAAATGGTTTCGAAAAGCAGCGGAAAACGGGGATATAAAAGCTCAACATAATTTGGGCATGATGTATACATATGGAGAGGGCGTAGAACAAGATTATGCTGAAGCGGTGAAATGGTACCGAAAAGCGGCGGAGCAAGGAGGGATACGTTCTCAATATAGTTTGGGCGTGATGTATTATAATGGAGTCGGTGTAAAACAAGATTATGTTGAAGCAACAAAATGGTACCGAAAAGCGGCTGATAAAGGGTATGCTATGGCTCAATTTAATTTAGGTCTGATGTATCACGATGGAGAGGGTGTAAAACAAAATAGAACCGTAGCCAAAGAATGGTTTGGCAAGGCTTGTGATAATGGTGATAAAAAAGGTTGTTTGTATTATAAAAAATTAAAATAAGGTGAATTGTAATATTTCTTAACTTTGACTTGGATCATAGGTACAGTCATTTTTTCAGTATTTTTTATTTATCGATCTATAATCTTTTACGTCTATTTTAATAAGAGCGTAAAGATATGGAGCAAGAATATCAGCGTGCGGTTACCCGAATTTGTGTGCAAACCGCCTTGTTATTATTACAACATGGAGCAGAAAGTGCAGTTGTTGTGCAAATGGCACAGCGATTGGGAGTTGCCTTAGGCATTGAAAGCGTGGAGTGTGCTTTAACGGCAAATGCCGTATTACTTACCACACTTTCCAAACAGCATTGTATTACCACTATACGTAAGAATGTTGATAAAGGCATTAATATGCAAATCGTTACAGATGTTCAACGTATTGTGATTGCGGTAGAGCGTCGTTTATATGATTTATCGATGGCACAAACGAAACTGGATAAATTAAAACCACTAAGATATAACCGTTATTTGGTGGTTTTTATGATTGGTTTATCTTGCGCCTCTTTTGCTCACCTTTCTGGCGGTGATATGACAATTTGTATAATTACCTTTATTGCTTCCGCCATCGCCATGTTTGTTCGACAAGAAATTTCTAAACGTCATTACAATCCACTCATCGTTTTTGCTATTACCGCATTTGTTGCCTCACTTATTTCAGGTATGAGTTTGAAATATAGTTTAGGCAACGATCCCCATATCGCATTAGCTTCTAGCGTTTTATTGCTCGTTCCAGGATTCCCATTAATTAATTCACTTGCGGATATTTTGAAAGGATATGTCAATATGGGATTAGGTCGATGGACCATAGCCACCGTTCTCACCTTTGGTGCTTGTTTAGGTATCGTATTTGCATTAAATCTTTTAAATATTGTTTCTTGGGTGGGGTAATTAGATGCTTTTACTGAATTTACTCGATGATATGTTTTTTGCAGCCATCCCGGCAGTAGGATTTGCTTTAGTATTTAATGTTCCCCCTAAGGCCTTAATGTACTGTGCTATTTTAGGAGCACTTGGACATATCACAAGAACCTTATTACTATACTTTGGTTTGCCTATTGTTTTTTCTACCTTTTTTGCAACTTGTGTCATTGGCTTTATTGGCGTACATTTGTCTCATCGTTATTTAGCTCACCCAAAGGTTTTCACTGTTGCCGCAATTATTCCAATGATTCCTGGTGTTCAGGCTTATAAAGCCATGATTGCGATTGTACAAATTCATCATTATGGATTTTCCGATAAATTATTTGAGCAAATGATTAGTTCTTTTATCAATACCAGTTTTATTTTAGGTGCTCTTGTTTTTGGTTTAGCCTTGCCAGGATTATTGTTTTATAGACAAAAGCCTGTCGTATAAAAGTGAAGTGTTTTGATAAGAGATCGAATAATTTTAGTATAAGGGCATGTTTAACATGCCCTTATCTTTTTATAATCAGATCATTAACTCGTCCATTTTTATTTTATATTTGAATTTGTTGTTATTCTTCTTGAGTAGTTGAGTAAACAACTATATTATTCACCCCTATTATATTTAATAAACATTATCTTTTGGGAATTTAATTTATGAAAATTTTAAATAAATCGTTTCTTTTGGCTATGATGTTGCCTTTAACTGGGTGTGGTACCTTAATGACTTTAGATCAACCAGAGGTTTATAGTGGTGTTCAAGAAGATGTTTCTCGTCTTACCTTTTCTAAAACCGCTCCAGCAGGAGATGTTGGTGAGGCCTTTGGTACAATTCTTTTTTATCCATTTATCATTATTGATGTTCCATTAAGTTTCGTTGGCGATACCTTAATGTTGCCAGTTAAGGGTATTCAAAAATTATCACAAGATTAATTTCAAATAAAGAGCGGTTAGATTTCACGATGTTTTTATAACATAAAGTAGAAATATAACCGCTCTTAAAATAGAAGGAATAAAAATGCTTAATCTTACTGCAACTATCATTGCAACTATTATTGCCGCAAGCACATTAAACTCACTTCCTAAGTTATCACAAGAACATACTAGTGATATAACTTCAATGACACAGGAACAACGTATTAAAAAAGCAAAAGCGCTTTATGAGAAAGGTTTTGATTATGAATATGGGATCACCAAAATGGTTGATCGTACTTTAGCGGATAAATTTTTAAAAGATGCTGCTGATTTAGATGACGCTGATGCCCTATTTTTCTTAGGGATGAATGCGATAGATAATGGCGATCTTGAACAAGCTAGAAAATATGCTGATTCTGCTATTGAACTAGGAAACATGGCAGGAAAATTTATATTGGGAGAAATTTCCGAACAGGAAGATTTAGGGAATTCTGAAGAACTATATTCGGCTGGTTTTAAAGCATTAAAAGAAAAGGTTAAACAGGGCGATTTACATTATTCCAATGTACTTGGCTATGCTTACCGTTTCGGTATCGGCACTGAAGAGAATATTAAACAGGCAATTAAAGTTTTTACCCCTTCAGCTGAGCAAGGTAATGCGATGTCATTAGGACATTTAAGTGAACTTTATCTTGAACAAGATAAAATTGAAAAAGCTAAACAGCTGATGCTAAAAGCGGCTGAAAAAAATAATGATGTGGCACAATACAATTTAGGTTATAGCATTTATGAAGCAGGCTCAGAAGAATCACTTTATTGGCTAAATAAAGCTGCTGAAAATAATAACCTCCAAGCCATCATGTATTTAGCTAGTTATTATCATAATCAGGATATAAACAAAGCGATTTATTATTATCAAAAAGCTGCCGAATTGAATGATTCTCAGGCTATGCTTGAATTAAGTTATTTATATGAAAATGGCGAAGGTGTAGAAAAGGATGATAAGAAAGCCATTGAATTATTAGAAGAAGCGTTTCGATTACAGAATGTAGAAGCGATGAATGAGCTTTCTATTCGCTATTTAGAAGGTAGAGGTGTAGAACGAAATTATGAAATGGCAGAAGCGTTATTTAATAACATAATTGCATTGGATGAAAGTTTAAGTGAGAAAGAAAAAGCGCCATATAATTTATATTATCAATTTGCAGAACGTTATGAAGAATTTGCCAAAGATGATAATGCAGCATTAGAAGCTTATAAACAAGGGTACGAAATTGAAAAGAAAGAAACCAAACGAGATAATAAAGAAATTAAAGCAAAAATTAAAGCATTAGAAG
>JAWHBY010000056.1:0-12880 GCA_032568935.1 Parahaemophilus parainfluenzae
TTTAAACAAAATCTTTTTCGTAAAACCTTGTAAAGAAAAAAGTGCGGTCAAAAACAAGATGGTTTCTGACCGCACTTTAATCTTTAAAAAAATAGTTAATTCAAATACTTAAATACTTTAATGACTTTTTGAACACCTGTGACTTTACTTGCAATTTCTGCGGCTGAATCACCTTGTGATTGAGTAACGTTTCCAAGTAAGAATACTTCACCATTTTCAGTGATCACTTTTACATCCGTTGCTTTTACATTGTCACCAACAAAAAGCTTCGATTTAATTTGTGTGGTAATCCAGCTGTCTTTGGTAATTTGACCAAAGTTAATTTTATTGCCTACGCGTAATTCGTTATAAACATCACTTACACCTTCTACGCCTTTTGCAAGGCTGGTTGCAGTTTCTTTTACACTTTCATTCGGAACTTGACCAATTAATAATACGCGACCACTATAGGAAACGGCATGTACACGACCTTCAGATTTAATCTGTGCATCTTTATCTAATGCATTTTCGACTTTTACTTCTAATGTTTCATCATCGACTTGCGTCCCCATTGTGCGAGGATCTGTTGCAATTTTTGCTCCCGCAGCGGCGCCACCTAGTACAGCAGCCACACAGCCTTGTAACATAATGGATGCCCCGAGCACGAAAGCTAATTTTTTTAATGGGGTTAATTTCATTATTAATCTCCTTTTCATAAATGAGTGAGTCAACTATTAGTCAATTAATTTTAGAAATAGTTTGGTTGGAAAATCCTTTAATGTCAAGCTCTTGGGAAAAGTGTGCTATCAACAAGCTCACACAGTGCATTTATGACGAATAAATGATTTTCCAAAATGCGCGCTTCTTTCGTCGCGGGAATAGAGATTTCTAAATCCGCTTCAGCTAATACACCTTGAATCGCATCATTGTTTGCACCGGTTAAGGCAATGACCTGAATTTCTTTGTTGACGGCATTCGCAATCGTATTCAGTACCGCTTTTTCTGTTCCAAGCGGCGCAAAGGCGATCAATAAATCGCCAGGCTTCGCGATAGCGTTAAATTGATGCTGATACAGTTGATCGATAGGTTGATCAAAAACCAGTGAAGAACCGACCGCACTTTCAAGGCTAAGGTGTACGGATGGCAAACTAGGGCGCTCAAAATCATAACGATTAAGCAAATTTGACACTAAGAATTGCGCATTCGCGTAAGAGCGAGCGACACCACAGGCAATCACTTTATGACCACTTAACAAACATTGCATCACCATTTGTGTGGCTGTTGCAATATTTTCTGATAATAGACTCGAAGCAGAGATTTGAATCTGAATACTTTCGCTATAAATATCTTTAACTTTTTGTAACATAATCGGAAAAGGTTAATCGAGAAAATTAGGAATCCATTGGATATCACTGGCGGTTTTTCCAAAGGCGATAAGATCAAAACGACAATCCGCATCTTCAAGGCTTAGGTTGCGTTGGGCAAGCCATAAATTTGCGGCATTTAGCCATTTTTGTTGCTTTTGCCAATCCACACTTTCAACAGCGGATCCGAATGCTGAGCTGGATCGTTGACGAACTTCAACAAATACAATGGTTTGCCCGTCTTGCATAATGAGATCTAATTCACCGCATTTAAAATGTTGATTCGCTGCGATGAATTTAAGCCCCTTAGCCTCTAAGAAAAGGCGGGCTTGATGTTCAAAGCCCGCCCCTTGTTGACGTTTTAATGAAAACATGGATTAGTTCGCAACCGCTACCACGTTACCATCTTGTACTTGATACCATGTCATATCACGGTCCACATCACAGTTTGAATCAGCGCTAAGCTGACCGGTTAAACCGCTTAAGGTATAACCTGGTACTTGGCGTAATTCATTAAAGTGATTGATGAGCAACCATGCATCAGAACCCATTGCATATAAACGCATTAATTGGAATTCACCACCGGTTGAGCCAGCCACTTTTTGATATTGTGAAGAATCGCTTTGTTTAAAGAATGGAATATCGCTAAATTGAACGCCATTCATTTTTGCATAGTATTCCGGTGTATTACTTGCCGCGTTAGAACGAGAGCTTGCATAGATACGGACATTCGGATTGCTGGTATCTAAATAACCTTTGATTTCAGCCAATTCATCTGGTGAAGAGATGACATAAAGTGCACTTGTATCTTGCGGCGCACCTTGGAAGAAGTAGGTAATATCAGCCGGTAAGTTATAGTAGCGAATATTCGCATCTGTACCTGCTAAACGTTGCCAACGTACGTTGAACGCATTACCCACACGTTGTCCTAAATCATTTTGCGGCATTGCCACAATTGGGTTACGAACACCATCTTTCCACATTTTGTTCGCCGCAGATTCTGCTTCATCTTCCGGCGATAAACCGTAATAACAGACTTTGTTAATCGCTTGTGTATTTGCTGTGGCATTTAATGTGAGTACATCCATGCCTTGCACAGCACTTGGATTCGCAATGATGGCATCGACGTTTTGTTTAAGTAATGGACCTACTAACGCTTTAATACCCGATGCTTTTGCTTGTGCAAGAATGTCATTAATCGGGGTCGTTGATGAGTCAAACACTTGTACTGGAATGGTTGAATCACCTTTTGCATCATTGAAACCTGATTGAATCGTTGTACCTAAAATTTGGCCATCACCGCTTAAAGGTAAGACTAAACCAATTTGAGCTAAATTCGTTTGTTGGAAATTCAACAAGCTTTCTAGCTCTTTAGGGAAAAAGGTTGACGCAACGTGATTTGGATAAGCGGATTTCCAGCTTTGTAACGCTTGACTTAATTGTACCGGCTGACGAATATTGTCATTATAGGCTTTAATTAAGGCAAGCCAACCGCCTAATGCCACGCTACCTTCATCTGAGGCATTATTGATAACAGCAGTATTTGCAGAACGGAGTAACGACCAAGTTTTATCAACATTATCTTTACGACGTTGCATGTCTGTTAAGTTTTCATCCATTTTGATACGCGCTTTCACCGCTTCAATCACGTCTTTACGATTTTCAGCTGTTTGAGCAAAGGTTTCGTAATAACGAGATTTTTGTGATGGACTTAATTTAGTCAGATCGAGTGCACGCAATTTACCTTCAGCAACATCATTATTGCCTTTTGCTGCGGCGATGTGGGCTTCAATTAACGTACGATCTAATTGTTGTGCTTCGTTTAAGTCAACTAACTCCGTTAATAACTCTTCCGCTTGGGGTACTTTATTTTCGGAAATTAATACACGAGCCGCTAAGAGTTTGTATGTTTGTTGATCTTCTTTATCCTGTGTTTGCCCTAATTTGTTCATATAAAATTCAGAGCTCGCATTGGCATCACGCTGTAATGTTTGGGTAAAGCTGCTGCCAAATAAGTTAGAACAACCTGCTAACGCAACAGACAATAAAATCGGCATTAAACGTTTTTTAAAACGACCACCTTGTAATAGAATAGACATATTCGCTCCATAATGAATAAATCAATAATGGGCGATCTTACTTATCTCACAATGTAAAAGCAAACAAAAATGAATGATTTAACCGGAATTTTATATATTGTCGCTACGCCAATCGGGAATTTACAAGATATTACACAACGTGCTTTAGAGACCTTTTCGCATGTAGATTTAATTGCTGCGGAAGACACGCGCCACAGTGGTTTATTGCTCAGTCATTATGGCATTAAAAAGCCTTTTTTCGCCTTACATGATCACAATGAACAAGAAAAAGCCCATTTATTGGTAGAAAAGCTAAAACAAGGCACCAATATTGCTTTAATTTCAGATGCGGGAACCCCTTTAATTAGCGATCCAGGTTTTCATTTAGTGCGTCAATGTCGTGAGGCAGGTATTAAAGTAGTGCCATTACCCGGTGCTTGTGCGGCAATTACGGCATTATGTGCATCGGGCATCGCCTCTGATCGTTTTTGCTTTGAAGGGTTTTTACCTGCGAAAACCAAGGCTCGTAAGGATAAGTTAGAAAACGTTGCGGAAGAAGACCGCACTTTAATCTTCTATGAATCAACCCACCGTATTTTAGATACCCTTGCTGATATGCAAGATGTATTAGGGGGTGATCGTTATGTCGTACTTGCACGTGAAATTACAAAAACATGGGAAACGATTGCAGGAGATAAATTAAGTGATCTTCGTCAATGGTTGAGTGAAGATCCGAATCGCACGAAAGGTGAGATGGTGTTAATCGTGGAAGGTAAACCAAAATCAGAAGATAGTGACGAATTTGCACCACAAGCAATTAAAGCGCTCACCTTGATTGCCAAAGAATTGCCTTTAAAAAAAGCCGCGGCGATTGTGGCAGAACTTTATGGTTATAAGAAAAATGCCTTATACCAATTTGGATTGGATAATTTAAACTAATTTTTAAGAAATAGCCCTCTTTAGTAAGAGGGATGAAAACAGAATTTGATTAATTTCGGAGAACAAATGTTAAAACAGGTTTCAGATACCTTACTTGCACCAAGCAATTTATCTCATCAATCATTGCTTAATATTTTTGATGTGATGTCACATCGTCATATTGATTATGCAGATCTTTATTTTCAATTAAGCCAAGATGAAAGCTGGGTATTAGAAGATAGTATTATTAAAGAAGGTGGCTTTCATATTGATCGCGGTGTTGGTGTACGCGCAGTTTCTGGCGAGAAAACAGGCTTTGCGTATTCTGACCAAATCAATTTAGCGTCATTACAACAATGTGCAGAGGCCGTAAAAGGTATCGCACAAATTAAAGAAGGCAATTTAATTTCGCCTCAAGCATTTAATGCGGTGAATGCAGTTCAGCGTTATGCGGCGATTAATCCGTTAGAAAGTTTAAGCAAAGAGAAAAAGATCGAGTTATTGCACCTCGTGGATCGCACGGCTCGAGCTGAAGATCCTCGTGTCACTCGTGTCTCAGCTGCATTAAGTTCAATTTATGAAGAAGTATTAGTGGTCGCAACAGATGGTACACTTGCCGCAGATATTCGCCCGCTTGTGCGTTTATCCATTTCGGTTCTCGTGGAAGAAGATGGTAAACGTGAGCGGGGTAGTTGTGGTTCAGGTGGACGCTTTGGCTTAGATTGGTTCTTTGAAGTAGTAAATGGGGATATTCGTGCCGTTAATTTTGCAAAAGAAGCCGTTCGTCAAGCTCTTGTGAATCTAAGTGCAGTCGCGGCACCAGCAGGATTAATGCCGGTGGTATTGGGAGCCGGCTGGCCCGGTGTGTTGCTTCATGAAGCAGTAGGACACGGTTTAGAAGGGGATTTCAACCGTAAAGAAAGTTCCTTATTTACGGGTAAAATTGGTGAGTTAGTGACGTCGCCATTATGTACGATTGTGGATGACGGTACATTACAAAACCGCCGTGGTTCTTTAACCATTGATGATGAAGGTGTACCAAGTCAGTGTAACGTTTTAATCAAAGATGGAATTTTGCAAGGCTACATGCAAGATAAACTCAATGCACGATTAATGGGCGTGAAACCAACGGGGAATGGCCGTCGTGAATCTTATGCGCATTTACCAATGCCTCGAATGACGAATACCTATATGTTAGCGGGGCAAAGCAAATTTGACGATTTAATTGCTTCTGTGGATCGCGGTATTTATGCACCGCACTTTGGTGGTGGGCAAGTGGATATTACCTCAGGTAAATTTGTGTTCTCAACTTCTGAAGCTTATCTCATTGAAAAAGGTAAAATCACGAAACCCGTTAAAGGTGCAACGTTGATTGGTAGCGGTATCGATGTGATGCAAAAAGTTTCCATGGTCGCAGATAAAACCGATTTAGATCTTGGTATTGGTGTATGCGGCAAAGATGGCCAAAGCGTACCAGTCGGCGTTGGTCAGCCAGCCTTGAAAATTGATGAAATCACCGTTGGTGGTACAAATTAAACATAGAGCCCGATAAATCATATCGGGCTTTTTTATCCTTTTAATTTAAGTGCGGTCAATTTTTCCATTATTTTTATTAATCGCTTTCTCAGGAATAATCATTGGGTTAAGTGAGCAATTCTGCATACGACATTTTCATATCAACGCTTTTGTGATCCCTATCACAATATCTTGTAAAACCAGTTAAAAAAATTCCCCAAATAACCGTAATAAGTGATACATTTACTGTCGCATGACTTTTTGTCATTTAAGAGACAGGGACAGGCGTGAGTTTGTCTGAAATTTCATCAACCAGAGGGAAACATTTATGTTAATTGGTGTACCTAGAGAACTGCTTGAGAGCGAAAATCGTGTGGCGGCAACGCCAAAAACGGTTCAGCAGATCTTAAAACTGGGCTTTGACGTCATCGTAGAACACGATGCGGGATTCAAAGCAAGTTTTGAAGACCAAGCATTTATCGACGCCGGCGCAAAAATTGGCTCAAGTTCAGAAGTGTGGCATTCGGATGTGATTTTTAAAGTGAATCCACCAACGGATGCAGAAATTGATCAAATGAAGGAAGGTGCAACACTTGTGAGCTTCATTTGGCGCGCACAAAATCCGGATTTAATGAAAAAACTCACGTCGAAAAAAATTAATGTATTAGCGATGGATTCTGTGCCACGTATTTCCCGTGCGCAAGCGCTTGATGCATTAAGCTCTATGGCGAATATTTCTGGTTATCGTTCGGTGATTGAAGCAGCTCATGAATTTGGTAGTTTCTTCACCGGACAAATTACTGCAGCAGGTAAAGTACCACCGGCAAAAGTGTTAGTGATTGGTGCTGGTGTAGCGGGTCTAGCCGCGATTGGTGCTGCGAATAGTCTTGGTGCGATTGTTCGTGCTTTTGACTCTCGTCCAGAAGTAAAAGAACAAGTACAAAGTATGGGCGCGTCTTTCTTAGAAATTGATTTCAAAGAAGAAGGCGGTAGCGGCGATGGTTACGCGAAAGTAATGTCAGAAGAATTTAACCGTCGAGCGATGGAGCTTTATGCGGAACAAGCCAAAGAAGTGGATATCATTATTACTACCGCGGCGATTCCAGGTAAACCAGCCCCTCGTTTGATCACGAAAGAAATGGTTGATTCCATGAAACCAGGTTCTGTGGTGGTGGACTTAGCGGCAGCAACAGGTGGTAACTGTGCTTACACTGAAGCAGGTAAAGTTGTCACCACTGAAAACCAAGTGAAAATCATTGGTTATACCGATTTCCCAAGTCGTTTACCAACACAATCTTCCCAACTTTACGGTACAAACTTAGTTAATTTATTAAAACTACTTTGTAAAGAAAAAGACGGTAAGATCAATATCGATTTTGAAGATGTGGTGTTACGCGGAGTGACCGTAGTACGTGATGGGGAAGAAATTCCACCAGCACAAATCCAAGTGTCAGCACAGCCAAAACAAGAAGCGAAAGCGGCACAAAGTGCGGTTAAAAAAGAGGAAGAAAAACCAGCAGATCCTCGCATCAAATACGGTGTGATGGCGGGTGTAGGTGTGTTATTCCTCTGGCTTGCATCTGTGGCGCCAGCAGCATTCCTTTCTCACTTCACCGTATTCGTATTGGCTTGTGTAGTTGGTTACTACGTGGTTTGGAACGTCAGCCACGCTTTACACACCCCACTTATGGCGGTAACCAATGCGATTTCAGGTATCATCATTGTGGGTGCATTACTGCAAATTAGACAGCCAACAGGCAACTTCTTTATTGATGCATTAGCCTTTGTGGCGATCTTGGTGGCAAGCATCAACATCTTTGGTGGTTTCCGTGTAACTCAACGTATGTTGGCGATGTTTAGAAAAGGTTAAGGAGAAGACTATGTCTGAAGGTTTAGTACAAGCAGCCTATATTATCGCTGCATTACTTTTCATTATGAGCTTAGCCGGTCTTTCTAAACATGAAACGGCAAAAGCCGGTTGTTGGTATGGTATTGTCGGTATGACAATTGCCCTTGTCGCAACCATTTTCGGCCCGCAATCTGAAGGCACATTATGGATCATCATTGCGATGATTATCGGTGGCGTGATTGGTGTTCAACGTGCATTAAAAGTTGAAATGACTGAAATGCCTGAACTCGTTGCGATCCTTCACAGCTTTGTAGGTTTAGCTGCAGTGCTCGTAGGCTTTAACAGTTACGGCTTAACACACGAAACAGATCCTGTGTTAATGAATATCCATAACGTTGAAGTATTCTTAGGGATCTTCATCGGTGCGGTAACATTC
Organism: Parahaemophilus parainfluenzae; assembly: GCA_032568935.1. GTDB lineage: Bacteria > Pseudomonadota > Gammaproteobacteria > Enterobacterales > Pasteurellaceae > Haemophilus_D > Haemophilus_D parainfluenzae_AE. The sequence continues at coordinate 8,140 of JAWHBY010000056.1, forward strand.
ACGGGTTCTATCGTAGCATTCGGTAAATTAAGCGGCAAAATCAATTCAAAAGCATTAATGTTGCCACATCGCCATAAATTAAATTTAGCGGCATTAGTGGTTTCTGCTTTCTTGATGGTGGCATTCTTAAACAACCCAGATAATATCTTCCCAGTGTTACTCATGACCGCGATTGCCCTTGCATTCGGCTGGCACTTAGTGGCATCTATCGGTGGTGCGGATATGCCGGTTGTGGTTTCAATGCTTAACTCTTATTCTGGTTGGGCGGCTGCTGCAGCGGGTTTCATGTTAAGCAATGACTTGCTTATCGTTACCGGTGCATTAGTGGGTTCTTCTGGTGCGATTCTTTCTTACATTATGTGTAAAGCGATGAACCGCTCATTTATCAGCGTTATTGCGGGTGGTTTTGGTAATGATGTTCAAGTGTCTTCTGATGAAGAACAAGGTGAACACCGTGAAACAACTGCAGAAGAAGTGGCTGAATTACTTAAAAATGCAAGCTCTGTAATCATCACTCCAGGATATGGTATGGCGGTAGCACAAGCGCAATATCCAGTGGCTGAAATTACAGCGAAATTGCGTGAGCGTGGCATTAACGTGCGTTTTGGTATTCACCCTGTTGCAGGTCGTTTACCAGGTCATATGAATGTACTTTTAGCGGAAGCGAAAGTGCCTTATGACATCGTGCTTGAAATGGATGAAATCAATGATGATTTCGCAGATACCGATGTGGTATTGGTTATCGGTGCAAACGACACCGTAAACCCAGCTGCAATGGAAGATCCAAACAGCCCAATCGCCGGTATGCCAGTGTTAGAAGTATGGAAAGCTCAAAACGTTATCGTATTCAAACGCTCTATGGCGGTAGGTTACGCAGGCGTTCAAAACCCATTATTCTTCAAAGAAAACACTCAAATGCTCTTTGGTGATGCAAAAGAACGTGTTGATGACATTCTTACTGCATTAAACAAATAAGCAAAAAACTAAAGTAAAACTGGCCGCACTTTGAGAGATTAAAGTGCGGTTTTTTGTTTATTGAATTTTTCTCGTAATTATTTAGAATCATTCAGTATTTAATTTTTTTAAGAGATTTTCATGAATAAGCACATCCTTTTTCTATTCCTTTTTTCTTTTTCAACTTCTGCCTTCGCACTATTTCCAATTGAGAATGATTGGGCAAAGCATCACTTACAAGGAAAAGTGAAATCAATTAAATCCAAGGAAGAAGGTAATTCAGCCTTACCAGATAATGGAAGTGTAAGTTATTTGGATGCCTTCTATAATGAACAAGGTTTTTTAATTAAAGAAAAGGAACAGGGTGTTCTTTTTGATAAAGAAAAAATCACAATTCGTCACTATAAGTATGATGCTCAGAATCGATTATTGGAAATTCAAGATGACAATGTAACTGAAACCAATCCTGAACTGAAAACTTTTAGTGCATTTTATCGTTATGTAGATAATCCAGATGGTAGTGGTGTCGTGCAGTTTGTAGAATATAAAGACACACCTGATTTTTCATCATATAAAGAACATTTTTATGATAAAGCGGGTCGTTTGCTCAAAACTCAAGAGTATGATGTAGAGAATAAAACAACATCAGATATAAAAAAATACGATTATGAAAATGGTAAACTGAGTAAAATATGCCGTATTGAAGATAATGTAGAAAAGGATTGTGATACTTATCATTACGAAAATGATGGTTCATTTACCGAATCTTTAAACGTTTTTATCAATAGTGTGAAAAATTATTTTGATAAAAATCATCGCTTATTAAAAAGTGAAATTTTTAGCGTTGGAAAACGCATCAACTGGGTAACCGTATCATACCAATTTGATAAACATGGTAATGTTATTGAAGAGATAATCTATAACAAAGATGGGGTATGGAAGACTAAAAAGACTTATCAATACGAGTATTATGAATAGGATTCAATGTAAGTGTTGATAGTAAAAATGGGGTGTCTTGCTAAAAAATATAAAAGTGCGGTCAAAATTGACCGCACTTTTTTACATTAACGTTGAATCAAATAGCGTAATTTGGTGCCATCTTGTTCTACGCTTAATAGTGTGTAACCGTGGTTTTTAGTATCAACAGGAATGTTGTTGATAGATTGAGCGCAGTCACTTAATAGCTCTAAAATTTCGCCTTTTTGTAATTGTGGCATGGTTTCGAGCATCACGATTGCTGGATACGGGCAAGGTTCACCTAGCGTATCTAACGTGTAATCTGGGGTGATGTCTTTTGGATCTTTATCTAATTTTTGAACAACGGTAAATGCCATAATAATGTCCTCTTTTTTTGAATGAATTCGTTAATATTTAATTAGCAACCACAAGTTTGTGGATTTGCTGCCGCAATTTTTGCTTTGGCTTTTTTCAAGAAGTGGCGTTCCCACCAAACAACAGCGATTAAGCAGAGAATAAGCAAGCCGTAATTCACTAATAAACCGCCAACTGGGCCAAAGGATTTCAATAAGTTAAGTTTTTCGTAATCTAACGCAAGTACAGGCGCAAGATCGTCCCATGCATAGGCTAAATAGGTTGAACCAACAACATTACCCACGCCTACCCACATAAAGTGAACTTGACCTTCCATTGAGCGGTACATCCAGCCGGTTTCACACCCGCCAGCTAACACAATACCGAAACCAAATAATAAACCACCGATAATTGCATTTGGACCCGCCCACATGATTTTGGCTGGTACGCCTAATTGAATGTAGCTGAATACGCCAAGCGTACCCACGATAATACCGAAGATGATGGCTTTTGCCATATAAGCACGACCCGTTACCCATAAATCACGGAAAGCGGAAGTAAAGCAAATTTGAGCTCGTTCAATTAATAAACCGAAAGCTAAACCACAAAGCATCGCAAAGCCAAGTTTGATAGAGTTTGTCATCACATAAAGTGAAGCAATTAGGTAAGCAAAAAAGACGACCATACCAATCCAAAAACGACGATTTGCTTGTTTCGGATCCGTTTCTTGTAATTTTGCTGCGCCTTTTTTCAATTCTAATTTCACGCGGAACATCGGAAGTAAGGTGACTTTTACTCCTGCGTAAGTACCTACAGCAGTGGCAATAGTGAAGAACCAAGCGTGAACCGAAAATTGTGGAATACCGGTGAAGAGAGAAGCGAGGTTACAGCCCATTGCTAAACGTGCACCGAAACCGGCTAATGCACCACCAATGAGGGCTTGAACAATACGACGTTTGTGCGGTTGATTACGCCATTTTACGTTGTTTGCCCAAAGTGCAGCCGAAATACATCCCGCGAACATACCTAAAATCATCACGCCATCAATACGAGTAAAAATCGTGCCTTGCATGCCGATAATTTTATAGTAGCTCCAGTCGGACACATCGACACCTAGCGCTTGCAAAGCATGACCGCCCCAACGGGTAAATTCCCCCGTAACCGCCCAATAAGTGCCAGTTACCCCAAAGTAATAAGCTGAAATAAGCCCCGCAGCAATAACTGCCGCGACAGGATTCCAGTATTTAATCAGATAATTTTGTTTAAATTGTTGCAAAACCTCTTTCATGAGAGAGTTAATCCTTAAAATGATGAAATGATGATTTGCAAGTGCGGTATAAAATGAAGAGATTTTTGAAGTGTCTACCATTTTCCTATACACAAAACTTGCGATATAGACAAATGAATTGTCGGGCAAAATAATAACATTTGTTTTTGGGGAATGCACGAGGGGAGAGATAATTATTTATGGGTAATTTCGTGCGTTAAGGTGGGAGAATAAAGTTAATCTATAAGGCTTACTTTTTCTTTAAGACTAATTTTTCAATTAAAAAAATGAAAGCTATGCTAATAAACATCGTAAGCCCACCTGAAATGATAGCTAATAAACAAATTATCCAAGCAGACTTGTCTATATTAAGGAAGGCAAAGAAATAGAAACCAAATAGCAGGGAAAATGCGCACCATAATCCCCAACTTAATTTGGGATATTTATTGAATAGAAATTCAAATAATCCTTCAAAAAATAAACGGAAAAAACATTCAAAGATAATATTACCCATAGGTTGTTTCAATGGTAAGTCATCATAATGATTTGTTTAGATAAACTTTCTGCCAGCTCAAGTATTAAGAGAAAAGTTAAACAGTCAATTTCATTTCTCGGATACGCATGGTTAATCCATCGATAAACAACAAGCGTCCACATAAATTTGAACCGATTTTTAACCGTACTTTGATAGCTTCTAAGGCTTGAATGGAGCCAACAACACCCACAATTGGCGCTAGTACGCCCGCCTCTACACAACTTAAAACATTTTGCCCAAAGAGCTGGCTAAGCTGGCGATAGGTTGGGGTATTGGGTTCATAAGTAAAGACGGATACTTGTCCTTCTAAACGGATTGCCGCACCTGAAATTAGCGGGATCTTCGCTTTCTCACAACCACGATCGAGCGCATTACGAATATCCACGTTATCGGTACAATCGAGTACCACATCAAAGTGTGGTATGATTTCCGCGAGTTTTTCTTCGGAAAGTTGTGCATTGATGGTTTCAATTTCTACGTGAGGATTAATCTGTTGTAACGCAATTTTTGCCGATTCCACTTTAGGCATATTTAATCGGCTATCGGTATGTAATACCTGACGTTGTAAATTGGAAAGCGATACGGTGTCGAAATCTAACAAGGTTAAATGACCCACGCCAGCGGCTGCAAGATATTGACTTGCCGCACAACCTAAACCACCCAAGCCGATAATT
>JAWHBY010000057.1:0-12798 GCA_032568935.1 Parahaemophilus parainfluenzae
CGACCCGGTTATTGGTCGTGATGAAGAAATTCGTCGAGCCATTCAAGTATTACAACGTCGTACCAAAAACAACCCTGTATTAATTGGTGAGCCTGGTGTAGGTAAAACCGCTATTGTAGAAGGTTTGGCACAACGTATTGTCAATGGTGAAGTACCGGAAGGCTTGAAAAACAAACGTGTCCTTTCTTTAGATATGGGTGCCTTGATTGCAGGTGCTAAATATCGTGGTGAATTTGAAGAACGTTTAAAAGCGGTATTAAATGAACTTGCAAAAGAAGAAGGTCGAGTGATCCTCTTTATTGATGAAATCCATACTATGGTTGGTGCAGGTAAAACTGACGGTGCGATGGATGCAGGTAACTTATTAAAACCAAGTCTAGCACGTGGTGAATTACACTGTGTGGGTGCGACCACATTAGACGAATATCGCCAATATATCGAGAAAGATGCAGCACTTGAGCGCCGTTTCCAAAAAGTCTTTGTAGATGAACCAAGTGTAGAAGATACCATTGCAATCTTACGTGGTTTGAAAGAGCGTTATGAGATCCATCACCATGTAGATATTACTGACCCTGCAATCGTGGCTGCGGCAACGCTGTCACACCGTTATATTTCTGATCGTCAATTGCCGGATAAAGCCATCGACTTAATCGATGAAGCTGCTTCAAGCATCCGTATGGAAATTGACTCTAAACCAGAGCCACTAGATCGTCTTGAACGCCGTATCATCCAATTAAAATTGGAACAACAGGCATTACAAAAAGAAGAAGACGAGGCAAGCCGTAAACGTTTAGACATGTTAGAAAAAGAGCTTGCAGATAAAGAACGTGAATATGCTGAACTTGAAGAAGTATGGAAGTCAGAAAAAGCAGCACTTTCAGGTTCTCAACACATCAAACAAGAGTTAGATGCGGCGAAAACTGAAATGGAACAAGCGCGTCGTGCTGGCGATTTAAGCAAAATGTCTGAGCTTCAATATGGTCGTATTCCTGAATTGGAAAAGCAACTTGCAGCCGCTGAAACCGGTGAAGGCAAAGAAATGAGCCTATTACGCTATCGTGTGACAGATGAAGAAATTGCGGAAGTACTTTCTAAAGCAACAGGCATTCCAGTTTCTAAAATGATGGAAGGTGAGAAAGAAAAACTCTTACGCATGGAAGAAGAATTGCACAAACGTGTGATCGGTCAAGAAGAAGCAGTTGATGCCGTCGCGAACGCAATTCGTCGTAGCCGTGCAGGGCTTTCTGATCCTAACCGCCCAATTGGTTCTTTCTTATTCTTAGGTCCAACTGGTGTAGGTAAAACTGAGCTTTGCAAAACTTTAGCGAAATTCCTATTTGACAGCGAAGATGCGATGGTGCGTATTGATATGTCAGAGTTTATGGAAAAACACAGCGTATCTCGTTTAGTGGGTGCACCTCCAGGCTACGTAGGTTATGAAGAAGGTGGTTATTTAACTGAAGCAGTACGTCGTCGTCCATATTCGGTGATTTTGCTTGATGAAGTGGAAAAAGCACATGCGGATGTATTCAACATCTTATTACAAGTGTTGGATGATGGCCGTTTAACTGATGGTCAAGGCCGTACAGTAGACTTCCGTAATACCGTGGTGATTATGACCTCTAACTTGGGTTCTGATTTAATCCAAGGTAGCAAAGACGAAAGTTATGGTGAAATGAAAGCCTTAGTGATGTCTGTGGTGAGCCAACATTTCCGTCCGGAATTCATCAACCGTATTGATGAAACAGTGGTATTCCACCCACTTGGTAAAGACAACATCCGTGCGATTGCAAGCATCCAATTAGAACGTTTAGCAAAACGTATGGAAACTCGTGGCTACGAATTAGTGTTTACCGAAGCGTTATTAGATTTCATTGGTGAAGTGGGTTACGACCCAATTTATGGGGCGCGTCCATTAAAACGTGCAATCCAACAAGAGATCGAAAACAGCTTGGCACAACAAGTTCTATCTGGTCAATTATTACCAGGTAAAGTAGTCACAGTGGATTATGTGGATGGCAAAGTTCAAGCCAGACAATAATTTGTAAAATGAAAAGCCATTTAGTGAAAGCTAAATGGCTTTTTTATGCTTTGGTAAAAGATAAAATAGGGTAGAATGACGCTGTGTATTGCATATAAAAATGAGGAAAAAAATGACCGCACTTTTAAAAATTGGTTTGGTTTCAGTATCAGATCGTGCATCAAGTGGTGTGTATCAAGATCAAGGGATTCCAGAGTTACAACAATGGTTAGAGCAAGCGTTGGTAGACCCTTTTGAAGTGGAAACTCGATTAATTCCAGACGAGCAGCCATTAATCGAACAAACTTTGAAAGAATTAGTGGATGAGCATTATTGTCATTTAGTGCTTACAACAGGTGGTACAGGGCCGGCAAAACGTGATGTGACACCTGATGCCACATTAGCGGTAGCCGATCGTGAAATGCCAGGATTTGGTGAGCAAATGCGTCAAGTGAGTTTACATTTTGTGCCAACAGCAATTTTATCTCGTCAAGTTGGTGTGATTCGTAAAAATAGTTTAATTTTGAATTTACCAGGGCAGCCAAAGGCTATCAAAGAAACCTTAGAAGGTGTGAAAGATGAGCAAGGTAAAGTCTTAGTAAAAGGGATTTTTAGTGCAGTGCCTTACTGTTTGCAATTAATTGATGGTATTTATATTGATACCAAACCTGAAGTGATTACAAGCTTCCGCCCGAAAGCCGCGCGCCGTGAAAATTTGGAGAAATAAAATGAAAAAAATCGAAGCCATTATTAAGCCATTTAAATTAGATGATGTGCGTGAAAATTTATCTGATATCGGCATTAGCGGAATGACCGTGACTGAAGTTCGTGGTTTTGGTCGTCAAAAAGGGCATACAGAGCTTTATCGTGGCGCAGAATATATGGTGGATTTTCTGCCTAAAGTAAAAATGGAAATTGTCGTGCCGGATGATTTGCTTGAACAATGTCTTGAAACCATTGTTGAAACTTGCCAAACAGGGAAAATCGGTGATGGGAAGATCTTTGTTTATGATGTAGAACGCGTGATCCGTGTTCGTACAGGCGAAGAAAATGAGGAAGCCATTTAGTGGAAAAAAACTTAAATTTTAACCGCACTTTAGTCGCAATGGCGGCTTTAGTGATTGTGTTTGCGGGAATTAAACTGGCTGCAGAAATTGTCGTGCCTTTTTTATTGGCATTATTTATCGCCATTATTTGTTCGCCAGTGATTAAAGCGATGACACAACGCAAAGTGCCACATGGCATCGCCATAGCCTTGTTGTTTATCTTAATTTTAATCGTATTCTTTTTCCTGGCGGGATTAATTAACAGCAGTGTGCAAGAATTTACACGCTCAATTCCTCAATATAAAGTGTTGCTTTCAGAGCGTATAAATGATGCCATGGCATTAGCACAAAAACTGAAATTGCCGATTGTGATTTCTCGTGAAGCCATTATGGAGCATTTTGATCCAAGTGTGATCATGAACTTTGTGAGCCGTTTGTTATTAAACTTTTCTGGCGTGGTGACGAATGTTTTTGTGTTGATTTTAGCGGTGATTTTTATGCTGCTTGAAGCGCCAACCATGAAGCATAAACTTGCTTTAGTGTTAAGTGATAATGAACATGATGTTGTCGCGGAAGAACATCACATCGATCGTATTTTAGATGGTGTGATTAGTTATCTTGGTGTGAAAACGGTGATTAGTTTGCTTACCGGCGTCTCGACGTGGATTTTGTTGGACATAGCGGGTGTGCAATATGCGATTTTATGGGCAACTTTAAGCTTCCTATTAAATTATATTCCGAATATCGGTTCAATTATTGCAGCTGTGCCTATTATTGTTCAAGCGTTATTGCTGAATGGATTCGGTGTAGGCATGGGCGTAACCGTCGGTATTATTGTATTAAATATTGTGATCGGTAATATTATTGAACCGAAAATGATGGGGAAAACCTTAGGTCTTTCTACCTTGGTCGTATTCTTTTCATTACTTTTCTGGGGATGGTTGCTCGGCACGGTTGGTATGTTACTTTCAGTACCGCTGACAATGGCGTTTAAAATCACCTTGGAAAGCTCCGAATCAACGAAGAAATACGCTGCTTTATTAGGGGATGTAAACGACTAAAGTGCGGTCATAAAATGCCATATTTTAGCAATAAAAAAGCCACCGTTATGGTGGCTTTCTTTTTATCTGATGTTTGATAGATTAAGGTAAATCATCCACTTCTTTATCCACTTTTGGTGGAATCATATGTTCACGGCGTAGGCCGATATCATAAGCAATCGCAATCGCGATAAAGATTGATGAGTAAGTACCAAAACCGATACCAATTAATAACGCTAATGAGAAGTTATGAATTGATGGACCACCAAAGAAGAACAAGGCAATAACAACAAGAAGTGTTGTGAGAGATGTCATGATGGTTCTCGATAAGGTTTGCGTTAAGGAAATATCAATAATATCGATGGTTTCTACACGGCGAATTTTACGGAAGTTTTCACGCACACGGTCGAATACCACGATACTATCGTTGATAGAATAACCTACAACGGAAAGAATTGCTGCCACGAAGGTTAAATCCATTTCCACTTGTAATGCAGAGAATACACCGAGTGTAATCACCACGTCATGCGCAAGTGAGGCAATACCACCAAAACCTAAACGCCATTCAAAACGTGAGCCAACGTAAATTAACATCATTGCCAAGGTCGCAAGGGTGGCATAAACCGCACCTTGAGCCAGTTCTTCACCGACGTTCGGACCGACGAATTCGATACTGTTAATATGAATATTAGGATCAATTGTTTGGAGCATGCTTTTAACGTGATCACCAATCGCAGAGTCGTTATTGTCAGCCGGCAAGCGAATCATCACGTCTTGTACAGAACCGGTTGTTTGTACAATTGGGCTTGCAATACCATGTTGATTTAATGTGCCACGGATTTTCTCTAAATCAGCCGGTTGTGAGAAGTGAGTATCAAATACCACACCACCGGTAAAATCCAAGCCCCAGTTGAAGCCTTTTGTCACAATGAAGAAGAGGGAAATCACCATTAAAATCGCAGAAAATGCATATCCCACAAATCTCACTTTCATAAATTCAGTGAGTGGGAATGGCAATTTAATCCCATTCACTTCACGGATAAAATGTCCGTTTTTATCTTTTGCAAATAATCTCATCTTATCCTACCTAAATTGATAATTTTTCAAGACGTTTACCGCCGTATAGGAAGTTCACGATAGCACGTGTTCCGGTAATTGCTGTAAACATTGAAATTGCCACACCTAATGCAAGCGTTACCGCAAAGCCTTGAATTGGGCCAGTACCGACTGCATAAAGGATAATCGCCGTTAAAATTGTGGTTAAGTTCGCATCGAAGATAGAGGAGAATGCACCGTTATAACCTTCGTTAATGGCTTGCTGGATTGGACGACCATTACGAATTTCTTCTTTGATACGCTCAAAAATAAGTACGTTGGCATCCACCGACATCCCCAAGGTTAATACGATACCCGCAATCCCTGGCATGGAAAGTGTTGCCCCAGGTAGGATAGACATTAAACCGACTAATAAAACGATGTTAATCACTAATGCGAAACTTGCGATAACGCCGAAGATTTTGTAGTAAATCAACATGAAGAGGATAACTACAATTAATCCCCAGAAGCTTGCATTGATACCTTGTTCTACGTTTTGTGCACCCAGTGAAGGACCAATTGTACGTTCTTCAACAATTTGCACTGGCGCGATTAATGCACCTGATTTTAATAACATAGAAAGGTTTTGTGCTTCCGCAGAGCTGCTTACACCCGTAATTTGGAAGTTAGAGCTGAAGCGACCTTGAATGGTTGCGACGTTAATGACTTCTTCATTTTTCTCTAAAATGGTTTTGCCATTTTCGTCTTTTTTACCGTTGTCTTTGTATTCTACATACAAAGTGGCCATTGGTTTTTTATAGTATTTCTTGGTCGTTTGCGACATGATTTCGCCACCTTCACTATCCAAGGTCACGCTTACTTGTGGCGTACTGGTGTGTTGGTCTAAGCCCGAGCTTGAGTTGATAATGTGTTCACCACCCAATACCGCACGTTTGTAAAGTGCAACAGGTCTACCTTGACGGTCATATTTGATTTCTGTGTCAGAAGGTAACATACCGCGCGCTGCTGATTCAGGGTTCACCAACGAGTTCACAATACGGAATTCAAGTGTTGCAGTTGCCCCTAAGATTTCTTTTGCTCGCGCAGTATCTTGAACGCCCGGCAATTCGATTACGATACGTTCTGCGCCTTGACGTTGGATCACTGCTTCAGCTACGCCTAATTCAGCAACACGTTTACGCAAAATCGTTAAGTTTTGCTCGATCGCTAAGTTACGTGATTCAGTTAATGATGCTTCAGAAAGGGCAAGATTTAAAGTGTTATCACCAATATCAGACACGTCTAATGTTGGGTGTAATTGACGAATAATACGGGCCGCTTTTGACATTTGGTCAGCGTTTTCTAATGTGACTATTGTACCAAATTTGTCGCCGTTCTTAATTGCCGTAAATTGAATTTTTTCTTTACGTAATTCGCTACGTAATGAGTCTTGTAACTGTTCTTGACGTTTAGCTAATGCAGAATTCATGTCCACTTCCATCAAGAAGCGTACCCCACCACGCAAGTCCAAACCCCATTTCATCGGATTAGCTCCAATACTGCTTAACCAAGCCGGAGTTGCTGGCGCAAGGTTTAATGCTGTGGTGTAGTTGTTGCCAAGTTTTTCTGCAATTTTATCTTTGGCTAGAAGTTGGTCATCTGTGTTGGCGAAACGGGCTAGGATAGAGCCATTTTCAAGAACGATAGATTTCGTTGGAAGGTTGTTTTCTTTCAGTACATTTTGTACTTCAGTTAATGCGGTGGTGTCTGCTTGTTGTCCGCGAGTACCAGAAATTTGCACCGCAGGATCTTCACCATAGATATTTGGAAGAGAGTATAAAGCACCAATGGCGACCACAAGGATCACCATTAGATTCTTCCATAATGGGTAACGATTTAACATAGTTTTCCCTTTAGGAATTTAAATTAGAGAGATTTTACAGAACCTTTCGGTAATACTGAAACGATGTAGTTACGGTTAATCGTGATTTCAGTGGTATCGTTTAAAGCGATAACAATTTCAGTACCTTCGGTTACTTTGGTGATTTTACCAATCAAACCACCAGCGGTTAATACTTCAGTGCCTTTCGCTAATTCAGACATTAATTTTTTGTGTTCTTTATTACGTTTCGCTTGTGGACGGTAAATCATAAAATAAAAAATTAAACCGAAGATCACGAAAATAAATAACGTGGACATTGGGCTTTGTGCTTCCATTGTGTTTTCCTTATAAATGAAAAGTTAAAAGTGTGCGTAAAATACCATAAAACGGCATTCAGTAAAAGCCGATGAAGGCAATAACAACTAGAATTTTAGGATTAATTGATTTTTTTCAAGCAAACCTCGAAGATTTGTTCGGAAAGCCAATGTTGATCCACTAATTCACATTGATTTTCTTCACAAAAAACAACAAAATTTTCTACCGCACTTTGACGATTTAATTGCAAAATTAATTCATCATTTGGTGCTAAATTTGCCAAAGCCTTCTTCGCGGTTAAAAGCGGAATCGGGCAGGAAAGTGCGGTCAAATTTAATTCATATTTCATGATTTAAGCTTGGCGACGAGCAAACATAATTTTGCCCATAGCCGTGAGTTGTTCTGCTGATAAATATTGTTTACCAAGCTCAAATAGCGGCTCTTCAAGGGCAATGTGTCTATCATAGCTCGCCACAAACAGCGTAATCAGCCTTTCATCTACATCAGTGCGTTTCTCTGCAATCAATTCTTCTAGCTGCTCGGAAAGCTTTGCCCAATTTTCATGCAAGGTAACGTGTTGTCGTTCTAATTCATCCACCGACTCTTTCGCTTGAGGTGCTTTTTCAATTAAAGCCGGGAAAAAGTCTTTTTCTTCATCATCATGATGAAGTGGTGCCGCGTGATTAAAATACTGCAAAATGGTTTTCACATCATTTAATACGGCTTGATTCACGCCATTTTTTTCTAAGTAGCCAGGAAGAATCGTAAGTTGCTTGCAAAAGCGTTTCACCTTGCTATGACAGGCGTAAAGCATATCAATCGGTTCATTCCAAGTGGCAAATTGTTGAGGTTCGAGGATTTGCATAAGGTTTCCTTTGTTAAAAAGTGCGGTCAAAAAACGCTTCATTTTTCTACCGCACTTTCAGCAATTATGAGTTATCCGCTAATTGTAATGGTGGAACAGGTTTGCCCATGCGAGCATAGAATTCCACGACAAAATCATCAAAACGATCGTCTTCGATAGCTTGACGAATTTCCGCCATTAAACGTTGATAATAGCGTAAATTGTGAATGGTATTTAAGCGTGCACCTAAAATTTCACCGCATTTATCTAAATGATATAAATAGGCTTTGGTGTAGTTTTTACAGGTGTAGCAATCACATTCTGGATCCAATGGGCTCGTATCATCGCGATATTTTGCATTACGGATTTTAACAATGCCGTCTGTCACGAATAAATGACCGTTACGTGCATTGCGGGTTGGCATTACGCAGTCAAACATATCAATACCACGACGTACACCTTCCACTAAATCTTCAGGTTTACCCACGCCCATTAAATAACGAGGTTTGTCAGCTGGGATTTGTGGGCAGATGTATTCTAAAATGCGGTGCATGTCTTCTTTTGGTTCGCCTACCGCTAAACCGCCCACCGCATAACCGTCAAAGCCAATATTCACTAAGCTTTCTAGTGATACTTTGCGTAATTCTTCAAATACGCCGCCCTGAATAATACCGAATAGCGCATTTTTATTGCCTAATTCATCAAAGCGATCACGGCTGCGTTTTGCCCAACGAAGAGACATTTCCATGGATTTTTTCGCATAATCAAAAGTTGCTGGATAAGGCGTACATTCATCGAAAATCATCACGATGTCAGACCCTAAATCATATTGAATTTCCATGGATTTTTCAGGTGAAAGGAAAATGCGCTCACCGTTAATTGGGTTTTGGAATTTCACCCCTTCTTCGGTGATTTTACGTAATTTACCTAAACTAAATACTTGGAAACCGCCACTGTCAGTCAAAATCGGGCGATGCCATTGCATAAAATCGTGCAAATCACCGTGTTTACGCATCACTTCCTGTCCAGGACGAAGCCATAAATGGAAGGTGTTACCAAGCAAAATTTCTGCACCTGTCGCACGCACTTCTTCTGGTGTCATGCCTTTTACGGTGCCATAAGTGCCCACTGGCATAAATGCAGGGGTTTCTACGCTGAACGTGCCTTGTGGACGTTCAAATACCAAGCGACCACGACGCGCACTGCCGCTGGTTTTATCTAATTCATATTTCATTTTTTTTCCTCAACGAATAAACAGTTCGAAGATTTTTTTGCAATAAAAAAGCCTGTCTTGTTTTCACAGGCTTAACAATCTTTGTGAGAGAGCATTTTATGCGGTGTGATTTAATAAGTCAAAAAATCTCTTGCAGAAGTAAATTTTCATGCTAATATGAATAAAAATTCATTTTAATTGAATAATTATATTTTAATCGGGAGGCAATTATGCAACGGAGAACACTTTTTAAATTAGCAGGTACTACAGCGTTAGGTATGGCATTGGCACCCAAATTGATGGCAGAAAATCAGGTGCCAAAAGCAACTTCAACGAAAGTATTACATCTCAATTTTAATGAGAATGCGCTAGGAATGTCGGAAAAAGCAAAACAAGCGATTATGAATAGTTTAGCAATCGGTTCATATTATCCAGATGATCAACGTGCAGCAGTCATTACGCAATTAGCCGCTAAACACAATGTCGCTGAAAGTTTCATTTCATTGGGGAATGGTTCTTCAGAAAATATTCAAGCTGCCGTTCAAGCATTGATTGTTAAGGCTCAAAATGCAAAACAAGCGGTTCGGCTCGTGGTGCCGGATCCAACATTTAATTATGCAGAATTATATGCAAAAGCGTTAGGTGTGCCAGTGGTGAAAGTGCCGCTCGCAGACGATTTTTCTTTTGATTTAACGAAGTTAAAAAATGCCGCAGAAGCCTTTGATGGTGTGACGATTTTCTATTTATGTAACCCAAATAATCCAACATCAATGATTACGCCGGCTAAAACACTTTTCCCTTGGATTAAATCATTTTCTCAAAATAGCTATTTTCCGCTAGATGAAGCTTATGCGGACTTTGTGGAAGATCCTGCCTTTGAAACCGGTATGACATTAGTCAAAGAAGGCTTGAAAAATGTATTAGTGACACGGACTTTCTCTAAGTTTTATGCGTTAGCGGGCTATCGGGTAGGATATTTACTTGCTCAGCCAGAAGTGGTTGAAGAAGTGGAAAAATTTATGTCATTGGATAACACGAATCTTGCGGGGGCCGTGGCTGCAGTAGCCTCTTTACAAGATAAAACCTTTGCAAAATTGAGTTTCCAAAGTAATGCGGTTTCACGTCAGATTGTTCAAAATGCCTTAACAGAACTTGGTTTAAAATTTGCACCATCTAATGGTAACTTTATTTTCCATGAGATTAAGGGTGACGTAAAAACTTATCAAGAACGCATGAAAGCGCACTCTATTTTGGTGGGACGGGAGTTTTTGCCTATCCAAGGATGGAATCGTCTCACGCTTGGTACACCAGATGAGATGAAAGTGTTTGTTAAAGTACTAAAAGAATTTAGAGCAAAAGGTTGGATTTAAAAAAATGGGTGGCAATTGACCACCCATTTTTCTTATTCTAACCCTTTTACATTTGGATTTTTGGTAATGAACATCGCATCGCCATAACTGAAAAAACGATAGCGATTTTCGACCGCACTTTTATAGGCGTTCATGGTGTGGCTAAAGCCTGCAAAGGCAGACACCAACATAATCAATGTGCTTTCCGGTAAGTGGAAGTTGGTAATCAACGCATCCACCACACGGAATGATTTGCCCGGGTAAATAAAAATGGACGTATCAGAAAAATAAGGTTCAATTAAATCTGGGTTGCCATTTTCTTCTGCAGATAGAGCAGCGGTTTCTACAGAACGTACTGATGTTGTACCCACTGCAATGATACGTTTGCCCGCCTTTTTCGTTTCAATAATAGCATTGCAGACTTCTTGAGAAAGCTCTACATATTCCGCGTGCATAATATGATCTTCGATATTTTCAACCCGTACCGGTTGGAATGTACCTGCGCCCACGTGCAAAGTCACAAATTCAAAATTGACACCTTTTTCGTGTAGCTTTTGTAACAGTTCATCATCAAAGTGTAATCCCGCTGTTGGGGCAGCGACTGCACCTGGCACTTTGTTATACACGGTTTGATAGCATTCTTGATCCGCCTCTTCATCAGGGCGATCAATATAAGGCGGCAAAGGCATATGACCAATTTCTTGTAACACATCAAGTACATTGCGAGTTTTATCCGCTAATTCCACTTCAAAAAGGGCATCTTGACGACCGACCATAATCGCTTTTACGCCATTATTTTCACCGAGCTTATCTTCGCCTAAAAATAATTCTGCACCTTCTTTCGGGGCTTTTGATGAGCGAATATGCGCTAAGAAATGATGTACACTTAAAACACGTTCCACCAACACTTCAATTTTTCCGCCACTGGCTTTACGACCAAACATACGAGCTGGGATTACACGCGTATTGTTAAAAATCAACAAATCACCTTCGTCAATTAGATCCAATACATCAGTAAAAGTGCGGTGAGAAATTTCCCCGTTTTCGCCATTGAGTTGTAGCAAACGGCAAGAAGAGCGATCTTCTTTAGGATAACGAGCAATCAGCTCATCAGGTAAGTCAAAATGAAAGTCAGAAACACGCATAATTGTAAATAATGAAAGCTAAAAATGGGGCATAGTCTAGAGCGAATAAGGGGGAAATACAAGGGGGAATGTTGTTGGGCATGAATTGGCTTGAGAGATAGAGTAGGGCGGCAAATATTATACTATTTAAATTTATTAAGTTTTATTGCAACGTAAAACCGCTAGGAGACGCAGCCTATTTAGATGTGAAAAATTTTCCTTTTTCCATGTTTCAACACACAGCCCCCCGAAGGTGGCTGCTCCTTGCCCATTGCGGCTTTGCATTGCATTGGCGTTTCAACACACAGCCACCCGAAGGTGGCTGCTTTGATTGTGGCCTTATTTACATCATAAACAGGAGTTTCAACACACAGCCACCCGAAGGTGGCTGCATCCCAGGTGATGACTTGATTGTGTCGCAATGTGTTTCAACACACAGGCACCCGAAGGTGGCTGCGGTTAAGGTTAAACTACCACTTGCCGCCACACCAGTTTCAACACACAGCCACCCGAAGGTGGCTGCCTTCAAAATCTAATTCGGTTTCAATGGCGGCAGAGTTTCAACACACAGCCACCCGAAGGTGGCTGCGGTCTTATTTATGGCTATTACGCGGGCGGGAAATGTGTTTCAACACACAGCCACCCGAAGGTGGCTGCTTGCATTTTACCCCTCAACCCGTTGGGAAGTTAAGTTTCAACACACAGCCACCCGAAGGTGGCTGCGTCATCTTCTGTGTTTGAGTTAGCAATACCAAGTGTTTCAACACACAGCCACCCGAAGGTGGCTGCGAAATCACCTTACCGTGACGAATCGAATAACGTGTGTTTCAACACACAGCCACCCGAAGGTGGCTGCCGCCCACAACCATTCACGCCCTGGAGAACCCTAACGTTTCAACACACAGCCACCCGAAGGTGGCTGCGAACTAT
>JAWHBY010000058.1:0-12672 GCA_032568935.1 Parahaemophilus parainfluenzae
CATTCGGCTTCATATAATAACTACTAGAATTGGTTACGTCTACACCGTCATCACTTTTAAACCCACTACAAATTCCAGCTGGTGAAACGAAAGTTGTTTTTGAAGCAGCTATTTCATTAAATTTATATACTTCAAATTCAATACTATTAGCAAGTTCTTCCATATCTCTTTCTGATTTAGGATCTAAACTTCTCTTACCTCTTCCACCAATATATTTCACAGTTTCAGTAACATTACTCTCGGAAACATTCACTGAAACATGATTTTCAGATGTTTTCATCTTTGTTGCATATACAACACTGTTGCTTTCTGATAAAGCAACTGATGATGCAAACAAACAAAATAAATGAATACCAATTTTTTTCTTAATATGACTCATAATACTAATGTGATTCCCTAAGCTAATAATTGTTCTCGTATAATTCAATCGGTAAATAATCCGGGTCTCGGAAGAAAGTGTACTTCATTCCAGTTGATTCATCAACCCGAATTGGCTCACAAGAGATGCCTTTCTTTAGAATATAAGCAACATACTCATCAATATTATCGACTTTAAATGCCAAATGTCGTAAACCACGGGCTTCAGGGTTTGTGACTCTTTGAGGCGGATTCGGAAATGAAAACAACTCGATTTGGCTCCCATCAGGAAAACTTAAATCTAATTTATAACTATCTCGTTCTGCACGATAAGTTTCGTTTAACTGTTTCGCCCCTAAAATCTCCATATAAAAATGCTTCGAACGTGCATAGTTCGAAGCAATAATTGCAATATGGTGAAAACCTAATAATTGAGGTTTCATTATTTCTCCGGTGTGACACTTTTTGCTTTTTCTTCTTCCTGTAAAGCAAGGGCATCACGTGCAGCACGAATACTCTTTTCAAGCATTGGCACGCGAGGATCATCTGGTTCCAATAAACGTAGCATCATTGCCCAAGTGACAGCTGCCATTTTATAATCCTCACCTTCAAAATAACTGAAAGCAAGTAAACTTAATGCTTCAGGATTAGAATGATCTTGACGAATAATCTCACGTAAAAGCTGATTACCTTTCAGTTTATCCGTTTGATCTTCAGAAGACATTAACATACGCGCATAAGAAAGCTTATAATCTAAATTATCCGGCTCAAGTTTATTCGCTTGTTGGTAACTATCAAAGGCTAATTTTCCATTACCTAAATTCATTCCTACCTGACCAAGCAACCACCATTTTTTAGCATCCTTTGGTGTTTTTTGTAAATCCAAACGAAGTGCGGTCGAAAATTGTTGCATTTCTGCATCCGTCATTGGGTTTGTGTCTTCTTCTTTGATTCGTTCAAAGAAATAAGGTAATTTTGCCAATGTTTTTTCCATCATATCTTCGGCTTTCCAAGATCCCAAAGGGAAATAAGCCCCACCGGCAATAATGGTCAAACCTAATAAACCAGAAACAAACCACAACTTACCGTAATTTTTGGCATTTTTATCGATGGTTTGGGTCTCTTGTTGAGGAATATCTTCCAATAATGTTTTTTGTAGCTCTTGTTTAAGTTGTTCAACGTTCTCTACTAAACCTTGCTGATTATCTTGCTCAATCTCTTTTAAGCGAGAAAAATACAATGCTTTATTTAATTCATCACGCTTTTTGTCTTCTTTCGCTTTAACTGAACGCAACAACGGATAAAAACAAATCAATGCCACGACTAAAGTAAGCGCAATAATACTTAATGCAAAATTCATTATTTATCCTTTTCTTTGAGTAAAGCCGATAAACGTGCATTCTCTTCATCATCTAAAATTACGTCAGAATTGACCGCACTTGGGCTTTTGGATTTACGTTTAAATACAAATAAAATGCCAATCAACACTAACAAAATTGGGGCAATCCATAATACGATTGTTGACGTCGTCATTGGTGGATCATAAGTCACGAAATTGCCATAGCGTTGGATCATATAATCCACCACTTCATTTCGATTTTTACCTTCTTGTAACAGCTCAAACACTTTACCACGCATATCTACTGCAATGGTTGCATTCGAATCGGCAATATTGTTATTTTGACATTGAGGACAACGCAATTCTTGTGTTAATTGATGATAGTCCTTTTCTTGCTCTGGTGAAGCAAAATTCAATGCATCAATGGAAGCTGTCGCCGAGATACTCACAAAAAGTGCGGTTAAAAAAAGCCATGATTTTTTCATTATGGTTTCTCCGCGAGTTTGTCATAAATCGGTTTTAAGGTCTCATTCCAAACGCGTTCATTTACATCACCCGCTAAGCGATAATGAATCACACCTTTACCATCCACGATAAATGTTTCCGGTGCGCCATAAACACCCAAATCTAATGCAAAAGAACCTTTTTCATCTTTAAGCACAAGACTATAAGGATTGCCTAAATCTTTTAGCCATTTTACAGCTTTTGGTGATTCATCTTTATAGTCGATACCAATGATTGTTACACCTTGTTTAGCCAATTGATTCAAGTATTGATGCTCTGCATAACAAGTTGGACACCAAGTTGCCCACACATTTAATAGAATCGGTTTGCCTTGTTGGAAAATTTCATTACCGTAGGTTTTATTTTCCAATAAATCCGTTAATGTTTTCTGTGGCACAGGTTTTCCCACAAGCGCAGATTCTAACGCTTTTGGATCATCACCTTGTGCGTTACGTCCTAATTGAACTAAAAAAGCTGCCGCCACGGCAAGAAAAATAATAAGTGGGATAAGTAGTTTTTTATTCATAACACGATCAATTTACATCTATTTTTAGGGGCTTAATTTAGCCCCTCATCACGATTAAGACTGTTTTACCAAACGACTAAAACGGTAACGACGGTCAAACATACAGAGCAAGCCACCTAATGCCATAAACAATCCGCCAATCCAAATCCAACGGATAAATGGTTTATAGTAAAGGCGCAGCGCCCATGAGTTATCATCTATCTTTTCACCCAAGGCGACATAAAGATCGCGAGTAAAGCCCCAATTAATTGCTGCTTCCGTCATTGGCATTTTACTGACGGTATAAAAACGTTTTTCGGCAAATAATGTTGCTTCCAGTTTACCCGCTTTTGAAATGTCGATTTGTGCTTTACCGCCCATATAGTTAGGACCATTTGCATCACTCACGCCTGCAAATTTGAAGTCATAGTTAGCAATCTGTACCGTATCACCCACAGCCATTCGCACATCACGTTCTACACTGAAGTTTTGGCTAAAGGCAATTCCCCAAACGGTCATCGCCACACCAAGGTGAGCCAAAATCATCCCCCAATGGGAACGAGAAAGTTTGGTAATACCTTTAAAGAAAGATTCGCGGTGTGTTGCACGTTGTTTCATTTCGTAGAGACTCAGTAACACAATAATGACGGACATCATGGTACCAAGCACAGCACTGACGGTGAGTTTATTTTGTAGGAAATACGGTAAAGCAAAACCTGCAATCGCCATCACAATGACACTCACAACAACCGGTGTACGAATTTCAGAGAACTGATCGCGACGCCATTTTACTAACGGTCCAATACCCAATAATAAGGCAAACGGAGTCATAATAATCAAGAACATTTGATCAAAGAATGGTGCACCGATCGAAATAGATCCCAAACCTAATTGTTTGTGAACTAACGGTAATAACGTTCCTAAGAACACCACACAAAGTGCGGTCATTAATAGGATGTTATTTAATAATAATAAGGTTTCACGAGAATAACGTTCTGCATTATCACGTGAGCGAATTTGGTTTCCTTTGTAAGCATACAAGGTTAAAGAACCCCCAATTACCACAACCAAATAAGCAAGAATATATAAACCACGTGTTGGATCTGAAGCAAAGGCGTGTACTGACACCAAGATACCGGAACGAACTAAGAATGTACCCAGTAAGCAAAGTGAGAAAGCAAGGATAGCTAAAAGTACAGTCCAAGCTTTAAAAGAGCCACGTTTTTCAGTCACCGCTAAAGAGTGGATTAATGCGGTTCCCGCAAGCCAAGGCATTAAAGAAGAGTTTTCTACTGGGTCCCAGAACCACCAGCCGCCCCAGCCGAGCTCATAATATGCCCACCAAGAACCAAGCACGATCCCGAGTGTTAAAAACACCCAAGCTGCCATCGTCCAAGGGCGTGACCATCTAGCCCAAGCTGAGTCTAATTTTCCCGTCATTAATGAGGCGATCGCAAAGGCAAAAGCCACAGAAAAACCAACATATCCCATATAAAGTAATGGTGGATGGAAAATTAAGCCCACATCTTGCAACATTGGATTGAGTTCTCTGCCATCTACTGGGAAGTCAGGGAATGTACGGGTAAATGGATTCGAGGTAAATAATACGAAGAGTAAAAAGCCGATGCTAATAATCCCCATAATACCTAATACACGAGCCACAGCTTCTTGTGGCAAGTGTTTGCTAAATAAGGCTACTGCAGCCCCCCAAAGGGTTAATAACCAAATCCAAAGTAATAATGAGCCCTCATGTGAACCCCAAACGGCAGATAAACGATAATAAATCGGTAAGCTACTGTTAGAGTTATTCACCACATATTGCACACTAAAATCATTGACGGCAAAAAGGTAGAACAATGCTGCAAAAGCAATGGTTAAACTGAAAAATAAACCATAAGTCATTGGACGAGCCAATGACATTAATTGAGGGTGATCTTTTTCTGCGCCCCATAATGGGAAAATCGCTAAAAAGAATGAGACGGCAAGACTTAAAGCAAGCGCATAATTTCCTAATTCAGCAATCATTAGCGACCTTCTTGCGATTTTTGCTGGGTTTCTTTATAACGACGATCGGCTTCACTCTCGCCTTTTAATTCTGCCCCCATTGGTTTATGCACTTTCTGCATTTTCTCACCCAACTCTGGTGGCACATAATTTTCATCATGCTTAGCAAGCACTTCTGTTGCTTCCAATAAGGTTGGCTCTTTTAACACACCTTGCGCAACAATACCTTGTCCCTCACGGAAAAGATCCGGCAGAATACCTTCGTACTCTACTGTAATTGATGGACCAATATCATTTACATCAAAGCGAACTTTGAGACTTTTCGGATCTCGACTAACAGAACCTTCGACTACCATGCCACCAACACGAATACGTTGGCCCACTTCAGGTTTTTGATCAGGATTTCCATCTTTCCCTTCTACGACTTCCGAAGGGGTATAAAATAAATCAATATTTTGGCGAAGCGCATAAAGCACCAAACCTGTCGCAATCGAAATACCTAAAATCACAAAGATGATGATCGAAAGTCTTGATTTACGTCTTGGATTCATAGGGTATTTCCTTTATTTGCTTGGTTTAAACGTGCCTCACGTTGTTGCTCGCGTAACACTTCTTTTAATACGGCTTTACGCCCCTTGACGCTTTGTATCGCCAAAATAATCATTGCCACAAGGCTAATGCCATAGGAAAGCCACACATAAAAACCGTAGCCTCCCATATTGATAAAATCACTCCAACTTTGGAAAAACATTTTCCGCTCCCTAAAATAAAAATAAAAAACTATTTCAGCTTACTTGCTAACTCTTTTACCCATGGGCGTTTGCTGTCTTCTTTTAGCAATTCAACGCGGTAACGCACAAGCGTAAACCAAATGGATAAAAATAAAAATCCAAAAATACATAAAATCAGTGGAATTAACATCGGTGTTGCAATCGACGGTTTTTCAAACTTCGTGATACTTGCCCCTTGATGTAAGGTATTCCACCACTCTACGGAAAAGTGAATAATTGGTAAATTCACCACACCAACAATACACAAGATACCCGCTGATTTTGCACCCACAGCACGATCAGAAAATGCAGAATAAAGCGCTAATACACCGATATATAAGAAGAAAAGAATGAGTTCTGCAGTTAAACGCGCATCCCATACCCACCAAGTTCCCCACATTGGTTTGCCCCAAATTGCACCTGTTACCAAGGCAATAAAGGTAAACATTGCACCAATCGGTGCCATGGCTATCATTGAAAGATGAGCGGCTTTAATTTGCCAAACTAAGGCAATAATGGCAGCCACAGCCATAGAACCATACACACCCATTGACCAAATCGCTGCCGGCACATGGACATACATAATTCGGAAACTATTGCCTTGCTGATAATCTGCCGGCGCATAAGCTAAACCCCAAACGATTCCAACAGCCAATAATAAAACCGCAATCACACCAAAAAATGGACTTAATTTGCCACATAAATGATATTGGGTTTCATGTTTTGCGTAAGGATGTAACCACTTCCACATAAAAGATCCTTAATTCAAAAAATAAAAAACAGTTAAAAATCTGACCGCACTTTCACCGTAATGATGATTAATTATCTAAACTAATTCGTAGTGCAGCGGCAATAGCAAAAGGCGACAACGTTATCGCACCAGCCAAAATTGCACCTAAAATAGCAAGCTGCCCACCATAAGGGAGATTTAACGCAGCGGCGTCTAAAATTGCTGAGGCAAAAATTAAAACCGGAATGAATAATGGTACCACAAGCAAACTCAGCAATACGCCACCTTTACGCAAGCCCACCGTCAATGCCACGCCAATTGCACCAATGCAGCTTAAAATCGGTGTGCCTACTAAGAGTGTAAGCACCAATGCCCACCAAATATTCACTTCTAATGAGAGTAATAAAGCAGCAATCGGAGAAAGTAGAATCAACGGCAAACCTGTTAACAACCAGTGCGCAACGACTTTTGCAAGTGCCGTTAAAGCTAAAGGTTGAACCGTGAGCATCAATTGTTCTAAAGAGCCATCAATAAAGTCATCTCGGAATAAGCGCTCAAAAGACAGCAACGCAGAAAGCAATGCCGCCACCCAAGCGATTCCTGGTGCGATGCGAGAAAGTAACTTAGGATCCGGCCCAATGACTAATGGAAATAACGTGATGACGATTAAAAAAAACCAAAGTGGGTTTAAAATTTCCGCTTGCTTACGTGTCGCAATCTTCAGCTCTCGCTTTATAATCTGTAAAAATATCATAAAAATCTAAGGGTTATATTTATAATCAGCAAGATTGATTTTCTTTAATAGGCTACTTGGTACTTCTTGATGGCTCGTTAAAATCACCATTCCACCTTTTTTAGCATGATTTTCAAAAAGTGCGGTCAAAACTTCAACCCCTTTTTTGTCTATTGCTGTAAAAGGTTCATCCAAAATCCAAAGTGGTGCTTCTGAGATCCATAATCTCGCCAAGGCAATGCGCTTTTGCTGACCAGCTGAAAGTTGAGCTGCCGGCAAATCTTCACGTCCAAGTAAACCTACTGTTTCCAAGACATCCCATAAAATATCGGTGCCTTGTTGGCTTTGACTAATCTGCTGATAAAATTTTAAATTTTCCCATGCGGTTAATTCAGGTTTCACGCCAGAATGATGACCGAGATAAAGCAGCTGATGATGGTATTCTTCGCGTTGTTTTGTGATCTCGTCTGAATTCCACCGCACTTTACCTTCTACTGGTTGTGCAAGGCCTGCTAAAATCCGCAATAAACTTGTTTTACCGATACCATTGTGCCCTTCAATTTGCACGAAATCACCACTTTGAAATTGCAGTGAAAGATCAGTGAACAACACGCGATCGCCACGTTGGCACGCTAATTGTTCTAATTGAAGTTGATGAGCAGGAAACATAGTCTCAGCCTTAAAAATAAAATCTTGTGAAAAATCAGCGGGTATTCTACCACAAGGGGAAATTTTGACGAGATTTTAAACCCCTCAGAATATAACCATTTAGAAGTAGATCGGCATGTTTATTGATTTAAAACAAACTAAATTTTCCTAGCTTTTTCATCGGATAATCAAATAATTAAAAGATTTGATGATCTAAATCAAATTTTCTGCTACTATTTAGTTATTTTTTGATGTTGTTTTATCAAAAAACATTACCTTAACTTCATTTAAAAAAGGAACATATTATGTCTTATACTCTACCTGAATTAGGCTACGCTTATGATGCGTTAGAACCACATTTTGATGCACAAACAATGGAAATTCACCACTCTAAACACCACCAAGCATATGTAAATAATGCAAATGCAGTGTTAGAAACTTTACCTGCTGAATTTTCTGAAATGTGTGCAGGTCAATTAATCAGCCAATTAGATAAAATCCCTGCTGAAAAACGTACGGCATTACGTAACAACGCAGGCGGTCACGCAAACCACAGCTTATTCTGGAAATCATTGAAAAAAGGCACTACTTTACAAGGTGATTTAAAAGCCGCTATCGAACGTGATTTCGGTTCTGTAGAAAACTTCAAAGCTGAATTTGAAAAAGCTGCAGCGACTCGTTTCGGTTCTGGTTGGGCATGGTTAGTAATTAACCAAGGTAAATTATCTGTTGTTTCTACCGCAAACCAAGATTCTCCATTAATGGGCAAAGAAATAGCAGGTTGTGAAGGTTTCCCACTTTTAGGTTTAGACGTTTGGGAACACGCTTACTACTTGAAATTCCAAAACCGTCGTCCAGACTACATCAAAGAGTTCTGGAACGTAGTGAACTGGGATTTCGTGGCAGAGCGTTTAGCTAAAAAATTAGCAAACTGCGGATGTTCAGCTAAATAATCGCTTTTTAAAATGTAAAAAATCGCCTTTTTTTAGGCGATTTTTTTATTGGTTAAATCCAACGTCTGACTTTTTTCTTATAAGCTAAATAAGACTTACCAAACTTCTTCTCTAACCAGTATTCTTCAGGTTTAATTTGCCATTGAGTGATGAAATAAATAAACAGAAAAACACCTAGAAAACTGACCGCACTTTGCAAATAAACCGCCCATGCAACTAGCAAGCTAGCTAAACTTAAATACATTGGGTTACGGCTAAAACGATAAATACCATTTGCCACAAACACATCACTTTTTTCTAAGTGAATTGGGTTGATATTCGCTTTACTTTTATAGAATTGCCAAAGGCTGAAAAAAGCGATGGCAGAAGAAACCAATACAATCGAATAAACTGCTAATGCATTGATTTTGAACGGATAAGGATTGGGTAAATATGCCATGACAAGTGCACAACCAATAAAAATGACGGGAGGCGGCACAAGAGGTTTCTGAATCATCAGATCAAAAATCCAACAAAAAAGCCCGAAAAATTCGGGCTAATTAAAATATTACAGATTATTTAATTTCATCTGCGCCATTTGTTTCTCTAACGGGTTACCGCTTTTTTGTGCATTCTCAAAGCTTGATTTAGCACCATTCACATCACCTTTTGCGACTTGAATATCACCCGCTAAAAGATCTTTACGCGCACTAAAGCCTTGGCTTTTCACTTGATTTAGACTTGCTAATGCGGCATCAAATTGACCTTGTTGGAATTGCACAGCTGACAAACGAAGTGCCGCAAGAGATGTTAAGATATCATCTTGTGATTGAGCAATCGCTTGTTTCAAGCTGTTTTCAGCAGATGCGTAATCTTGTTTTGCAACGAAACCTTTTGCTTCATCTAATAAACTAAATACCGCATAGCTGGTTTTATCATGCGCTTTCACAAATTCAGCCACTTTAGCTTGTTGTGCTGCGGCATCTTTATTTGTGGTATAAACTAACGCATCATATTCAGCAGACGCTTGCATAATTTGATTAGCTTGATAAGACTGCCAATAACGCCACCCCAACATCCCGCCTACGCCAAGAATAAAAGCGGCAATAATGGCTTTGCCATTGTCTTTCCACCACTCTTTTAACTGATTCAGTTCTTGTTCTTCTTCAATGGTATATGCCATTTTCCTATCCTTCTAAAATTAAAATTGGGCTTTCACGTGTTCAATTAAATTAGCCACATCAATGGTTTGCTGCTCTGCTGCGCCAAGTAAGTGTTTTACCACAACTTGATTATTTTGCACTTCACTTTCGCCAAGTACAAGAGCGAGAGTCGCACCAGACTTATCTGCGCGTTTAAATTGTTTTTTAAAGTTACCGCCGCTGCAATGCAACATAGTGCTTAAGTGCGGTAATTCTGAGCGAAGTTTTTCAGCGAGTTGGAATGCGGCTAATGTTGTGCCTTCACCTTGATAAACAACGTAAATATCTACCGCACTTTTTACCGGAATCGATTTATTCACTTCTTGAACAAGTAGCACTAAACGCTCTAAGCCCATTGCGAAACCGATACCACTGGTTGCGTGACCACCAAGTTGTTCGACTAAGCCGTCATAACGTCCACCACCACATACGGTGCCTTGTGCACCTAATGCAGATGTCACCCATTCAAATACGGTTTTATTATAATAGTCTAAGCCACGAACCAATTTTGGATTAATTTCATATTGAATGCCAACCGCATCTAATAAACCACATAACTGTGCAAAATGCTCGCGACTTTCATCATCTAAATAATCCAATAATTTTGGCGCGCCGTCCAATACATCTTGTAATGCTTGATTTTTAGTATCCAAAATACGTAATGGATTTTTTACAAGACGTTCTTTCTCTTCTTCACTCATTAAATCTTGGTAATTTTCTAAGAAAGCTACTAATGCAGAACGATAGTTTGCACGTGCTTCTAATGAACCAATCGAATTTAATTGAAGAGAAACATGTTGATCAATCCCTAACGCTTTCCACAAACGCGCCGTTAAAATAATTAACTCAGCATCAATTTCAGGGGTTGCGATACCAAAGACTTCTACACCTGCTTGATGGAATTGACGGTAACGACCTTTTTGTGGACGCTCGTGGCGGAACATTGGTCCCATATACCATAAACGTTGCTCATTATTATAAATCCAACCGTGCTCAATCGCAGCACGCACACATCCAGCTGTACCTTCAGGACGAAGTGTTAATTGCTCATCATTATCCCAGAATGTGTACATTTCTTTTGAGACAACATCGGTCACTTCACCGATTGCACGAGCAAATAATGGTGTGCTTTCCACGATTGGCATACGCACTTCTGAATAGCCGTAGCTGCTTAAAATTTGACGAACCTGTCCTTCAATCCATTGCCAAAGTGGAGATTCAGTTGGAGAACAGTCGTTCATCCCACGAATTGCTTGAATATTTTTTGTCACGAGTTTTCCTTAAATAATTCGATTTTTGGGATCTTGTTGTGCAACTTTCGCACGAATTTTAGCTTCTAATTGGTCAATAATCGCATCATTATCAAAACGTTCTTTTTGACGCTCGCCGTCTAAATAATAACCGCTTTTCTTATTACCACCGGTCACA
This sequence comes from Parahaemophilus parainfluenzae, assembly GCA_032568935.1. GTDB lineage: Bacteria > Pseudomonadota > Gammaproteobacteria > Enterobacterales > Pasteurellaceae > Haemophilus_D > Haemophilus_D parainfluenzae_AE. The sequence continues at coordinate 11,153 of JAWHBY010000058.1, forward strand.
CCAAGATCAGACACTAATGCTTCACCTGGACCATTTACCACACAACCAATAATAGACACATCCATTGGGGTGATAATATCCTCTAAACGTTGTTCCAGTGCATTCACCGTGCCGATCACATCAAACTCTTGACGAGAACAAGTTGGGCAAGCAATAAAGTTAATCCCCCGAGAACGAATACGTAATGATTTCAAAATATCAAAACCAACTTTGATTTCTTCCACAGGATCGGCGGCTAAAGAGACACGTAAGGTATCACCAATACCTTCCGCCAACAGCATACCTAAACCAATTGCAGATTTCACCGCACCTGCACGTGCGCCGCCCGCTTCCGTAATACCTAAATGCAATGGTTGTTTAATCGCTTTTGCCAGCAAACGGTAAGCTTCCACCGCAAGGAAGACATCAGATGCTTTTACGCTCACTTTGAATTGATCGAAGTTTAAACGATCTAAAATTTCAACATGGCGTAATGCTGATTCCAATAACGCTTCTGGTGTTGGCTCGCCAAATTTCTCTTGGATATCTTTTTCTAATGAGCCTGCATTAACACCTATACGGATCGGGATATTTTTATCACGTGCGCAATCCACCACAGCTCGAATACGATCTTCACGACCAATATTGCCTGGATTAATACGCAAGCAATCCACCCCATATTCAGCCACTTTTAACGCAATACGATAGTCAAAATGAATATCTGCTACTAATGGCACATCCACTTGCTGTTTAATGATTTTAAACGCTTCGGCTGCATCCATGGTGGGTACAGAAACACGCACGATATCTGCACCAACACGTTCCAAGGATTTAATCTGTGCAACGGTCGCTTCAACATCCGTTGTGCGAGTATTTGTCATGGATTGTACAGCAATCGGTGCATCGCCACCGATTGGTACATTGCCCACATAAATTTTTGTCGATTCACGACGCTTGATAGTAGGTTTTACTGCTGACATTCTTTCGTAAATTTTCGTTAAGGTTTTGGTAATTTAAATTTAGCCACACGGCCATCAACGGTAAGTGGATACGCTTCGCCTTTATAAGTAATACGAACGTTACCCGGCGCACCGATAATCAATGCATAGTCGCTACCATTAAAGGTTAAGACTTCGCCTTGTTTATATTCTTTTTGCGCTAATACTTTACGGTTCTGATCTTTCACACTAATCCAGCTTGAATTTTTGGTAATCTCAATAACGAGATCGCCTTTCGCTGTTGTTGGTGTTTCAGAAATAGCTGGGTTTTCAACCGCACTTTGCGCATCGGGCACGGTTGGCTCTATTGTTGGTTCTGTGCTAGGTAACGTTTGTTCCACAACCGGTGTTTTAGCTTGTTCAACGGTAGGTGCTGAAGTTACTACAGTTGAAACTTCTGCTTTTACTGATTGAGCTTGATTTTCTTGAGTATTTGAAACAACAGATTCAGCTCCGGCATTATTTGTTGCTTCCGCCACTGGCGCTGTTTCATTATTTGATGTTGCAGGTTGGCTATTTACCGCGACTGGAATTTCATTCGAG
>JAWHBY010000059.1:0-12240 GCA_032568935.1 Parahaemophilus parainfluenzae
GATTTGGAGAAAAGTGGCAGTACGATCTTATGTGTGGATTACAAAATGAGTGGGGTAGGTTCTAACTCTTGTGGACCCGCGTTAAAAGAACAATATCGTTTGAATGAAACGCAGTGGGATTGGTCGATCTCGTTACAAATTACCTAAGATGAAATAAAAAAGTGCGGTTGAAATTAACCGCACTTTTATGTTTTTAGCAAAAATTAAGCAACAACGTTAAATTGTTCTTTCATTAATGCTTCGAAATCAGTGCAACCGCCGATTGGTTTTTCATCAATAAAGATTTGTGGAACAGTTTCCACTTCTTTACCGACAGATTTTGATAAATCTGCTTTAGAAATACCTTCAGCAATAATATCAACATAGCGATAATCGAAATCCACTACTTCACCTTTTAATTTTTCAGCAAGGTTTTTTGCACGTACACAATAAGGGCAGCCAGGACGACCAAAAATAACTACGAACATAAAATTTTCCTTTTATTTAAATAATAACTCACATTAATTCTACTCTATTTCCACAAAAGCAGAAATCATTTTTCAGGATTATTGTGATTGGTGTAATATATCAACTCCTCTTTTCCTAAGGATATAACTGAATGAAATTATTGATGCTTTGCCGTGAGCCTCGCCTTTATAGCTGCCAGCGTTTAAAAGAAGCAGCGGAAAGTTGCGGGCATCAAATGGATATTTTGGATCCTAATCGTTGCATTTTAAAACTCGACAAAAATCAACCGCACTTTTCTTTGTATTATCAACAAAATGCAGAAAGTGAGCCCTATTTATTGCCTGATTATGATGCGGTGTTACCACGCTTTGGGACGACAAGTACCCAAATGGGCTGTGCCGTATTGCGTCATTTCCAAGGAAAAGGTGTCTATTGTTTCAATAAAGAACAGGCATTTTTAGCCGCACGCGATAAATGGCGTAGTTTGCAGATGTTATTGGAGCAAGGTATTGCAGTACCGAGTTCAGTCTTATCCGGTTGTGAGGTTGGGCCGAAACAAGCTATTAAGCAGACAACCTCCCCAATGATTATTAAAACCTTAAAAGGATCACAAGGTATTGGTGTGATCTTAGCCGAATGTCCACAAAGTGCGGTTAGTATTTTAGAAACGTTAAAAGATGCGAATGTGCCTGTTTTGTTACAAGATTTTGTAGAAGAGGCAAAAGGAACAGATATTCGCTGTTTTGTGATCGGTGATAAAGTCGTAGCGACAATGCAACGTATGGGGCAAGACGGTGAGTTTCGTGCTAACTTTCATCGTGGTGGCACAGCAGAAAAAGTTAAACTCACCGAAGATGAAAAATCCATCGCCATTCGTGCGACTAAAGCATTAGGTCTTGCAGTAGCTGGTGTTGATTTGATTCGTTCAAAAGAAGGTTTATTAGTGCTTGAAGTGAATGCTAGCCCTGGTTTAGAAATGATTGAGAAGACCAGTGGCATTGATATTGCATTGCAGATGATCTTGTTTTTAGAACAGCAAGTGAAACAATAAAAGAAAAGGGCGAACCATATTATGTTCGCCCTTGTTTTTATCCTTTTGTGTCTTGTTTAAAATCGTAATTTGGTGGTAGTTCCGGCATCGTATTTTCTTCATCAAAAGGCTCGCTTGCCGGTTGATGTTGAAATTCTTTGCTATCGTGAGCCGGTTTTTCTTTACCCAATAATTGCGGTTGTAATTTGATAAAACTACTTTTATCAGAAAGCCACACATCAATAAACGCTTGTGTAAATTTTTGATCGAATTCGTGATCTAACACGGTGTCATTTAACACAAAATAGCCTTTATCCGCTAAGGCAACAAAATTTAAGATGTCGCTTGGTGAAAAATCAGGGAAGATTTCCTGCATTTTTTTTAGCCACGCGGTGGTGTCATCTTTACTTAAGTTTTGGGCTTCCATTTCTTTGGTTAACGCAATGGCGAAATTTTTCCCTTCAACTGGTTTTTCATATTTAATCGAAAACATTAACGGACGTTCATTCTTTTCATATGACCCCGTTTCAGAATACAAGCCGACAGTGTAAACATGGAATGGCCCCCACGTGTATTCAGCATTGCCAACTGGTTGCCATTGGGCAAAAAGTGCGGTGGAAAATAAGGCTGAAATGGCAGCAATAATAAATTTCAGTTTCATAGTTTTTTTCATATCAAAAATATTGCCGTGATTATAACAAAAAAGCCCTCTAAAAAAACACAAATAAAAAGGCAGGAATACCTGCCTTTGACATCAAATTATTAGGGGAGTTTATTTTAAGCTACCCACCATATCTTCTGGACGAACCCATTTGTCGAAATCTTCGGCTGAAACTAAGCCTAAGTTAATTGCTTCTTCACGTAGGGTTGTACCATTTTTGTGTGCAGTTTTCGCAATTTTCGCGGCATTTTCGTAACCAATGTGTGTATTAAGTGCGGTGACTAACATCAATGAATTTTCCAATTGTTGTTTAATGCGAGGGTAGTTTGGTTGAATACCGGTTGCGCAGTGTTCATCAAATGATACGCAAGCATCACCCAGTAATTGTGCAGATTGTAAGAAATTCGCCACCATTACAGGGTTAAATACGTTTAATTGGAAGTGACCTTGTGAGCCAACGAAAGAGATAGTGGTATCGTTACCGAATACTTGTGCACATACCATGGTTAATGCTTCACATTGAGTTGGGTTCACTTTACCCGGCATGATTGAAGAGCCTGGTTCATTTTCAGGAATTAAAATTTCACCGATACCAGAACGAGGACCTGACGCTAATAAACGAATGTCGTTTGCAATTTTGAATAAGCTCATCGCTAATTGTTTAATTGCACCGTGAGTTTCCACAATCGCATCGTGTGCAGCTAACGCTTCAAATTTGTTTTCTGCAGTCACAAATGGTAAGCCAGTGAATTTTGCAATGTAATCTGCCACTTTCACATCATAGCCCTTTGGTGTATTTAAACCAGTACCCACTGCAGTACCACCAAGCGCTAATTGGCTTAAGTGTGGAAGGGTATTTCTCAGTGCACGTAAACCGAAATCTAATTGTGCAGCATAAGCAGAGAATTCTTGACCTAATGTTAATGGGGTGGCATCCATTAAGTGAGTACGACCAATTTTTACTACATCTTTAAATTCTGCTGATTTTTTAGCGAAGGTTTTTTGTAAACGTTCTACACAAGGAATAGTGTGTTCAACCACTTTTTTGTATGCCGCAATGTGCATTGCAGTTGGAAAAGTATCATTTGAAGATTGGGATTTGTTCACATCATCATTTGGATGGATGAATGATTTTTCACCTAATTTACCACCATGTAAAACGTGAGCACGGTTTGCCACCACTTCGTTCACGTTCATATTTGATTGTGTACCTGAACCGGTTTGCCAAATGACCAATGGGAATTGGTCGTCTAATTTCCCTGCAAGGATTTCATCACAGGCGGTTGCGATTAAATCACGTTTCTCTGCAGGTAATACACCTAAATCACAGTTTGCGAAAGCTGCGGCTTTTTTCAAATAACCGAACGCTTCAATAATTTCGTGCGGCATAGAAGCTGCCGGACCAATTTTGAAGTTGTTACGGGAACGTTCGGTTTGTGCTGCCCAGTATTTATCTGCAGGCACTTGAACTTCGCCCATAGTGTCTTTTTCAATACGAAATGCCATGTGATACTCCTATCATCGAAAATAAAAATAAATCTCGAAAATTCTAACACCTACGAGTTATGAATGGAATGTAACATAAAGGTAAAAAGTCACTTTTGTGATATAGATCATAAAAGTGCGGTAAAAAATTTCCGTGTTTTTTCTATTTACTTTAATCACTTTGTTGATGATTTATTTTTTGCTGCTTTTTTGATAGAATCCGTCAGTTTACAAAACGATAAATGGAGAACAATCATGGCAAAAAACGCACAATTTTATCTCTTAAATCCAGAAAAGAAGATAACAGTTGAGCAACTTGCCTGTGATCTTGCTGCTCAAGCGTGGCGTTTAGGCAAACGAGTGTTAATCGCTTGCGAAACAGAAGAGCAAGCATTTTTAATTGATGAAGCATTATGGCAACGGGAACCGAGTGAATTTGTTCCTCATAATCTTTCAGGTGAAGCAACACAATATGCTCCGCCAATCGAGATTAGTTGGAAAGGCAAACGCAATGCACAACGTCGAGACTTGCTGATCAATTTGCAAATAGAAGTGCCTGATTTTAGCCACAGCTTTACGCAATTAATTGATTTTGTACCCGTAGAAGAAACGCAAAAAGCCCAAGCACGCGAACGTTATAAAATTCTTCGCTCACAAGGCTGGGTGCTTTCTACTGAAAATACTTAATTATTTTTAATCTAAACTAAGGAAACTAAAATGAATTTAAACCTAAAAGTGGCATCTAGCCTAATTCTAATAGCGAGTGCAGTGTTACTTTCTGCTTGTGATAATCAAGATAACAACACTTCTCCAAAGACAAGTGAAAAAACGGCAGTCACTGCTTCTTCTGTGGAAAAAGCGGAGACTGCAGTTGAAAAATCAAAAGAATTGGTGACTGAAACTAAATCAGCTGAAAAAGTGGCTGAAAAAACAGAAAGCACAGACGTTAAAGCTGATGCTAAAAATGGAGATATGAAATCTGATGCAGCAAAAGCAGAAATTAAAAAAGAAGTAAAAGCGGATGATGTTGCCGAAAATATATCTGATAAACAAGAAACGATTGTAGCTCAAGAAACAGTAGAACCTCAAAAAACACGAACAGTTACTACTGGAAAAGCAACAAAAGAAAGCGCGGAACGTAAACAGCAAAGAGCCGTATTAAATGTGTTAGAAAAACAATACGAACAGGTTCGTTGCGCTGCCGATGCGAAAAACGTAAGCGGTGATAGTTTTTGCCGTCAGGAAGAACGTCGTTTATTCCTAGAAATTCAACGTATTAAAGACGAATTAAGAGGGATTAAGGAATAATCTCATACTTACCTACGAGGGCGTGATCAATTCGCCCTCAAAATAGAGATTTAAAAATAAGTTTTTTGTGACCGCACTTTATGAACGACATCACTTTTTACCAACGCTTTGAAGCCGACATTCTCGCCGGGCGTAAAACGATTACCATTCGGGATAAATCTGAAAGCTATTTTAAAGCGGGCGATATTCTACGTGTTGGTCGATTTGAAGATAATCAATATTTCTGCACGATTGAAGTGCTAAGCGTATCGCCGATTACTCTTGATGAACTGACGGAACAGCATGCGAAGCAGGAGAATATGGGGTTGGATAAGCTGAAAGAAGTGATTCGGGCAATTTATCCGAATAAAAATCAATTTTGGATGATTGAGTTTTACCTAATTAAATAAACAAGATATATGATTGCGTTTCTTATTATAGTTGTATTGTCTGCCATATTAACATTTATTTCTTTTCCTTTTTTAATGAGTTTTGCTTGTATGGATGCGGGCATGGGGCCTGGCAGTCTAGGCTGTCTTGTTGTTGGAATGGTTTATACTGCTGTTGCGTTTATTGTTTTTGTTATTTTAGGCGTAATGTTGAATTCACGTTTTAAAAATAAAGTGCAACAAGAGAATGATGAGAAGCCTTTTGATTTAAGCCAAATTCAAGAAGAAAAATATGACGATATTATTCGTTACTATACGGAATCTGATGAAGAGCATAAGGCTAGAAAATGAAAAAAATTATTTTTATATTATTAAGTATGTTTCTCTATGGATGTGGCACCTTAACGACACTGAAAGATCCTTGCCCTTATATTGGAACTCGATACGATTACAATATGGTGACTGGTAATTTTTATGATGGTGTTGGCTTTAAGCATATGACTAGACCGTTATATTTTATCGATTGGCCTTTATCTGTTGTGGCTGATACCGCATTGTTACCAATCAATATTCCTCGTTACTATCTATCGGATGATGAAGCAAGAAAATCATGTGGGCAATACGGTGACCCCAATAATAAACATCCTTGGATAAAAGATAAAAAAGAAAATTAATTATTTGTTGGGTGCGTATATCAACGTGCCAAGTATTTAATATAACGGTGTGTTTATACTCACCCTACTAAGTAAGAGAAAAATAAATGACACAAAAATTCGAAATGGCAGACCGTTTTAATCCGTCTGCGGTAGAACAAGCCCTTTATCAACATTGGGAAGAGAGCGGTTATTTTAAACCGTCTGAAAATGAAAACGCGCCGAGCTATTGCATTGCGATTCCGCCGCCGAACGTAACAGGTTCTTTACATATGGGACACGCGTTCCAACAAACCTTAATGGATACCTTAATCCGTTTTAACCGTATGGAAGGGTATAATACCTTATGGCAAGCGGGCACAGACCACGCAGGTATTGCCACCCAAATGGTGGTGGAACGTAAAATTGCCGCAGAAGAAGGCAAAACTCGCCACGATTATGGCCGTGAAGCGTTCATCAACAAAATCTGGGATTGGAAAGCATATTCAGGCGGCACAATCAGCCAACAAATGCGCCGCTTAGGGAACTCAATTGACTGGGAACGTGAGCGTTTCACTATGGATGATGGTTTATCTAACGCGGTAAAAGAAGTGTTTGTTCGCTTGCACGAAGAAGGTTTGATTTACCGTGGTAAACGCTTAGTAAACTGGGATCCAAAACTTCACACGGCGATTTCTGATTTAGAAGTAGAAAACAAAGAGAGCAAAGGTTCCCTTTGGCACTTCCGTTATCCGTTAGCAAACGGTGCAAAAACGGCAGACGGTAAAGATTATTTAGTCGTCGCAACCACGCGTCCTGAAACCATGTTGGGCGATACAGCGGTTGCAGTGCATCCTGAAGATGAACGTTATCAATCTTTAATCGGTAAAACCGTGGTTCTTCCGTTGGTAAATCGTGAAATTCCGATTATTGCTGATGAATATGTAGATCGTGAATTCGGTACGGGTGTGGTGAAAATTACTCCTGCGCACGACTTTAACGACTACGAAGTGGGAAAACGTCACAGCTTGCCGATGGTCAACGTGTTAACCTTAAACGCAGATATTCGTGATGAAGCAGAAATTATCGGTACTGACGGCAAACCACTTGCCGGCTATGAAGCGACTATTCCTGCTGATTTCCGTGGTTTAGAGCGTTTCGCTGCACGTAAGAAAATCGTGGCAGATTTTGAAGCGCTAGGGTTATTAGACGAAATTAAACCACACGATCTCAAAGTGCCTTATGGTGACCGTGGCGGCGTGCCGATTGAGCCGATGCTAACTGACCAATGGTATGTGAGCGTGAAACCGCTTGCTGATGTAGCAATCAAAGCGGTGGAAGACGGCGAAATTCAATTCGTGCCAAAACAATACGAAAACCTTTACTTCTCTTGGATGCGTGATATTCAAGATTGGTGTATTTCTCGCCAACTTTGGTGGGGGCACCGCATTCCGGCGTGGTATGACGCAGAGGGCAACGTTTATGTTGCGCGTAACGAAGAAGAAGTGCGGTCAAAATATAACTTAGATTCTGCGGTTGAGTTAAAACAAGATGAAGATGTGTTAGACACGTGGTTCTCATCAGGCTTATGGACATTCTCTACCTTAGGTTGGCCGGAGCAAACTAAAGAACTCAAAATGTTCCACCCAACGGATGTGTTAATTACCGGCTTTGACATCATCTTCTTCTGGGTTGCGCGTATGATTATGTTTACGATGCACTTTGTGAAAGATGAAAACGGCAAACCGCAAGTGCCATTCAAAACCGTGTACGTAACGGGCTTAATCCGTGATGAAAACGGACAAAAAATGTCGAAATCGAAAGGTAACGTGCTTGACCCAATCGATATGATTGATGGCATCAGCCTTGAAGATTTGCTTGAAAAACGCACTGGCAACATGATGCAGCCGCAATTGGCAGAGAAAATTGCTAAAGCAACGCGTAAAGAATTCGCTGAAGGTATTGCAGCTCACGGTACAGACGCATTACGTTTCACACTAGCGGCATTGGCTTCAAACGGTCGTGACATCAACTGGGATATGAAACGCTTAGAAGGCTACCGTAACTTCTGTAACAAATTATGGAATGCAAGCCGTTTCGTGCTGACCAATGACAAATTAGATTTAAGCCAAGGCGAAATCGAATTCTCCGTGGCAGACCGCTGGATTCAATCCGAATTCAATCGCACAGTAGAAACGTTCCGCAGCGCATTAAGCCAATACCGTTTCGACCTTTGTGCCAATGAGATTTATGAATTTACTTGGAACCAATTCTGTGACTGGTATTTAGAATTGACTAAACCAGTATTTGCCAACGGCAACGCAGCACAAATCCGTGCGGCAAGCCAAACCTTGGTTCACGTGTTAGAAAAATTATTACGTTTAGCACATCCGCTCATTCCATTTATTACCGAAGAAATTTGGCAAAAAGTGAAAGGATTCGTAGACATCACTGCAGACAGCATTATGTTACAACCTTTCCCACAAGTGGAAGAGAACGGCTTTGATCCAGAAGCAGAAGCTGAAATTGAGTGGTTGAAAGAAGTGATCGTTGCAGTGCGTAATATCCGTGCAGAAAGCAATATCGCACCAAGTAAAGGCTTAGATCTGTTATTCCGTAATTTAAGCACAGAAAATGCAAAAATTCTCGAAAAACAGACCGCTCTTTTAAAAGCCATGGCGAAATTAGACAACGTTAAAGTGTTAGCTGCAAACGAAACAGCACCACTTGCGGTAGTGAAATTAGTTGGAAATGCTGAATTACTCGTACCAATGGCTGGCTTTATCAATAAAGAAGCAGAGCTTGCTCGTTTAACTAAAGAGATTGAAAAATATCAAAATGAAGTTAAACGTATCGAGAATAAACTCAGCAATGAAGCTTTCGTGGCTAAAGCACCAGAAGCGGTGATTGCCAAAGAACGTGAAAAACAAGCGGAATACCAATCAGGATTAGAAAAAATCCAAGAGCAGTATAAAGCAATTGAAGCGTTGTAGTTTTTAAATAAAGAAAGCGGTCAGATTTAAAATCTGGCCGCTTTTTATTTTCTACAATATTCTTATAAGTATAAAATTCACTCTAGTTATTCAACACTTCAAGCAATGCTTGAACAGGGTGTTTCAAGATAGCTTTTTCATATCGCTTCACTTGGCTACGGCAGGAGTAGCCGGTCGCAAGGCAATAATTCGGATCTTTACCTTGCAATTTTTTGCCCCATGATACGTCGTAAATATTTTTTGACATAGTTTGATTTTGAACTTCATGGCCAAATACCCCCGCCATACCACAGCAGCCGACTTTTTCGACCTTCAAGGTTTGTCCAAATTGCGCAAAAATATGCTGCCATTCTTTCGGACTGTTTGGCATAAAGGTGGATTCAGTACAATGAGGGAATAAATGCCACTCAAAAGTGCGGTCAGATTTCGCGATATCTTTCACTGCACTTTGTAATGCCTTACTTTCTAACTGATTGGTCAGCCATTCGTGTGCCGTAAGCACATGGAAATCACCGCGAGAATCCCCTAAGGCCTCTTTATATTCATCTCGATAAGAAAGCACAATCGCTGGATCTACACCGACCAAAGGCACATTTAATTTAGCAACGCGATTTAAAAACTCCGCTTGTGTTTTTGCTGTTTTACTAAAGCGAGTTAAAAAACCTTTAATATGCATGGCTTTGCCATTCGGTTTAAAAGGCAGAATGATTGGCTCGAAATCTAGTTTTTGTGTGAGAGCGACAAAATCACGGACCACTTTAGCATCGTAATAAGAGGTATAGGGATCTTGCACAATAAAGAGCATATTGGCTTTTTCTGTGGCACTGAGACTTTCCAACTCTTCTAATTTTTTGCCTTGGTAGCCAATTTCGACTAACTGTTGTTGAAGGTTAGGCTCTGAAAGGAGAGGCAAGTCAGTCATACCCAGTGTTTTTTCAACCAAGCGTTGTGTGACTTTGAGCTTGGTGAAATAATTGAACAATGCCGGTTGTTTCGCCATATAAGGTGCTGCCACTTCTAAATTCGCCACAATATGATCTTTGGCTGGACGCAAATAACGACTGTGGTAGAAATGGAAGAATTTCGCACGGAAACTTGGCACATCAATTTTAATTGGGCATTGGCTTGCACAGGCTTTACAAGCCAAACAAGTATCCATTGCGGCTTTCACTTCATGTGAGAAGTCATACTCACCACGCCATTTCTGCACGCTATTGCGGAAACGTTCCACTAGTGCGGTCAGTTTCACTTGTGTTTTATGAAAATCTAATTGCTCAGGCGATACATTTTCATTCGCCATCAATCGTAACCATTCACGCACCATCGCGGCTCGTCCTTTTGGCGAGAATACGCGATTTTTACTCACTTTCATGGAAGGGCACATAATGCTGTGCTCATCAAAATTAAAGCAAAGTCCATTGCCGTTACAGTTCATTGCGCCTTTGAATTCGTCTCGCATTTGAATAGGGATTTGGCGATCATTGTCCGCACGCATTGGCGAGAGAATCGAATAGAGTTCTGCATCGCTACTAAGTGGTGTACAGATTTTGCCTGGGTTGAGACGATTATTTGGATCAAATAAGAATTTCACATAACGCAATTCCTGCCAAAGTTCAGGTGTAAAAAACTTCTCTCCATAATGAGAGCGTACGCCTTTACCGTGTTCCCCCCATAGTAAACCGCCATACTTCACCGTCAGTTCTGCAACTTCATCTGAAATTTGTTTAAAGAGTTTAACTTGTTCTTTATCGCATAGGTCTAAAGCGGGGCGAACATGCAATACGCCAGCATCAACATGGCCAAACATCCCATATTGCAGATTGTGGCTATCTAATAAGGCTCTAAATTCCGCAATGTAATCCGCAAGATGTTCTGGTGGCACACAGGTATCTTCCACAAAAGGAATCGGTTTGGCTGCACCTTTCGCATTCCCCAATAGCCCCACCGCTTTTTTACGCATAGCGTAAATACGTTCAATTGAAGGTAGGTCAGAACAAAGTTGATAGCCGATAATGTGATCTTGGCCCTGTGCAATTTTTTCATCTAATTGCTGACAAAGTGCGGTCACTTGGCTGTCGATTTTGGCTTGATTGTTGCCCGCATATTCCACAATGTTTAAACCTAGAATTGGATTTTGTTCTTCTTCTGTTAAAAGTTCTTTCACTGAATGCCAAATAATATCTTGCTTAGCAAGGTTCAGCACTTTGGAATCGACGGTTTCAACGGAAAGAGCATTGGCTTTCACCATAAAAGGCGCATTGCGAAGTGCTGCATCAAATGAACTGTACTTTACATTAATTAAGGTGCGATATTTAGGAATCGGCAATAAATTGAGTTTGGCTTCGCAGATAAACGCAAGTGAACCTTCTGAGCCCGTTAAAATTCGGGTGAGATTAAATTCACTTTCATCTTTATTAAAGACATTCTTAAGATCGTAACCGGTGAGAAAGCGATTCAGTTGTGGTAAGTCTTGAATGATTGAGGCGCGCTTCTCTTTACAACGTTGGAAAATTGTTTGATGTAACGCTTTACCATTTTCTGCAAGCGGGTAGTTTTCTAAAACATCATCAGATTTGACCGCACTTGTATCTAATATTTCACCATTCATTAAAACAGAACGTAATGCTAAAACGTGATCAGAGGTTTTTCCGTATTGTAATGAGCCTTGACCGGAAGCATCGGTATTAATCATACCGCCTAAGGTCGCACGATTGCTGGTGGAGAGCTCCGGTGCAAAGAATAAGCCGTGAGGTTTTAAAAATTGATTGAGTTGGTCTTTTACGACGCCCGCCTGCACACGAACCCAGCGCTCTTGTATATTAAGTTCTAAAATACCGGTCATGTGGCGAGAGAGATCCACAATAATATTGTTATTAATAGATTGTCCATTAGTACCCGTGCCGCCACCGCGAGGCGTGAAAGTCAGCTGAAGGTATTTCTCTTTATTCGCTAATTTGGTGATGCGTACTACATCTGCGACCGATTTAGGGAATAAAATAGCTTGAGGAAGTTGTTGATAAACGCTGTTATCTGTCGCAAGGCTTAAGCGGTCTGCATAATTTGAGGCAATATCACCTTCAAAATGCTGTTTTTGGAGTTCGTGAAGATAATCACTCACCACATTATTAAGTTGTGGCACATTAGAGAGACGGGGCAACATAAAATCACTTACCTATAATAAAGAGAAGAAAGTGAATTTGATGATATATGAAGCTCAAAAAAAAGTCGATTTCAACAAAAGATATTTTTTGTTAGAATGGAAAACGGGTTAAAAATTAACCCGTTTTTTGTGAATGAACGTTCATTTTAGGGGTTG
>JAWHBY010000060.1:0-12185 GCA_032568935.1 Parahaemophilus parainfluenzae
TGGTAGTGTGGGGCTTCCCCATGTGAGAGTAGGACACCGCCAGGTACTGAATGTAGAACCCCGAGCTGAATGGCTTGGGGTTTTTGTTTATGGATTTTTTTCAAAAATTATATAGAATGATCTCAATTTTTATTTCTCAATATAAATAATGAAAAACTTTAGATATTTTGCGCAACGTTATGTTGATTGGGTTATTCGATTAGGTCGAGTTCGCTTTTCTTTACTTGGTATTGCTATTCTTGCGATTTTAGCTATTTTCATACAAATCTTATTAAGCACGCTTCTTAGTGACGGTATTCACTGGAGTGACATTGCTCGCTCAATTACTTTTGGTTTATTTACCGCTCCTTTTGTTATTTATTTTTTTACGCTGCTTGTTGAGCGATTAGAACGTTCCCGTTTAGAACTCTCTAAAACGCTAGCTCGATTGGAAAAAAATAGCCGTGATAAAAGCACCTTACTTGCAACGATTAGTCATGAATTACGTACGCCTTTAAATGGGATTATTGGTCTTAGCCGAATTCTATTAGATGATAAATTAACAGAACAACAACAAAATTACCTCAATACAATTAATCTAAGTGCGGTCAGTTTAGGTCATATTTTTAGTGATATTATTGATTTAGATAAGATCGACTCCAAACGAATCGAATTAAATATTCAGCCTTGTGATTTTCATTCACTGCTTAATGATTTTTATAATTTTGGTACCTTGATGGCTGAACAAAAAGGGCTAAAATTTTCTTTAAAACTGGATGATAATTTACCTAATTGGCTTTATCTCGATCGTGCTCGCCTTAGCCAAATTCTTTGGAATTTAATTAGTAATGCCGTCAAATTCACTGACAAAGGTGAAGTTATCCTAACAGTAAAGAAAATCCAAGATAATCAATATCAATTTAGTGTTGCAGATACGGGGGCAGGTATTGCTTCTTGCGAACTGGATAAGATTTTTACTATGTATTATCAAGTTAAAGATAATATTCATCGTTCTGCAGGGAGTGGCATCGGCCTCGCGATTTCTAAAAATCTTGCGCAGTTAATGCAAGGGGATTTAACCGTTGAAAGTGAGCTGGATAAAGGTTCTACTTTTTATTTAACGATTATTGCGGATAAAGCCCAAGCTAATGAGATGAATACTGAAACAGCCATGCAGCATCTTTCTATTTTATTAGTTGAAGATGTTGAATTGAATGTGGTTGTGGCTAAAAGCATTCTTGAAAAGCAGGGCCATTATGTTGATGTTGCCATGAATGGTGAACAGGCGATCCGATTATTTGAGAAAAATACCTATGATATTGTTTTTCTTGATATTAAGTTGCCTGATATGTCAGGTTTTGATATCGCACAATATTTGCGAAAAAACTACGAAGAAGGGATTTACGATTTTCTACCGCCTTTAATTGCCTTTACAGCGAACGTGATGCATAGCGAAGAAGAATATCAAGAGCAGGGAATGGATGGCGTGTTACGCAAGCCACTTTCTTTGGTTGAATTACGTCAATGCTTTAAAACTTTTTTAGGCGATGATATTGAATGTATCTCTGATGAAGAAGAAACTCCTCACGTTCAAGAAGGCATCAATATTTCACTTATTGAGTTAATTGGAAAATCTCAAGCTAAAGCTAATGTTGATTTATTTAAACAATGGATGCCAATTTATTTAGATGAATTAGAGACAGCTTATGAGGATTATCTTGCAAACTCAGATATGCAACAAACGGTGTCAGATGTCGCACATAAAATTAAAGGGGCAGCCGCCTCGGTAGGACTTGTTAATGTTCAAAATATCGCAAAACAGGCTCAAGATACCTCATTACCAAATTGGACATCCGATATTGCTTCATGGATAACGCAACTCAGTAATGAATGGCCTAAAAATTTAGCTGAATTAGAAGCATATTTAGAAAAATAATTCATGACACGTCATTTTCAAATTTTAGTCAGTGAGAATATGCCGTCTAATTTGCCGGCAAATACCTTGATCATTAATGAGTTTTCTAAAATTCAAAATCTTCTTGGACAAGAGTGTGAGACGATCTTGTTTGATGCACGGAAAGGTATCCATTTAGAGGCGCTAGCCATTGCGGCAGGCACATTGAAAATGAATGGCGCCTTAATTGTCTTGCTATCAAATTGGGAGAAACTTCATTCCCAAATAGATGAAGATAGTTTTCGTTGGTCTGGTTCGCTTGAGGCAATTGCTACGCCAAGATTTATGACATATTTTAAGTATTGTATTCATAAATATGGTTTTCCCGTCCTTTATCATCAAAATGATTTAAAATTTGACCGCACTTCTCAGCAGTTATTTGTAAATCATAACGCGACCTTAGATCAGCAGAAAATCATTGAGCAAATCTTACAAAAAGAATCCGAGCTCTACTTTCTTACTGCCAAACGAGGAAGAGGGAAATCAGCTCTAGCAGGCTTATTAGCGAATCAACTGGATACTAAAATTTACCTCACCGCACCGAATAAAAGTGCGGTTAAAATTTTGGCTGAATTTTCACAAAAAGATATTATCTTTATTGCACCAGATGAGCTTTTCCTTGCTTTGCAAAATGATCCTTCTTTTTCTGAAAATGCTTGGCTTTTTGTTGATGAGGCGGCAATGCTGCCGATTGCTCAACTTAGCGCTTTTTCCCAGCATTTTAAGCATATTTTATTTACGACTACCATCCATAGTTATGAGGGAACAGGACGAGGCTTTGAGCTTAAATTTAAGCAAAAAATTAACCGCACTTTTTCTGACTTTGAGCTTATTGAACCGCTACGTTGGTCGAAAGATGACGCTTTAGAGGCGTTTATCGATGAGCTTTTATTATTGAATGTAGAGGATGAGTTTAAGCAAACACCATACGATAAAAGCAAAATATGCCAAATTACTGAACGCTCACAAGAGGAAATACTTTCTTCATTGCCTCAATTCTATGGATTGATGACATTAGCTCATTATCGTACATCACCCTTAGATCTACGGCGATTGTTTGATGCCAATTCACAGTGTTTTTTTACCGCTGAAAATGAACAAGATTTACTAGGTGCAGTTTGGGCATTAAAAGAAGGCGGGATTGAAGATGCAGCCCTTATTGAAGCGATTCAACAAGGGACTAGACGCCCAAAAGGCAATCTCGTGCCTCAAGCACTTTGTTTTCATGCTCAACAACAAAAGGCTTGTGAATTACATGCTTTACGCATTTCGAGAATTGTGGTTCAGCCTATGTGGCAGCAGCATGGTATAGGTACACAACTCATTGAATATATCACACAAAATGCCGATATGGATTATTTATCAGTGAGTTTTGGTTATACCAAAGAACTGGTTCAGTTTTGGCAGAAATGTGGTTTTTCTCTTGTTCATTTAGGTGAGCATTTAGAGGCGAGTAGTGGTTGTTATTCTGCTATTGCTCTAAAAGGCCTTTCTGCACAGGGGATTGAATTGGAAAGAGAAGCGAAGCAATATTTTCAACGAAATATGCCTTTGTCCTTTCATCCACTTGCTCAGGAATTTAATACCGCATCAGTAGATTGGGAATTGCTTGATGAAGATTGGTTAAGCCTAAAAAACTTCGCTTATTTTCACCGCACTTTAGCTTCCGCTTTGCCGGCAATTCGTCGATTTTTAATGAATTTAGATGAAAAAGATTGTCCTTTAATGCGAGATTATTTCATCACAAAACAGATACCCTATAGTAAGAAAAATGGGTTAAAATCATTACGTTCGGAAATTGCACAAAAATTAAAAAAGGAGGCAAGATGAGCGAACAAGAAAAAAAAGGTTGGTTTCGCAAAGCCGTAGATGAATATAATAAGTTTTGCAAAGAGCTCGGTTTAGATAAAGGCTCTTGTCGAGGTTGTATGCCACGCATTGAATTTGATGATGATGGTCATGTAAAAAAAGAGAAGCCACTAGAGCCGCTCAAAAAATAAGAGAAAGCAGGGTTAATTAGCCCTGTTTTTTTATACAGATAATTCTTGAAAAGTAGAGTGAGTTTGCTAAACTAACTCGCTATTCAAATAAAAAATGAGATAAAAATTGACCGCACTTATGAAAACAACCTATTTTAATTTTGATATTCCCACTCAGCCAAATGACCATAAAATTCTTGGCAACGTATTAACAGGTGTTGATGCACTTGCTGTCGGCGAAATTGCTGAGCAATATGATGGATTGACAGTGGTCGTGGTACCAGATACTAAAAGTGCGGTTCGTTTATCACAAGTTTTACCGGATTTAAGTCCTCAGTCCGTTCAGTTTTTTCCTGATTGGGAAACATTGCCTTACGATTCCTTTTCGCCTCATCAAGAAATTATTTCTTCGCGTTTAAGTGCGCTGTTTCATTTGCAAAATACTAAAAAAGGCATCTTTATTTTGACGATTAGCACATTAATGCAATGTGTGTGTCCGCCGAAATATCTACAGCACAATGTCCTTTTGATTAAAAAAGGTGACCGTCTTGTCATTGAAAAATTGCGATTACAATTAGAGTCAGCTGGATATCGTTCCGTAGAGCAAGTACTAGAATACGGTGAATATGCCGTGCGCGGATCACTTTTAGATCTTTTCCCGATGGGAAGTGCGGTTCCATTTCGCTTAGATTTTTTTGATGATGAAATTGATTCGATTCGTACTTTTGATGTCGATACGCAGCGAACGTTAGATGAAATTCAATCCATTAATTTATTACCAGCACACGAATTTCCAACAGATGAGAAAGGCATTGAATTTTTCCGTACGCAATTTAGAGAAACCTTTGGTGAAATTCGTCGAGATCCTGAGCATATTTACCAGCAAATCAGTAAAGGCACACTAATCTCAGGGATTGAATACTGGCAGCCATTATTCTTTGATGAAATGGCAACGTTGTTTGATTACTTGCCCGAAAAAACGTTGTTTGTGGATATGGAGACAAATCAAGTACAAGGTGAACGTTTTTATCTTGATGCTAAACAGCGTTATGAGCATCGAAAAGTTGACCCGATGCGCCCTCTTTTACCGCCAGAACGTTTGTGGCTAAGCATTGATGCGGTAAATCATGCATTAAAAAATTATCCTAAAATTAATTTTAAAGCAGAAAAAGTGCGGTCATCTGTTCGTCAGAAAAATTTAGCAGTGTCCGCATTACCAGCAGTGACCATTCAATCACAGCAAAAAGAACCATTATCGCAACTTCGTCAGTTTATTGAGCATTTTAAAGGAAATGTTCTATTTTCAGTTGAAACTGAAGGACGACGTGAAACCTTACTGGATTTACTTTTGCCATTAAAAATTAAACCAAAACAAATTAAAACCTTATCTGAAGCCAATCAAGACAAGTTTAATCTGTGGGTAAGTCGTCTTGAGCAAGGTTTTATTCTTGATGAGGCTAAACTCGCCGTCGTTACTGAACATGAAATTTTAGGCGAGCGAGTACAGCAACGTCAGCGTGATAAACGTAAAGCGGTGAATCCTGATACCTTAGTACGTAATCTGGCTGAATTAAAAATTGGTCAGCCTGTGGTGCATTTAGATCATGGTGTGGGGCGTTATGGTGGGTTAGTTACGCTTGATACTGGAGGCTTAAAAGCAGAATATTTGCTGATCAATTATGCGAATGAGTCCAAACTTTATGTGCCTGTTGGTTCTCTTCATTTAATTAGTCGCTATGTAGGCGGCTCAGATGAAACCGCACCATTACATAAATTAGGTAATGAATCGTGGGCGAAAACGCGTCAAAAGGCTGCAGAAAAAATTCGTGATGTGGCAGCTGAATTACTTGATGTGTATGCCCAGCGAGAAGTGAAAAAAGGCTTTGAATTTAAATATGATCGTGAGGAATTTCAGCAATTTGCTGCAACCTTCCCTTTTGAGGAAACGCACGATCAAGCCATGGCGATTAACGCTGTCATTTCAGATATGTGCCAACCCAAAGCGATGGACCGTTTAGTTTGTGGTGATGTGGGCTTTGGCAAAACTGAAGTGGCGATGCGAGCCGCATTTTTGGCGGTAATGAACCATAAACAAGTCGCTGTATTGGTTCCAACAACCTTATTAGCTCAACAGCATTACGAAAATTTTAAAGATCGTTTTGCCAATTTACCGGTTAATGTGGAAGTGCTTTCTCGTTTTAAAACAGCTAAAGAGCAAAAACAAATCTTAGAAAATTTAGCAGAGGGAAAGGTCGATATTTTGATTGGAACCCATAAATTGATTCAATCCGATGTGAAGTTTTCTGATCTTGGCTTACTCATCATTGATGAAGAACATCGCTTTGGTGTGGGACAAAAAGAGAAAATTAAACAACTTCGAGCGAACATTGATATTTTAACACTTACCGCAACACCAATTCCTCGCACTTTGAATATGGCGATGAATGGTATTCGTGATCTTTCTATTATTGCGACACCACCAGCTCGCCGAGTGAGTATCAAAACATTTGTTCGCCAGAAAGATGATTTAATTATTCGTGAAGCCATCTTGCGTGAGATTTTACGTGGCGGACAAGTTTATTATTTGCATAATGATGTGGCGAGTATTGAAAATACGGCAGAAAAACTGACCGCACTTGTGCCTGAGGCTCGAGTCGTAATTGGTCATGGTCAAATGCGAGAACGAGAACTTGAACGTGTGATGAGTGATTTTTATCATCAACGTTATAACGTATTAGTTTGTTCCACCATTATTGAAACAGGGATTGATGTACCTACGGCAAATACGATTATTATTGAACGTGCAGACAATTTTGGTTTAGCTCAGCTTCACCAGTTGCGTGGGCGAGTGGGACGTTCTCACCACCAAGCTTATGCCTATTTGCTTACACCACCGCCTAAATTAATGACGAAAGATGCGAAACGTCGTTTAGAGGCATTAGAAAGTTTAGATAACTTAGGTGCAGGTTTCATTCTTGCGACGCACGATTTAGAAATTCGCGGTGCAGGTGAATTATTAGGGAATGAACAAAGCGGGCAAATTGAAAGCATCGGTTTTTCACTTTATATGGAATTACTTGATGCAGCAGTTAAAGCCTTAAAAGAGGGCAGAGAACCTTCATTAGAAGAGATTACACATCAGCAAGCTGAAATTGAGTTACGTGTTCCAGCATTATTGCCAGATGACTATCTTGGTGATGTGAATATGCGTTTGTCATTCTATAAACGCATTGCTGCAGCGGAAAGTAAGCAAGAGTTAGATGAATTAAAAGTTGAATTAATTGATCGCTTTGGCCTATTACCTGAAGCAACGAAAAATCTTTTACAAATTGCTGAAATGCGTTTAATGGTGAAGCCATTAAAAGTATTGAAAATCGATGCGGGAGCTCAAGGAGGCTTTATTGAATTTTCACCTTCAGCAAAAGTTGATCCTGAAAAATTCATTAAACTGATTCAACAAAATCCAATTGTTTATCGCTTTGATGGCCCATTAAAATTTAAGTTTGTGAAAGCACTTCCAGAAAACAAAGAGCGGTTAGAATTTGTGATGGATTTAGTCAAGACGCTGACTGAGTAGCAAGTAAATAAAAAGGCTGACAAAATGTCAGCCTTTCTTTTTTACCTTTTATTAGTGAAGCGCTTCAACAACGCTTAAGAACATTTTTAAGATACCGGCATTTAATAAGTCGATAAAGAATGCCCCTACCATTGGTACGATTAAGAACGCTTTGTGAGATGGTCCAAAACGACTGGTAATCGCTTGCATGTTAGCCACGGCTGTTGGTGTTGCACCGAGACCGAAACCACAGTGACCCGCACTTAATACAATCGCATCATAATCTTTACCCATCATACGGTATGTGACGTAGATAGCGAAGAAAGCCATAAAGACAACTTGAACCGCTAAGATAACTAATACATCTGTTGCAAGACCCGCTAATTCCCAAAGTTTGAGAGACATTAAAGCAATCGCTAAGAAGATAGATAAACCTACGCTACCTAATACGTCAATCGCTGAATCTGCCACTTGGAATTTGAATAAGTGGGTTAAGCTGTTACGAATGATTACACCTGTAAACAAACACCATACGAATGTTGGTAATTGAATATGTGTACCTTTTGTTAAGCCATCTAAGTATTGACCGATGAGTAAACATAAAGAAAGCATAGCAATGGTTTCAATGATTGAGCGCGAATTAATTTTACGTTTGTAAGTTGGGTGCTCAAATGCTTCTTGTACGTCATCTACTTCATCATTCTCTGGATTTTCGCCTTGTTTTTGATGATTTAATAAATAGCGAGATACTGGACCACCTAAGATACCTCCAAAGACTAAACCGAATGTCGCACATGCCATCGCAATTTCTGTTGCAGCCGGTAGATTAAATTCTCTAGTGAATGTTTCTGCCCATGCTGCACCGGTACCGTGACCACCAGTTAGGGTAACTGAACCAGCAAGTAAACCGTAAGCAGGATCAATGCCCAATAATTTGGTACCTAAAATACCGATGACATTTTGGCAAACAATGAGTATTGCCGCTGCAAATAGGAAGATAACTAATGGTTTTCCGCCTTTAATTAAGCGGGCAAAGTTTGCACTTAAACCGATAGAGGAGAAGAAGACTAACATCATCGATGTTTGTAAACTTTTCTCAAAAGTGAATGAAGTACCATTTACTTTATATAAAACCGTTAATGCAATAGCTACAATAAAGCCGCCAACAACAGGCTCAGGAATATTAAATGTTTGTAAAACTCGAATGCGTTTTACTAGAAAAAAACCGAGTAATAATACAAAACTTGCTAAAGCAAGTGTTTGATAAGTATCAAAAACAATATTCACGAAATATCCTCCTATTTAGTTTGGTTCCGAGAATTCTTATGAGTTGTGTTCAGGTTCAATCACCACAATGTCAACATTACTATGTAATCCACGTGGTAATTGGGAGCCTTTTCTGCCGCGTTCCGCACGGAATTTTTGCAGATCTTCCGGTTTTAATGTGATTTTTCGTTTACCGGAATGGAACTCAAGGCTGGCTTGCTCTGAAATTAAGAACAATTTCACCAATAATTCTGACCGCGCTTTTGCATTCGCTGCTGGAATACTAATGATTTTGTTGCCTTTCCCTTTTGATAATGCCGGTAAATCCCGTACCGGAAAAATTAGCATTCGACCCGCTGAAGTGAGGGACACAAGAAGTGAGGCCGACTCGGAAAGTGTCTCAGGCTTCAAGACTTTCGCATTTTCTGGCAAAGAAATCAAGGCTTTTCCAGCTTTATTACGTGCAATTAAATCTTCAAATTTGCAAATAAAACCATATCCTGCATCTGATGCCATCAATAATTCTTGTTTTTCAGATTCCATAATAACCTGTTCAATGGTCGCGCCTGCAGGTAACGTGAGTTTACCGGTGAGCGGTTCACCTTGTGAACGTGCAGAAGGCAAGCTTAATGGATCTAAAGCATAACTACGACCTGTACTATCAATAAAGATCACCGGTTGATTACTTTTACCACAAGCGTGGGCGAGATATTTATCGCCTGCTTTATAGCTTAATCCTGCCGGATCAATGTCATGACCTTTCGCACAACGAACCCAGCCCATTTCAGATAAGATAACAGTGACGGGTTCTGCTGGAGTCATTTCACTTTCAGAAATAGCTTTCGCTTCTTCACGTTCAACTAATTGAGACATTCTAGGACTGGCGTATTTTTTCGCATCTTCTTGAATTTCTTTTTTGATCAAGGTATTTAAGCGACGTTCAGATCCCAAAATTAACTCTAAATTTGACCGCTCTTCTTCAAGTTTATCTTTTTCAGCTTGTAATTGATGTTCTTCTAATTTGGCTAAATGGCGCAAACGTAAGTTTAAAATGGCTTCTGCCTGTTCATCACTTAAGTTAAAACGAGCCATTAAAACTTGTTTAGGTTCATCCTCAGTACGAATGATCTCAATTACTTCATCAATATTGAGGAAGGCAATCATCAAACCATCTAAAATGTGTAAACGAGCGAGTACTTTATCTAAACGATGTTGTAAACGGCGTGTCACGGTAGTACGACGGAATGTCAGCCATTCTGTGAGAACTTGAAGTAAGCCTTTCACGGCTGGTTTATGATCAAGTCCGATCATATTCATATTCACACGATAGCTTTTTTCGAGATCCGTCGTCGTAAATAAATGCGCCATCAAGGCATCCGTGTCTACGCGATTTGAACGTGGTACAAGCACGATACGCACAGGATTTTCATAATCTGCTTCATCACGAATATCTTCCACCATTGGCAATTTTTTCGCTGTCATTTGCTCAGCGATTTGTGCAATGATTTTAGAGGGGGAAGATTGATGAGGAAGTGCACTAATGATGATTTCACCGTCTTCTTTATGCCATGTTGCGCGCATCTTAATAGAGCCACGACCAGTTTCATACATTTTGCGAATATCATCTTTAGGGGAAATAATTTCCGCTTCAGTTGGAAAATCAGGGCCTTGAATGATATTGAGCACATCATCTAATCCTACTTTTGGATTATCTAATAGCATCACAGCTGCATCTGCTACTTCATTAATATTGTGTGGTGGAATATCTGTTGCCATCCCGACGGCAATCCCGGTGGTGCCGTTTAAGAGAATATGAGGCAAACGCGCAGGCAAATATTGTGGTTCTTCTAAAGTACCATCAAAGTTCGGTTGGAAATCAACAGTACCTTGACCTAATTCAGATAATAGAATTTCAGAGATTTTGGACAAGCGAGATTCTGTATAACGCATCGCCGCGAATGATTTAGGATCATCTGGCGCCCCCCAGTTTCCTTGGCCATCCACTAAAGGATAACGGTAAGAAAAGGGCTGAGCCATTAATACCATGGCTTCATAACAGGCGGAGTCACCGTGTGGATGGAATTTACCTAATACATCACCGACGGTACGCGCAGATTTTTTAAATTTTGCCGCGGCATTTAAACCCAGTTCAGACATCGCATAAACAATACGACGTTGGACAGGTTTTAAGCCATCACCAATAAAAGGCAATGCACGATCCATGATGACGTACATTGAATAATTAAGATAAGCCTTTTCTGTAAAGGTGCGAAGTGGCATCTGCTCGATGCCTTCGTAGTTAATATTGCTCATATTCTTCTAATTTATTTTCTTGTTGCACCGGAATTCGCATCAGAATGTTCGTGATGAGAATGTCCCATATCCATTCCTTTGTGACTGTCAATTTCGTAAGGAACGGGTTGTGGTTTTTGTGGGTTAGCTTCTTTAAAGGCTTCGTCTTTTAGTTTTCCAGAATAAATATTCGGATTTTTTTCACCTTCAACCACAATATGTCCCATTGTGCCTTTATTTACTGCTCGGAAAATGGAGTGATCCATAAAGACATAAGTGCCAGGTACATCAATTCGAGTTTCCACCATGGTGGCACTACCGGATGGAATCAATGTAGTTTGAACATTATGATTAACAAGCGTACCACCTTCCACATATACATTGTCAAATACTGCACCGATTAAGTGGAAAGAAGAGCATAAATTCGGTCCTGCATTTCCTACGAATAGACGAATGGTTTCACCGGTTTTCGCTTTTAAGGCATTTTCATCCATGGTTGAACCAACTTTGCCGTTGAAGAGGACATATTCAGGGCGCTCATCAATGGCTTTTTTCATACTGAACGGTTGCAAGCCAGGATCGCCAAATTCACCTTTGGTATAGAATTCACTTTGCATAATGTAAAATTCACGATCTACTTTTGGTAAGCCTTCTTTCGGCTCAACTAAAACTAAACCATACATTCCTTTAGCAAGGTGAATATCCACAGGCTGGCTACCGCAGTGGTATAAATAAATACCCGAACGTAGTGCTCTAAATTGGAAGGTGGATGTCCGAGTTGGTGGGGTTTCACTTGCCATTGCCCCTCCCATTGGTACAGGTGCTGCATGGAAATCAAGACTATGTGGCATCATGGAACTTGCTGAGTTGGAAAGTTGAACTTCTACCATATCACCTTCGCGTACACGAATAAATGGTGCAGGCACGCTACCGTTTAATGTCCAAAATTTAAATTGCACGCCATCCATTAAATCCATAATTTGTTCAAGTGCGGTCAGTTTTACTACGACTTTTGCAGGATAGTTACGTTCAATCGGTTTTGGTACATTCGGCGCGAGCGTCAATTCTGCTTCAATCTCAGGTAAATTTTCAACTGCAGTTGCCGTCACATTTGAGGCTTTTTCTTTCGCTTGAGCAGAAGGAATGAGGCTAAAACCTG
>JAWHBY010000061.1:0-12043 GCA_032568935.1 Parahaemophilus parainfluenzae
TGAGAGATAGTCTCGCCATTTACTTTTGCCGCAAAACTATCATTGCTGCTATACAGATAACCTGACATCCCACCAATCAAAAATGAAACTGGAATTAAAGCAAAGATCGCTTTTCCGATAAAACTATGGGCGATGCCATGCATTTTTTCAATTAACATTCAATTATTACCCTTTTAAAAAAGACAAAGTTCATAGGATTATAATCTAAAAGGCGAAAATTCGCACTTAAAAAACACCATGTTCGTGTAGGATTTTCACAGCCATGACTAATAACACTAAACCGCCAAAAATCTCTGCTTTGCTTTTGAATTTTTTCCCTAAAAAATGACCGCTCTTTACACCAATAAAAGAGATGACAAAGGTGATTAAACCAATGATAAATACAGCCAACACAATGTCTACGGAAAGAAAAGCAAAAGAGACACCAACGGCTAACACATCAATGCTCGTTGCCACACCAAGTGTTAGTAAGTGTTTTAAACTAATCAATGAGAGCGCAGGTTCATCATCTGAACTCACCCCTTCACGAATCATATTCACACCAATAAGCACAAGTAAAGCAAAGGCAATCCAATGGTCCCAATTTTGAATCATCTGACTAAATTGTAGCCCGACAACATAGCCGATTGCCGGCATAATGCCTTGAAATAGTCCAAAACAGCATGCAATGGCAAGCGCTTGTTTCCACCGAAAAGCGCGCATTGCCAAACCTTTGGAAATGGATACTGCAAACGCATCCATCGAAAGACCAAGCGCAATGACCCACAACATATGAAAAGTCATAACCTAAAACCTATTTTCCAATACAGAAAGAACTGAAAATATTCCCGAGTAAATCATCCGAGGTAAATTGCCCCGTAATTTCACTGAGGTTAGCTTGTACTAAACGAAGTTCTTCCGCTAACAATTCACCAGCATGAAACTCGGTTAATTGAACTAATCCAATTTGTAAATGTTCGGCCGCTTTTTCTAAAGCATCAAGATGACGACGACGTGCTAAGAAGCCACCTTCCATCCCTGTTTGGAAACCCATCGCCTGTTTTAAATGCTCACGTAATAAATCTACGCCTTGATGCGTTTGAGCCGATAAACAAACGGTCGTTGTTCCATTTTCTTCTTTTAGTCCAACTGTCTCGCCGCTTAAATCTACTTTATTGCGGACAATGGTCACCGGCATATTATTTGGCAATTTTGATAAAAATTCTGACCGCACTTTTTCAATATGTTGGCTATCAGGATCGCTGCTGTCCAACATCAAAATTATACGATCGGCTTGCTCAATTTCAGTCCACGCACGCGAGATGCCGATACGTTCAACTTCGTCTGTCGCTTCACGAAGTCCTGCAGTATCAATAATATGTAAAGGCATGCCATCAATATGAATATGCTCACGCAATACATCGCGCGTCGTTCCCGCAATATCTGTCACAATAGCCGCTTCTCTGCCCGCTAAAGCATTCAGTAAGCTGGATTTACCCGCATTTGGACGACCCGCAATCACCACTTTCATCCCTTCACGTAAAATCGAGCCTTGTTTCGCTTCGCTACGGACTAAATCAAGTTGATTAATAATTTCTCGTAATTTTGCTTCAATTTTACCGTCTGCCAAGAAGTCAATTTCTTCATCGGGGAAATCAATCGACGCTTCCACATAAGTACGAAGATAAATGACGGAATCCACCAACTGATTCACTTTATTAGAAAATTCACCTTGTAATGATTTTAATGCCGAACGAGCGGCTTGCTCCGAAGTGGCATCAATCAAATCTGCAATAGCTTCTGCTTGAGCTAAATCTAATTTATCGTTTAAAAAAGCCTGTTCTGAAAATTCACCTGGACGCGCAAGACGAACACCATCAAGTTGTAAGATTCGTTTTAGCAACAAATCTAATACTACTTGGCCGCCATGACCTTGTAATTCCAATACATCTTCACCAGTAAAGGAATTTGGTGATTTAAAATAAAGCGCAATGCCTTGATCTAATACTGTGCCATCGGCATCTTTAAAAGGTAAATAATCTGCCATTCTTGGTTTAGGACATTTACCCAGTACCGCTTGTGCCACTTCAACCGCTTTCGGGCCGGATACACGCAAAATACCAATACCGCCACGCCCTGGCGCTGTCGCTTGTGCAACGATTGTTTCTTTCATAAAAACTCACTAAAAATTGACCGCACTTTTATCTGCGATAAAAAAATGAGAGGGCGCATTAATACGCCCATGTGATTATATATCAATCAATGATAGAAAAAAGGCATCTTTCGATGCCTTCTATCTGTTATTTTTTACGGGTATGTAACCCTTTTTTCTCTAAACCACGGTAGATCATTTGTTGTTGTACGATAGTGATTAAGTTAGACACTAACCAGTAAAGTACTAGACCTGCCGGGAACCAGAGGAAGAAGAACATGAAGATCAACGGCATAAAGTTCATCACTTTTTGTTGCATTGGATCTGCAACTGGTGTCGGTGACATTTTTTGTAACAAGAACATCGACCCGCCCATTAAGATTGGGAGAATGTAGTAAGGGTCTTGTGCCGATAAATCTTGAATCCAACCAAAGAATGGCGCATGACGAAGTTCAACCGCTTCCATAAACGTCCAGTATAATGCGATGAAGATTGGCATTTGAAGGATTAATGGTAAGCAACCGCCAAGTGGATTTACTTTTTCTTCTTTGTAAAGTTTCATCATTTCTTGGCTCATACGTTGGCGATCATCACCAAAACGTTCGCGCATTTCTTGCATTTTCGGTTGCAACATACGCATTTTCGCCATAGAAGTGTATTGTGCTTTTGTGAGCGGATATAAAATCGCTTTCACCACTAAGGTTACGCAAATAATTGCCACACCCCAGTTAGATACAATACTTTGAATAAAAGTTAATAACCAGAATAATGGTTTCGCGATAAACCATGCCCAACCGTAATCTACAGTCAAGTCTAAGTGGTTAGCCACTTCAGCCATTTTGTTTTGTAATTTTGGACCTGTCCATAATGAGCTGGTAATTGTTTCTGTTGCACCTGCTGGTACAGACACTACTGGACCACGATAACCAATAGACGCAACGTTATTTTTGCTGTCTGTAATACTATAAAGTTGGTTATTTACATCTTGATTTGGGATCCAAGCTGATACGAAATAGTGTTGTAAAACAGCAACCCAACCTGCTTTGGTATCGATAGAAAGATTTTTGTCTTTCATATCGCTGAAGCTGTATTTTTTGTAATTTGTTTCAGAAGAAGAATATGCACCACCAGTATAAGTAGGCATTGCCACGTTACCACTGCTTTCAACTAATGTATGTTTTAATTGGCCATAAGGTTCAACTTCAATTGCGCTACCACTTTGGTTCACAATTTCAAAGTTAACACCAACATCGTAGCTATCGCGTTTTAATACAAAGATTTTACGATAAGTGACACCATCTTTTTCAAATGTTAATGGTACAGAAAGTTCATTTTGACCTTCTGCTAATTTGAAATTATCACCCGTAACTTGATATTGTGCGCGACCTGCTTTTGTATCGATCCCGTTTTTACCGATTAAGCCGCTTTGTGCAATGTAAACATGCTCGTTTGTATCTTTTAATAAAACGAAAGGTTCTTTTGAATTTAATTCTGCATCATATTTTAATAATTCAGAACTAATTACATCACCACCTAATGTATCCACTTTCAAACGGAATACATCATTTTCTAATGTAATAATGTGACCTTTGGTTTGTGAGTCTGCCACTACTTCGGCAGATGAAGAAGAACTTGCCGGTACATCAGAAGAGGCGGTTGTTGTTTGTTCCGTGGTCTGTTGTTGAACCGGTGGATTTTTATCAAGTTGCCATTGCTGATAAACAAGGAAAGAAATAAAGAGTAGTGCAAGCACTAATAGGCTACGTCTTGAGTCCATTATTTTTTCTCATCGTTATTATTAATCTTTTTCGGCGGAACAGGATCGAATCCACCGGCGCTTAAGGGGTGACATTTTAATACACGTTTTAGCGTAAGCCAACTACCTTTTAACAATCCATGTGTTTTTAACGCCTCAATACCATAGCAAGAACAGGTTGGCACAAAACGACAACGCGGCCCAATTAAAGGGCTAATCGCTACTTGATAAAACTTAATTAAAGCGATGAGGATTTTTGTGCCAAACGAATGTGGCGTGCCCATAATTTATCCAAAGTTTGTAAAAACGTTTGATTATCAAGCTGACCAATGCCACGTTTCGCCACAAAGACAAAGTCACAAGAAGGCAAATTATGTTGGGATAAACGAAAACTTTCACGAACTAAACGTTTGATACGATTACGATCATGCGCTCGTTTAAGATGTTTTTTAGCCACAGTTAAACCTAAGCGCGGGTGCTCAAGATTATTTTTGCGTGCGAGAATGGTAATTTCAGGGGTGCTTGCTCGAAACGGTTGTTCGAAGACATTTTTGAATTGAGCGGGAGTTAACAATCGTAACTCCCGAGAGAAGTTTAGCTTAATCACTAAAAGAGGTGATTATGCAGATAAACTCTTACGACCTTTAGCACGACGACGAGCTAAAACTTGACGGCCGTTTTTAGTTGCCATACGAGCACGGAAACCGTGAGTACGGCTACGTTTTAATACAGAAGGTTGAAATGTACGTTTCATTGTAATCTACCTAAATCAAAATGGTTTACTGTTTTGATATTCAAAACACAACAAGGGTTATAAAAAATAGACCGCAATTTTAATCATAAATTGGGCTTTCGTCAAATAAGAAAAGAGAAAATTTCGAAATAATCTTCCGGTTCTTCTAAAATCGTGGGGATTATACGGATTTTGGACAAAATCTCAAGCAACCTTTTTGTCTTTTTTTGACGACCAACAGAAGATCTTTTGCCTAAATTATTGTAAAATTCTCTTCGATTTTTAACCGCACTTTTGCGGCTTTTATTTTATACGCATATAACATAAGGATAATTTATCGTGAGCCTTTCCAACCTATGGCAAGATTGCTTATCACAACTACAAGATCAGGTTTCTCCGATGGATCTCAGTACGTGGTTACGCCCACTACAAGCGGATGTAATCTCGCAAGATCAAGTGGTGTTATATGCGTCCAATATGTTTGTAAAAAGCTGGGTGGAAAATCATTACCTAGCTCAAATTCATCAAATTTGCCAAGCACTTGCTAAAAATCCAAATTTACAAATTATCGTAAAAGAAGGGGTAAAACCGGCTCCCAAAGCTGTTGAGTCAGTTCCAACTCAAACAGCTAAGCATCAAGAAAGTGCGGTGAGTTTTCAGCAAGAATCTGATGCACCGACTAAATTTGAATCACATCTAAATCGTAAACATTTATTTGAAAACTTTGTTGAAGGTAAATCAAACCAACTCGCCCGAGCAGTAGGTCAAAAGCTTGCTCTTGCACCAGGTGAACCAACAGCAAACCCATTCTTTTTATATGGGGGTACAGGTTTAGGTAAAACCCACTTATTACACGCAATCGGTAATGGCATTTTAGCGAATAAACCGAATGCGCGCGTGCTTTATATCCATGCTAATAACTTTATGCAGCACATGGTAAAAGCAATGCGTGATAATAAAATGGATCAATTCAAGAAATTCTATCGTTCTCTAGATGCATTATTAGTGGATGATATTCAATTCTTCGCAGAGAAAGAAAAAACACAAGAAGAATTTTTCCATATTTTCAATAGTTTATTTGAAACTGGCCGTCAAATTATTTTGACCTCTGACCGCTATCCAAAAGAAATTGAGAAAATTGAAGAACGCCTAAAATCTCGTTTCGGCTGGGGTTTAACCACTGCGATTGAACCACCTGATTTAGAAACCCGTGTTGCAATTTTGCTGAAAAAAGCAGAAGAACATAATATGGAGCTGCCAGAAGAAGTGGCATTCTTTATTGCCCAACGCTTACGCACCAATGTTCGTGAATTAGAAGGTGCATTAAACCGTGTAAAAGCGATGCAAGACTTCAAAGGTGGTCACATTGATATTGATTTTGTGCGTGACACATTAAAAGATATTCTTGCCTTACAAGAACGTTTGGTAACCATTGAAAACATTCAAAAAGTCGTGGCAGAATACTATCGAATTAAAGTGGCTGATTTAAAATCAAAAAGCAGAGCAAGATCCGTCACTCGTCCACGCCAAGTTGCGATGGCGTTAGCAAAAGAATTAACCAATAAAAGCTTACCGGAAATTGGCCGAGCCTTCGAACGCGACCATACGACAGTCTTAAATGCTTGTCGTGAAGTGCCAAAATTCCGTGAAAAAGACAGCAGTATTCAAGAAGATTGGGCGAATTTAATTCGCACATTATCTGCATAAGGAGCCAATGATGCAATTTAGCATTTCAAGAGAAAATCTATTAAAACCCTTACAGCAAGTTTGTGGCGTATTAAGCAATCGTCCGAATATTCCCGTATTAAATAACGTGTTATTACAAATTGAAGATAACCGTTTGACTATTACAGGTACAGACCTTGAAGTTGAGCTTTCTAGCTATACTCAACTTTCTTCTTCAACGGCTGATGGCGCGTTCACTATTCCGGCTAAAAAATTCTTAGATATTTGCCGTACATTATCAGATGAATTTGAAATTACAGTTACCTTTGAAGAAGATCGCGCCATTGTGGAGTCTGGTCGCAGTAAGTTTAATCTCACTACTCTGCCCGCTGAAGAATATCCAAATCTAACAGATTGGCAATCTGAAGTGGATTTTGCCTTACCGCAAAGCACCTTACGTCGCTTAATTGAAGCAACCCAATTTTCAATGGCAAACCAGGATGCCCGCTATTTCTTAAACGGCATGAAATTTGAAACGGAAGGTAATTTATTACGTACTGTTGCAACTGACGGTCACCGTCTTGCTGTTTGTACGATCGAATTAGATCAAGATCTGCAAACCCATTCAGTTATTCTCCCTCGCAAAGGTGTATTAGAACTGAATCGCTTATTAGAAAGCAGTGACGAACTTGCTCGTTTGCAAATCGGCACGAATAATCTTCGCATTCACTTAAACCACATTGTGTTTACCTCAAAACTCATTGATGGTCGCTTCCCGGATTACCGTCGTGTATTACCACGTAATGCAACTCGTATCGTAGAAGGTAACTGGGAAACCTTAAAACAAGCCTTTGTACGTGCTTCTATCCTTTCAAATGAACGTGTACGTAGCGTGCGTTTAAACTTAAGTGAAAACCAACTTAAAATTACCGCATCGAACCCAGAACACGAAGTGGCAGAAGAAATCGTGGATGTGAATTATCAAGGTGAAGAAATGGAAGTGGGCTTTAATGTGACTTACATTTTAGATGTATTGAATGCCTTAAAATGCCAACAAGTACGCATTCGCCTCACAGATGCATCATCAAGCTGCTTAATTGAAAACAGTGAAGATGCAAGCGCAGAATACGTCATTATGCCAATGCGCCTCTAAGAATAATGGCCATTTCCCGCTTAATTGTTGAAAAATTTAGAAATCTAAATGCCGTGGATCTTGAATTTGATCACGGCTTTAACTTTTTAGTTGGCAATAACGGTAGCGGAAAAACGAGCTTATTAGAAGCCATTTTTTATCTCGGGCATGGACGCTCGTTCAAAAGTGCGGTCGCAAATCGCATTATTTCTTACGACGAACCTCATTTCACGCTTTTTGGCCAAATTCAAGAAAGTCAGCATCAATGGTCTGTTGGCTTACAAAAACTTCGTCAAGGTAATACCATTGCAAAAATAAACGGTGAAGACGGCAATAAAATTGCCGATCTCGCTCACCTTTTACCGATGCAATTAATTACGCCTGAAGGGCTGACCCTACTAAATGGTGGGCCAAGTTTTCGACGCGCATTTTTAGATTGGGGCTTATTCCACCACCATAACAGTTTTCATTCCTCTTGGGTCGCATTAAACCGCTTATTAAAACAACGAAATGCCGCATTAAGTCAAAATCAGCCTTATTCTGCAATAAAAATATGGGATATTGAATTAGCTAAATTAGCCCACCAAGTGAGTGATTGGCGAGCTGAATACGCAGAGGCTTTACGTCCTGAGATCGAAAAAACCTGCCAGTTATTTTTACCCGAATTAGAGATTACTGTTAGCTTTCATCAAGGCTGGGAGAAAGAGACAGAATATGGTGAATTACTGGTGCAAAACTTTGAGCGAGATAAAGCCATTGGTTATACGGTTTCTGGCCCACAAAAAGCGGACTTCCGTTTTAAAGCCAATGGATTACCGGTTGAAGATGTACTCTCTCGTGGTCAATTGAAATTATTGATGTGTGCGCTACGTTTAGCGCAAGGTGAACATTTAATGATTCAAAAACAACGTCATTGCATCTTTCTGATTGATGACTTTGCCTCAGAGTTGGATCAACATAAACGCGCCCTGCTTGCGGAACGCTTGCAACAAAGCGGTTCTCAAGTCTTTGTTACTGCCATCACTCAAGGCCAACTCAAAGAAATGCAGGTTGGTAAAGGGAAATTATTCCAAGTGGATACCGGTAAGATCACCGAATTGCAACCATAAAAAATAATCCGATCTGTTTAAGGATCGGATTACGTTTAAAACAATACTATTTTTGACCGCACTTTAGTTTGGTTTCCATTCGCCGTTTAATACGGTACCAATCACATCATAATCTTTTGTAAATACCGCCAAGTTAGCCACTTTACCCGCTTCAACTGAGCCTAAACGATCATCTACGCCAATCGCTCTCGCAGGGTAAAGGTTACTCATGCGAATCGCTTCTGCTAATGGAATTTCTACATATTCCACAGCATTTTTGATGGACTCCATCATGGTAATTGATGCACCTGCAATCGTACCATTCGCATCGTAGCAACGACCTTCTTTCACATAAATCGGTTTTCCTACAAAAGTGAAGGTTTCCAATTCTGGCGGTGCACCTGCAGCTGCAAGAGAATCGGTCACAATGCAAAGTTTGTCACCTTTCGCTTTTTTATCTAAACGAACGTTACCAAAATTCACATGCACGCCATCTACAATAATGCCCGTGTAAACATCGGAGTCTAACACTGCGCCAACTACACCCATCGCACGTCCTGAGCTGATCGGCGACATCGCATTGTGTAAGTGAGTTGCAAAGGTTGCCCCTTTATGAAAGGCTGCTTTCGCCACTTCATAAGTCGCATTAGAATGGCCAATAGACACAATAATGCCTGCTTTCACAAAATCAGGAATATATTGCACCGTTGGGTTTTCAGCGGCAATGGTAAGTTTGGTGATGACATCCGCATTATCACATAAGAAATCTTTCATCTCTGGCGTCGCTTCACGGATATATTCCGGGCGGTGCACGCCTTTTTTCTCTAAGCTCAAATAAGGCCCTTCGATGTGTAAGCCAAGCGCTTGATTTTTATGCTTATTCAAATACTCACGCATAATATTTACTGCGCGTTTGATATCTTCATCTGGTGCAGTAATAAACGTTGGTAAGAAACTGGTACAGCCTGATTTTAAGTTCGTGGCTTGCATAATTTCTAATGTTTCCACGCTTGTTTGATCGTTAAACATCACGCCGCCACAGCCATTTAATTGTAAATCAATAAAACCTGCAGTGAGATTATGACCTTTTAAATCAATGGTTTTAATCCCGCTTTCTAATTCGCTTTGTGGAATAACGGATTGAATATATTCCCCTTCAATAACCACTGCATAATCTCTTAACACTTCATTTTTCGTGTAGATTACGCTGTTAATTAATGCATACTTCATCATACCTTCCTAAAATCCAATTAAAATTAACCGCACTTATAATACACTATGAATCGCGCGTCCTTCCAATTCAGTAAAATATTTCACTGTTTTGACTTTCAATTCTTGCAATGCAGGCTCATCACATACCAAAACGAAATGACGATGAAGCTGTAAAGCACTCACTGTCCAAAGGTGATTAATACTGCCCTCTACGGCTGCTTGTACGGCTAAGGCTTTATTATGACCCGTTGCTAAAATCATCACTTCTTCTGCATCAAGTAATGTCCCTACACCGATTGTTAAGGCATATTTTGGTACTTGATTTACGTCATTATTAAAGAAACGAGAATTCGCGATAATAGTATCTGGCGTTAAAGTTTTAATACGGGTACGCGAACTTAAAGAAGACGCAGGTTCATTAAAGGCAATATGTCCGTCAACACCTACTCCGCCCATAAATAAATGAATTTTGCCATAAGATTTAATTTTTTCTTCATAACGACGGCATTCTTCATCATGGTCATTGGTATTACCATTTAAAATATTGATATTTTGCGGTTGAATATCAATATGGTTGAAGAAATTATTATGCATAAAACTGTGATAGCTTTCTGGATGTTCTTTTGGTAAGCCCACATATTCATCCATATTGAAGGTCACCACATGTTTAAAACTCACTTCTCCCGCTTGATTTAATTTAATCAATTCTTGATAGGTCTTAAGTGGCGTACCACCTGTTGGTAAACCTAATACAAAAGGACGTTCTGCGGTAGGTTTAAAATGATTAATTCGATCAGCAATATGACGCGCCGCCCAACGGCTGACTTGTTGTTCATTATTCAGAGGAATGAGACGCATAATAACCTTCCTTATCGGTACCACATCGACATTCTTTCCTCTCCGATAGAGAGAGGAAAGAAGTAAGTGCGGTCACTTTTCCATTAATTTATAAATATTTTGCTTTTAACTCTTTCGCTTTCGCTAATTGCTCTGGCGTTGCTTTCGCTGTCATTGGCTCACGGCAATAACCTGCATCCACGCCATCTAGTTTCAATAACTCTTTGATAGTGAGATATAAGCCATTCGCTAAAATGCCTTCGATAAGATCATTGGTCACATGTTGAACTTGAAGCGCATCAGCCAACTTACCTTGTTTGGTTAATTCAAAGATTTGTCTTGCGCGTACACCATTAACGTTGAATGTACTACCAATTGCACCATCTACACCTAAAGAGACTGCTGGTACCATCATTTCATCAAAACCAGCCCAAATGAGGTGATTTGGATAAGCTTTTTTCAAGCGTTCTAATAGATAGAAGTCCCCTGCGGTAAATTTCACACCTAGCACTTTCGGATTTTTATAAAGTTCGCCAAATTGTTCAATGCCCATATTCACGCCAGTTAAGAACGGAATTGAATACACGATCATGTTATTGCCTGTTTCAGCAATAATGGTATCGTAGTAATGTTTGATTTCAGGGAAGCTAAATTTGTAGTAGAACGGTGTTACTGCGGAAAGACTGTCATAGCCTAATTCCGTTGCATATTTACCTAATTCCACTGCTTCATGTAAGTTTACGCTACCCACTTGTGCGATTAATGCTACTTGGTCTTTTGCTTCATCTTTCGCGATACGGAAAATTTGTTTTTTCTCTTCCGTAGAAAGCATGAAGTTTTCACCTGTTGAACCGCCTACATATAAACCATCAATTTTCATCTTATCAATGTTATAGCGAATAATTTCACGCAAGCCTTTTTCATTGATAGAGCCATCTTCATTGAATGATACTAATAACGCACTAAAAATACCTTTTAAGTTACGCATTTTTCTCTCCTATTTGATACGTTGTTCTAAAATGACATTTAATGTTTTTTGCTTTATTTTGACCGCACTTTCCTGTGATGCCTGCACCAATAAAGCGTAAATCAAATCTAATACGAATAATTGAGCAATCTTCGTGCCGATAGAGTCGCCTTGTAGCTTACCTTGCTTATTACCATTCACTAAAACAAGATCAGCATATTCAGTGATTGGAGAACGCAAGCTGTGCGTAATCGCAATGGTTTTTGCCCCATTTTCTTTGGCGATTTTCATGGTATGAGTGGTTTCTTGAGAATAACCGGAATGGCTCAAACCAATTGCCACATCTTTTTTCGTCAATAAAGATGCCTGCATATACATAAAATGGTTGTTACCTGTCGCATCCACTTGCACACCGATACGCATGAGTTTATTTTTGGCATCTTCCGCAGTAATACCGGATGTACCCACACCAAATAAAAAGACACGATTTGCTTGCTGAATGGCTTTTACTGCTTCTTCCAA
>JAWHBY010000062.1:0-12000 GCA_032568935.1 Parahaemophilus parainfluenzae
TTAAACCTTGAATTTTGCAAAAAATTCTCCATTATTGCAGTGTTTACTTTCTATTTTATTGAGGAACTTTATTATGATGCGAATCCTTTTATTTTTAGCCACTAACTTTGCTGTGATGCTTGTGTTAGGGATTATTTTAAATGTGACCGGTATTGCAGGAAATAGTACAGGTGGCATTTTAATTATGGCAATGCTTTTTGGTTTTGCTGGATCATTGATTTCATTATTCTTATCAAAAACCATGGCATTGCGCTCTGTGGGTGCGGAAGTAATTACCGAACCACGTAATCAGGCAGAACGCTGGTTGGTAGAAACGGTACGTCGTCAAGCACAACAAGCAGGCATCCCAATGCCAGATGTGGCGATTTACCATTCTAATGATGCGAATGCTTTTGCTACGGGGGCAACTAAAAACAATTCTTTAGTAGCGATTAGTACCGGTTTATTGAACTCCATGACGGAAGAAGAGGCTGAGGCGGTATTGGCTCATGAGGTCTCACACATCGCGAATGGCGATATGGTGACCATGACCTTATTACAAGGCGTATTGAATACCTTTGTGATTTTCTTATCTCGTGTAATTGCTAATGTGGTAGCAAGTTCTCGTAATGGTGATGAAGAAAGCCGCAGCTCAGGCATTTACTTCTTAGTTTCAATGGTGTTAGAAATTGTATTTGGTATTTTAGCGAGCATTATCGCAATGTGGTTCTCACGCTATCGTGAATATCGTGCAGATGCAGGTTCAGCACAACTTGTTGGTAAAGAAAAAATGATTGCGGCATTGCAACGTTTACAACAAATTCATGAGCCACAAGAGATGGAAGGTTCACTTAATGCCTTTATGATTAACGGCAAACGTAGCGAACTCTTTATGAGCCATCCTCCACTTGAAAAACGTATCGAAGCATTACGTAGTTTATAAAAGAGAAAAAATAAAGGGCTAAATGTAATATTTAGCCCTTTTTATTTGTGGATTATTTAATATCTGCTAAGACTTTAGTGAGTAATTCCCAGTACGTTTGTACTGTTGAAATTTGGACTTTTTCATCTGGCGAATGCGCATTACGAATAGTTGGCCCCACAGAAATCATATCAATGTTCGGATAATGTTCTTTCAACAAGCCACATTCAAGTCCCGCATGAATCACTTTAATCTCAGGCTTGCCAAGCACTTCAGCATAATGTTTTTTCATTGAGGCTAAAATTGCCGTGTCGTTTACCGGTTTCCAACCAGGGTAAGAACCTGAAAATTCAACTGTCGCGCCCGTGAGTTTTGCGAGTGAAGTTAAGGTTTCTTCTACATACTCTTTACCGCTTTCAATCAATGAGCGAATAAGAATAGTACCTTCGATTTTATCTTCAAGAGTTTTTAACACACCAATACTTAACGAGCTTTCCACGACATTTTTAATCACATCGCTATTGCGGATGACACCGTTTGGTAACACATTCAGCAAATTAATCACTTTTTTGGTGGTTTCAAGTGTGAAGGTTTGTTGTGGATTTTCAACTTGCTCAACGGTTAAGGTTAAGTTTGGTTCAGCGATAGCAAGCTCTTCTTTCAATAAAACTTCAAAATTTTTGACCGCACTTTTCACGCTTTCTACATCATGATTGAAGCAAATGGTTGCAGCCGCTTCACGTGGAATCGCATTACGAATTGAGCCACCACGAATTTCTGCAAGAGCAAAGTGCGGTTGATTTTGTGAAAGTTTTGCTAATAAGCGCGCTAAAACTTTAATTGCATTCGCACGTGTGGTGTGAATATCACAGCCTGAGTGACCGCCGCGTAAACCTTTTAAGTTAATTTGTAAACTATGGCTGAATGAATTGGTTTCACGGTGAACAGGCAGTTCAACATTCGCATTTACCCCACCAGCACAACCAATATAGATTTCACCGATTTCTTCGGTATCGGTATTAATTAAGATTTCCGATTTTAACCAGTTACGACGAAGGTTTACGGCACCATCCATGCCGGTTTCTTCAGTCATGGTAAGTAATACTTCTAGTGGAGGATGTGCAATATCGGTACTTTCTAATACCGCTAAGGTAGAGGCTAAACCGATACCGTTATCCGCACCAAGTGTGGTGCCTTGCGCTTTAACCCAATCACCGTCGATATAAGGGCGAATAGGGTCTTGGGTAAAATTATGAGGATTGCCTTCATTCGCTTGCGGAACCATATCTAAATGTGCTTGTAATACAACAGGTTGGCTGTTTTCCATTCCTGCTGTGGCTGGTTTACGGATTAATACATTACCTGCTTCATCACGCTCAGCAAAAAATTGTTTTTCTTTCGCCCAGTTAACAATAAAGATAGCGAGCGCATCTTCGTGATGTGAAGGATGTGGAATTGCACAAATTTGATCAAACCATTTCCAAAGTAATTGCGGTTGTAATGTGGTAATTTCTGACATAATGAACTCCTTTTTTCATTAAAATTTTTGCGGAAATCATAGCATAAAACGCCATTTCAGGTTAAAATTCCGCAATTTTTTTATTTAGCGACAAAGTTTAAGGTATTTGTTATGAGCGAAAAATATGTTGTGACTTGGGATATGTTCCAAATGCATGCCCGTAAATTAGCGGAACGTTTACTTCCTGCCACTCAGTGGAAAGGTATCATTGCAGTAAGCCGTGGTGGTTTATTCCCAGCAGCGGTACTTGCTCGCGAATTAAATATTCGTTTCGTGGAAACCGTGTGTATTGCCAGTTATGATCATGATGAACAAGGTGCATTAAAAGTATTACACCGTGCTGGAGGTGATGGCGAAGGAATGATTGTGGTAGACGATTTAGTGGATACTGGCAATACCGCTCGTGCAATTCGTGAAATGTATCCAAAAGCAAAATTTGTCACGGTATTTGCAAAACCTGCAGGTGCTGAGTTAGTGGATGATTATGTGATTGATATTCCACAAAACACTTGGATTGAACAACCTTGGGATTTAGGTTTAACTTTCGTGCCACCATTGGCAAGAAAATAATCATAAATGTAAGTTGGAAATGCGGGGTTTGGCCTCGCATTTTGTTTTATTGAGCCAATTGCAAAATCCCGTTAGAATTAACCGCACTTTTACTTAACAAGGAATTTGAATGTCAGCCAAACCGCGTTTTGTGCATCTTCGTACGCACACTGATTTTTCTATGATTGATGGAATCGCGAAAGTGAAACCATTAGTCAAGGCGTGTGCAGCAGATAACATGGTCGCGTTGGCATTAACTGATTTCACCAATTTTTGTGGTGTGGTACGTTTTTATGGTGAAACCCTTTCTTCGGGGATTAAACCGATTATTGGTGCAGATGTTCATGTTAAAAGCGAGTTGTGCGGCGAGGAATTATTCACGCTCACTTTACTTGCTAAGAATAATGAAGGCTATAAAAACATCACTTTACTGCTTTCAAAAGCCTATCAGCGCGGCTATGTGGATCTTCCTTATATTGACCAAGAGTGGTTGATTGAACACCGTGAAGGTGTGATTATTTTATCGGGTGGCACACAAGGCGATATTGCTAAAAAACTCCTTAAAGAAAATAGCTCTGAAGCTGAAAGTGCGGTCAGTTTTTATCAAGAATTTTTCTCTGACCATTTTTACCTTTCGCTTTCCAGAACCGGCCGACCAGATGAAGAACGTTATATTCAAGCTGCATTAAAATTAGCTGAGGAACATGATTTACCGCTTGTCGCAACCAATGATGTTGTCTTTCTCGCGCCTGATGATTTTGAGGCACACGAAATTCGAGTCGCTATTCATGATGGCTATACTCTTGACGATCCAAAACGTCCAAAACGTTATACCGAGCAACAATATTTTCGTTCGGAAGAAGAGATGTGTGACTTATTTTCGGACATTCCTTCTGCACTTGAAAATACCGTATTAATTGCTCAACGCTGTAATGTGACTTTGCGTTTAGGGCAATATTTCCTCCCTCAATTTCCAACTGGTGAACTGAGTACGGAAGATTATTTGGTGATGAAATCCAAAGAGGGGTTGGAAGAGCGTTTGGCGTTTTTATTCCCTGATGAAAAAGTGCGGGCAGAAAGACGACCAGAATATGATGAGCGCCTTCAAGTTGAACTCGATGTGATCAACCAAATGGGTTTCCCGGGGTACTTCTTAATCGTCATGGAGTTTATCCAGTGGTCAAAAGACAATCATATTCCAGTAGGGCCGGGACGTGGTTCGGGTGCGGGTTCATTGGTGGCTTATGCACTAAAAATCACCGATTTGGATCCCCTTGAATTCGATCTTCTTTTTGAGCGTTTCCTCAACCCAGAACGTGTTTCC
The DNA here is from genome assembly GCA_032568935.1 of Parahaemophilus parainfluenzae. Taxonomy (GTDB): domain Bacteria; phylum Pseudomonadota; class Gammaproteobacteria; order Enterobacterales; family Pasteurellaceae; genus Haemophilus_D; species Haemophilus_D parainfluenzae_AE. Next base: position 4,294 of record JAWHBY010000062.1, read on the forward strand.
ATGCCTGATTTCGACGTGGATTTCTGTATGGATGGACGCGATCGCGTTATCGATCATGTGGCAGACACCTATGGTCGTGGTGCGGTATCACAAATTATTACTTTCGGTACCATGGCAGCGAAAGCAGTAATTCGAGATGTAGGTCGCGTATTAGGGCATCCTTATGGCTTTGTGGATCGTATTTCGAAAATGATTCCACCTGATCCCGGCATGACTTTAGATAAGGCTTTTGAGGCTGAACCACAGTTACAAGTGGCATATGATTCAGATGAAGAAGTCAAAGCCCTAATTGATATGGCACGTAAGCTAGAAGGGGTCACGAGAAATGCGGGTAAACACGCAGGTGGCGTGGTGATTTCCCCTTCTTTGATTACAGATTTTGCACCACTTTATTGTGACAATGAGGGGCTTCATCCTGTTACTCACTTTGACAAAAATGACGTGGAATATGCAGGTTTAGTGAAGTTTGACTTCTTAGGTTTGCGTACACTCACCATTATCAAATGGGCGTTGGATATGATTAACGCTCGCCTTGCTCGTGAAGGCAAACCGCCAGTCGATATTGCTGCTATTCCATTGGATGATCCCGAATCCTTTGATTTGCTGAAACGGTCTGAAACTACCGCCGTATTCCAGTTGGAATCGCGCGGGATGAAAGATTTGATTAAACGCTTACAGCCAGACTGTTTTGAAGATATTATCGCGTTGGTGGCATTATTCCGACCAGGTCCATTACAATCGGGCATGGTGGATAACTTTATTGACCGTAAACATGGTCGAGAAGAAGTGTCTTATCCTGACGCAAACTATCAACACGAAAGCCTTAAACCGATTTTAGAGCCAACTTACGGTATTATTTTGTACCAAGAGCAAGTCATGCAAATTGCTCAGGTGCTAGCGGGCTATACTCTTGGTGGTGCGGACTTATTACGTCGTGCGATGGGTAAGAAAAAGCCAGAGGAAATGGCGAAACAGCGCTCTGTGTTTAAAGAAGGCGCGGAAAAAAATGGCGTTGATGGTGAGCTTTCCATGAAGATTTTTGACTTGGTGGAAAAATTTGCTGGATATGGTTTTAATAAATCGCACTCCGCTGCTTATGCATTGGTATCTTACCAAACCCTTTGGCTGAAAACCCATTTCCCAGCTGAATTTATGGCAGCGGTAATGACCTCGGAAATGGATAATACCGATAAAATTGTTGGCTTGTACGATGAATGTTTACGTATGGGCTTAAAAGTCACGCCACCGGATATCAATGTAGGGAAACATCATTTCAGCGTGAATGAAAATGGTGAAATTGTTTACGGTATCGGCGCCATTAAAGGTGTGGGTGAAGGTCCGATTGAAGCCCTAATTACCGCACGTAATGAAGGTGGGATTTTCAGAGATTTATTTGATTTATGTGCTCGCGTTGATTTGAAGAAAATTAACCGTCGTACCTTTGAAAGTCTGATTATGTCGGGCGCATTTGATAAGCTAGGACCACACCGTGCGGCGCTATCTAAGAATCTAGAAGATGCACTCAAAGCTTCAGATCAGCATGCAAAAGATGAGGCCATGGGGCAAGCCGATATGTTCGGTGTGCTGACAGAAACACACGAAGAAGTGGAAAATGCTTACGCCCACACACCACCTTACACAGAAAAACAAATTTTAGATGGTGAACGTGAAACCCTTGGTTTGTATTTAAGCAGCCATCCGGTAAGTCGTTATTTAAAAGAGCTTTCTCATTACAGTTCCACTCGATTAAAAGATCTCACACCAAACCGCCGAGGACAGATTAGCACAGCAGCCGGTTTGTTAGTATCAACTCGCTTTGCTACAACGAAAAAAGGTAATCGAATAGGTATTGCAACCATAGATGATCGTTCTGGACGTTTGGATTTAACCCTATTCGGTGAAAGCTTAGACCAATTCGGCGAAAAACTGCAAAAAGATACAGTTGTGGTGGTATCTGGCCAAGTCAGTTTTGACGATTTTTCAGGCGGATTAAAAATGTCGGTACGGGATTTGATGACTTTGGATGAAGCACGTTCCCGTTATGCGAAATCCTTGGCTATCAGTTTGTCTGAGGAGCAGATTAGCCCAAGTTTTATTAAGAAACTGAAAGAGATGTTAGAGCCTGTTAGTGGCGGCACTTTACCTATTAACGTATATTATCAAAGTGCAAAAGGTCGTGCGTTATTGCGTTTAGGGATTCAATGGTCGATTACACCAACGGATGAGATTCTAACAGAATTGGTGAATTTGCTTGGTGAAAATGCAGTCGAGCTAGAATTTGGTTAATATTCCAGTAAAAGTGCGGTCAAAAAATCCGTATTTTTTAACCGTACTTTAGCTGATATAAATAAAGCGAGAGATAAAATGGAAAAAATCATTATTGATGCAGACAGATTTTTACGTACAATTTCACGTATTTCCCATGAAATTATTGAAAAGCACCAAGATTTCAATAATGTGATTTTAGTTGGGGTGAAACGTCGTGGTGCCGAAATTGCTGAATTGATTCAAAAACGTATTGAAGAGTTGAATGGAGTGAGTCTTCCAATGATGGAATTGGATATCACGTTTTACCGCGATGACTTAGAGTATGTTGAACCTGAAAATCCAACCCCTGTATATAGCGGTGCTTCAAGTTATATGAATATTCAGGGTAAAGAAGTCATTTTAATCGATGATGTGTTATTCACCGGAAGAACTATTCGTGCCGCGATGGATGCATTAACAGATTTTGGTCGAGCAGCTAAAATTGAATTGGTCATCTTTGTAGATCGTGGACATCGTGAATTACCAATTCGGGCTGATTATGTGGGTAAAAATGTGCCGACTTCCCGTGATGAACAAGTTCAGGTGCGTACATTAAAATATGATGGTTGTTATGAAGTGGCATTATTGCCTAAATAACGATCAGCCTATTGTGAACCTTTGATAAAATTGATAATCTAACGAGCATTATACTATTATTTTTTAAGATAACTAAAATGAAAAAATCAATGTTAAAATCTTTTTTATTTGCCATGATCGGTCTGTTTACTTTTTCTCAAGTACAAGCAGAAGAACGTGTAGTGGCGACTGTAAATGGTACACCAATTTTACAAAGCCAAGTGAATGCTGTAATGGGCAAAAAAGGTAGCCAACGTGCGGCATTAGATAAGATTATTGATGATATGCTGACTGATAAGGCTATCAACGAATCAGGCGTAAAAGTAAACCAAGCAGAAGTAAACCGTATCGTAGAAGATATTGCAGCGAAAAATGGTTTAACTTATGGTCAATTCTTGGATGCGCTCGATTATCAAGGCATTTCCTTAAATGCATTTAAACAACAAATTTCTCGCCAAATGTTAATGGCGGGCGTGCGTAATCATGCTATTCAAAACAGCGTAGATGTAACTCGTGAGCAAGTGGATGCGTTGGGTAAACAAATGCTCGATGAAGCAAAAGCAAAAGGCACGGCGCAAAAAGTGATGGGCAAAGAGTATGAAGTTCGTCATATTTTATTAAAATTAAACCCATTACTGAACGATGCCCAAGCAAAAGCAGAATTAGAACGTATTCGTAGCGAGATTATTTCGGGAAAAATGACATTTGCCGATGCTGCATTAAAATATTCTAAAGATTATTTATCAGGCGCGAATGGCGGTAGCTTAGGCTATGCTTTCCCTGAAGCTTATGTGGGCCCATTTGCCAAAATGGTTGAAACAACCCCACAAGGTACTATTTCTGCACCGTTTAAATCAGAATTTGGTTGGCATATTTTAGAAGTAACTGGTAGTCGTGATGGTGATAAAACAGAAGATGCCTATCGTCAAAAAGCTTATGAACAAATCGTAAATAGCCAATTACAAGATGCAACCAAAGACTGGGTAAAAGCATTACGTAAAAATGCTGATATTCAATATTTCGATAAATAACAGAAACCGTTAGAATAAGGGGGCATTTTGCCCCTTTTGTCGTTTTTATAAATTGAGTGATACATGAAAAAATTTTTTATCTTTTTACTGATTCTTCTGCTAATTCTTGGCGGCGTTGGTTTTTGGGGTTATCAAAAACTAACAAGTTTTGTTCATACGCCAGTGAATGTCACACAAGATCAATTGCTTACGATTGAGCGAGGAACCACTGGCAGTAAACTTGCAGCTTTATTAGAGCAAGAAAATATTCTTGAGCATGCAGATTTATTGCCTTGGTTATTGAAATTACAACCCCAGCTAAACAAAGTGAAAGCGGGGACTTATTCTTTAACGGGCGTGAAAACGTTGCAAGATTTATTGGATATGATTAATTCCGGCAAGGAAGCACAATTTAGTGTGAAGTTTATTGAAGGTAAAACGTTCAAGGAATGGCGTAAAAACCTTGAAAACGCACCGCACTTAAAACAAACCTTGCAAGGTAAAACGGATAAAGAGATCATGGCGTTATTGGATATTCCAGCCGTTGCAAAAGCCGTTTACGAATGGAATAACATGGAGGGGTGGTTGTATCCAGATACCTACAATTACACCCCAAACTCAACAGATCTTGAATTATTAAAACGTTCAACTAGTCGTCTACAAAAAGCCTTAGATAAAGCTTGGAGTGAACGAGATGAAAATCTCCCATTAACGGATCCTTATCAAATGCTCATTTTGGCTTCTATCGTAGAGAAAGAAACAGGAATTGCGGCGGAGCGACCACAAGTGGCTTCCGTATTTATTAATCGTTTAAAAGCCAATATGAAACTGCAAACTGACCCAACCGTGATTTATGGAATGGGTGAGAGTTACACCGGTAATATTCGTAAGAAAGATTTGGAAACGATAACCCCATACAATACCTATATGATTGAAGGTTTACCGCCGACACCAATTGCCATGGTGAGTGAGAGCGCTTTGCAGGCGGTGGCTCATCCAGCAAAAACAGACTTTTATTATTTTGTTGCAGATGGAAGTGGCGGTCACAAATTTACTCGTAATCTGAACGAGCATAATAAAGCGGTGCAAGAATATTTACGTTGGTATCGTAACCAACAAAAAGGAGCCAACTAATGCAAGGCAAATTTATCGTCATTGAAGGGCTGGAAGGTGCAGGTAAAAGTACCGCCATGCAAACGGTGGTGGATACATTAAAATCTCTTGGTGTAAATGATATCGTGTTTACTCGTGAGCCAGGTGGTACACCGTTAGCGGAGAAATTACGCCATTTAATCAAGCATGAAACAGAAGAACCTGTTACGGATAAAGCAGAATTATTAATGCTTTATGCGGCACGAATTCAATTGGTAGAAAATGTGATTAAGCCAGCATTGGCAGAAGGAAAAATTGTGCTTGGCGATCGTCACGATATGTCTTCGCAGGCCTATCAAGGTGGTGGGCGTCAGTTTGACCAAACGCTGATGGCAAATTTAAAAAATATGGTATTAGGCGATTTTGAGCCTGATTTTGTGCTGTATTTAGACATTGATCCTGCAGAAGGGCTTGCTCGTGCTAGAGGTCGTGGTGAATTAGACCGTATTGAACAGCAAGGGCTTGATTTCTTCCATCGTACTCGCCAACGTTATTTGGAGTTGGTACAGAATAATCCGAAAGCCGCGATTATTAATGCGGGTCAGCCTTTGGAACAAGTACAAGAGGACATTCAAAGTGCGGTCAAAAATTGGTGGGTTTCACAAGCAAAATGAGCGAACTTTATCCTTGGTTAGTGCCCACTTATAACAAGATTAGCCAAACTTTTAGCGAAGGTTTGGGGCATCATGCTTTGTTAATTAAAGCCGATCAAGGGCTAGGGGCAGAAAGTTTATTTGATGCTTTGACAAAACGCATTATGTGTCAAACGCCAGATAATGCACCTTGTGGCAATTGCCATGCTTGCCACTTAATGATTGCACAAAGCCATCCTGATTTTCATGTTTTAGCTTCTCAAGAAGGCAAAGACATTGGTGTTGATCAGGTGCGGGCGATTAATGAAGTTGTCAGCCAACACGCACAACAAAATGGCAATAAATTAGTGTATATCCAGGATGCGGAACGTCTTACGGAAGCGGCGGCTAATGCTTTGCTCAAAACTTTGGAGGAGCCGCGTCCGAACACGTATTTCTTATTGCAAACAGAGCCATCCTCTTCGTTGTTAGCGACTATTTACAGCCGTTGCCAAGTGTGGAATGTTCCTTTGCCAACGGAAGCGGAAGCCTTAACCTGGCTCTCTTCTCAATTTCAGGCAGAAACATCAGAATTATTGACCGCACTTGCGATGAGTTTGGGGTGTCCACTACTAGCATTAGAAACACTCCAGCAAGGATTAATTGAACAACGAAAGAATTTCTTACGTCAATTTTGGCTTTTTTATCGTCGTCGTTCACCTTTGGAAATTTTTCCTTTCTTTGAAAAAGAACGCACCATACAGCAAGTGGATTGGATTTTAGCGTTTTTAAGCGATGCCATTAAATACAAACTCGAAATTCAAAGTTGCTGGCAAACGCTTGATCTTAAAACCGGTGTAACTCAATTTGCAGACGAGCAAACAGCGCTTGGGTTATTAACCGCAAATAAAATTATGCAAAAAGTACGCTCGGATTTACTCACTATCAACGGCGTTAATACAGAATTAATGTTACTAGATGGTTTGACGAAGTTAATTACCGACGTATTTAAGGACTAAATAAATTATGTTTATCGTAGATTCCCATTGCCATTTAGATGCATTGGATTATGAAAGTTTACACAAAGATATTGCTGATGTGGTAGCCAAAGCCAACGCACGAGATGTGAAGCACTTATTGGCGATTGGCGTAACATTAAGCCGTTTTGAAAAAGCTTACCCTAAGTTAGCGAAATTCCCAAATGTGTCTTTGGCTTGTGGTGTGCATCCACTAGATCTTGAAGAAGAACCTTATGATGCCGAGCGTTTATTACGTTTATCCCAAGATAAAAAAGTGATTGCAATTGGTGAAATTGGTTTGGATTATTATTACAGCGCAGATAATAAGGCATTACAGCAAACGGTTTTTGCTGATCAAATCAGAATTGCTAATGAAGTGGATAAACCCGTGATTATTCATACTCGTTCAGCACCAGAAGATACTATTGCTATGCTACGTGAGAACCATGCAGAAAAATGCGGCGGATTAATTCATTGTTTTACGGAAACCCTAGATTTTGCGAAAAAGGCACTTGATTTAGGTTTTTATATCTCTTGTTCAGGCATTATTACCTTTAAAAATGCGGAAAGTATCCGCGAAGCTATTCGTTATGTGCCAGCTGATCGCTTATTGGTTGAAACCGATTCGCCTTACTTAGCCCCAGTGCCTTATCGTGGTAAAGAGAACCAACCTGCCTATACGCGTGAAGTGTGCGAGTATGTGGCGACGTTAAAAGGGCTATCAGTAGAAGAATTTGCGCAAATTAGTACACAAAACTTCGAGCGTTTATTTAAAATTAATGTACAATAAATCATCGATTTAAATGAGAGAGTTTTATGCGTAAGTTTTTTAAGTACTTTTTATTTTTAGTGGTCTTTGTTTTCCACGGCTTTATGTTCGCTGTGGTGGACTACGTTTTCCCACACTATGATGTGACACGAGTAACGGGTGTGGAAGTGAAACGTGTGGATAAAGATGGCCCGATTACAAAATCAAATCCGGCTGATGGTCCAACGCGCGATGTGTATTTCATCAATACACAAAATGATGATGGCAAAATCATGGTGTATCGTAATGAAGATACCCGTTGG
>JAWHBY010000063.1:0-11693 GCA_032568935.1 Parahaemophilus parainfluenzae
CAGCAACGACTAATGCGATTGCAGTTTTTTTCATTTTAGGTGTTGTTTGTCTATAAAATAACCAAAAAGGGCAAAAAAAGTTTGATCTTTGATGTTTTTATAGGATAATAACCATACTTTTGAACGTTCCTTTGGCTATGGCAAAGGAATTGAATTTGTCAAAAGGATAAGTTAGGGCAAATTCAAAACCCTAGTTAAGCAACGTTTAGAGTGTTTCTTTTTTATAAAGTTCACAATAAACAAGGAAACTTTTCTTATTAATAACGATGACTAAATAGAGGACATCAAAATGAAAAAAACTGCAATCGCATTAGTCGTTGCTGGTTTAGCAGCAGCTTCAGTAGCTCAAGCAGCTCCACAAGAAAACACTTTCTATGCAGGTGTTAAAGCTGGTCAAGCATCTTTCCATGATGGTATCAAAGCTAATACTGTAGTTAACTCTACAAACGATTACTCTGCATTTGGTGCTGGTTACAACCGTAACTCTTTCACTTATGGTGTATTTGGTGGCTACCAAATCTTAAATCGTGATAACTTAGGTTTAGCGGTTGAGTTAGGTTACGATGACTTCGGTCGTGCTAAATTCAAAAATGCTGGTAAAGTGGCATTCAAACACACTAACCACGGCGCGCACTTAAGCTTAAAAGGTAGCTATGGTTTAGGCGGCTTAACTTCTACTTTAGAAGGTTTAGACGTTTATGGTCGTGTTGGTGCAGCTTTAGTACGTTCAGACTACAAATTCTATGACACAGCAAGTGGTGCTCGTGATCATGCTGAAGGTCGTCACAGCTTACGCGTTTCTCCAATGTTCGCAGCTGGTGTTGAATATGCATTACCATCATTACCAGAGTTAGCATTACGTTTAGAATACCAATGGTTAACTCGCGTAGGTAAATTACGTACTCAAGATACTCACAATAGTTCTCAAGACTACAACCCATGGATCGGTTCTATCAACGCTGGTTTATCTTACCGTTTCGGTCAAGGTGCTGCTCCAGTTGTTGCACCTGAAGTTGTAAGCAAAACTTTCAACTTAAGCTCTGATGTAACTTTCGCTTTCGGTAAAGCTAACTTAAAACCACAAGCTAAAGCAACTTTAGACGGCATCTACGGTGAAATCGCTCAAATCAACAACGCTAACGTAGCTGTTGCTGGTTATACAGACCGTATCGGTAAAGATGCACCAAACGTTAAATTATCACAACGTCGTGCAGACTCTGTAGCTAACTACTTAGTAGCTAAAGGTGTTCCAGCTCAAAGCATCTCTGCAGTTGGTCACGGTAAAGCTAACCCAGTTACAGGTTCTACTTGTGACGCGGTTAAAGGTCGTAAAGCACTTATCGCTTGTTTAGCGCCAGACCGTCGTGTTGAAATCGCAGTTAACGGTACTAAATAATTTTATTTAGTTATCCATTAACGGATTAGCATTAGAAGACCTAAACTTCGGTTTAGGTCTTTTCTTATATAAATTAAACTTACAAATTGAAGGAATTTTTGAATGAAAAAGTGGATTATCTTGATTATTATTGCTGTTGCTGTGGGTTTAGGCTTAATGTCTAGCTACAATGGCTTAGTAAAAGCAGAAACTGAAATTGATTCTGTTTGGGCAAATGTTGAATCATCTTACCAACGTCGTGCTGATTTAATTCCAAACTTAGTAAATACTGTAAAAGGTCAAGCTAATTTTGAACAACAAACATTAACTAATGTGATTGAAGCGCGTGCAAAAGCGACACAAACTAAAATTGATCCGTCCAATTTAACAGAAGAACAATTAAACGAATTCCAACAAAACCAAAATCAAGTAGGTTCAGCATTATCTCGCTTACTTGTTACAATAGAACAATATCCACAATTAAAAGCGAATGAAGGCTTTATGAACTTACAAGCAACTTGAAGGTACAGAAAACCGTATCAATGTGGCTCGTAACAAATTCAATGAAGCTGCACGTATTTATAATGAAAAAGTACGTCAATTCCCAACTAAATTAGCTGCAATGATTTTTGGTTTTAAAGCTAAACCTTACTTTAAATCAGCTGCAGGCGCTGAAAATGCACCAACTGTAAACTTTAACTAAGGTTTATCTATGCCATTCTTTTCCAGAATTCCGGTAGATAAAAAGCAAATCGAGGCGGCGATTAGTCGCCTCGAAAGCTTAAGTTCGGCTGAGTTACGTGTTTATATTGAACGCAAAGTACCAAAAGCTTCAGCACAATTGTCACCAATGGAACGTGCTTTAGAAGTGTTTGATGAACTGGAAATGCATAAAACAGCGGCACAAAATGCCGTGTTGATTTATGTTGGATATAAAAACCATCTCTGTGCAATTGTAGGTGATAAAGGCATTCATCAATTTGTTGATGTGGCTTATTGGCAGTTACAATGTGATTTGATGATTGAGCAGTTTAAACAAAAAGCTTATACACAAGGCATTGTGGATGCGATTGATCGTATCAGTGATATTTTATCTCGTCATTTTCCAATTCAGCCTGATGATGTGAATGAATTATCTAATGAGGTAATTATTAATGGCTAAGCTTTTGTCTTTTATGAAAAGTGCGGTTATTTTTAGCCTTGTTTTTTTTGCTCAAATGGTATCAGCAGCGGAGTTTCCGCCTGCCCCAAATCCATTCCATTACATAAACGATTACACCAACACGCTTTCTGCAGAACATAAGCAAATTTTAGAAAATAAGCTGATTGCTTATAGTAAAGAAACGAGTTCACAAATCGCTGTTGTTTTGGTTCCTACAACTGGTGAATATGAAATTGCTGATTATACCTTTGCGTTAGGTGATAAGTGGGGCATTGGACGTAAAAATCTGAACAATGGCGTGTTGATGCTGATTGCAAAGGATGATCGCAAAGTCTTTATCGCAACTGGACAAGGTTTAGAAGGTGTACTGCCAGATGCTTTTTTATCGCAAGTCATCCGTTCGGCAATTTTACCACAATTTAAACAAGGCCAATATGCGCAAGGTATTAATGATGGCTTAAGCCAAATTATTGCAGCAAGTAAAGGCGAGTTTGATGCGGCACAAGTTGAAGAAGACGCTTTTGATAAGTACATTCCATTCTTAATGGTATTGGCGTTTATTGCTATTGTATTATTTGGTGAATTCCAATATCACAAAGATGAAGTCTATATTAGTCCTAGTCAACGTGACCAACTGAATAAAATCATTCGTCAAAGTACGATTTCTCGTCGCCGTGGAGGCGGTTCTGGTTTTGGAGGTGGATTTGGCGGTGGCTTCGGCGGAGGCGGTTCTTCTGGTGGCGGCTTTGGAGGCGGTGGCTTCGGCGGCGGTGGAGCAGGTGGAAGCTGGTAAGACCAAGTCTTTCACTCAGGTTCTATCTTATGCTAGAATAGCGCCCTATTCAGATTTATTTGAACAAGGAACATTATGGAAACGTTAGACAAAATCAAAAAACAAATCGCTGAAAACCCAATTTTAATTTACATGAAAGGTTCACCAAAATTACCTTCTTGTGGTTTCTCTGCGCGTGCATCTGAAGCATTAATGAATTGCAAAGTGCCTTTCGGCTATGTTGATATTCTTCAACACCCAGATATTCGTGCTGAATTACCAGCTTATGCAAACTGGCCAACTTTCCCACAATTATGGGTAGAAGGCGAGTTAATTGGTGGTTGTGATATTATTTTAGAAATGTACCAAGCTGGCGAACTTCAAACTTTATTAAGTGAAGTAGCGGCTAAACATCAAGCTTAATTGATGACAGATTATCAAGATAAACCTGCTTTTTAGCAGGTTTTCTTTTGCTCAAAAAATGATAAACCAGATGGAAAAGTGTGATCGAATTAACATTTTTAAATGAAATAACTTGTTGATTAAATTTTCTTAAGATAGACTACATCGCGTTAGTCGGGGTGCCTCTATTAATGGCTGAGAAATACCCGTGAACCTGAAACAGATAATGCTGGCGTAGGAAACTAATCATCTCATTATGCTGTTTCGTTATGCAAAAATAAGGAGAACGCATAATGAACAAAACTCTTCCCATTTTAACCGCACTTTTTATCACTTCCACTTTCGCACAAGCTGCTCCTCAAATATTAGATGTTTATACTTATGATTCATTTAGTGCTGATTGGAGTGCCGGACCAAAAGTTAAAGCGGCTTTTGAACAACAATTCCCGCAATGTAAGCTGAATTATGTGGCTTTTGATAATAATGGCACCTTGTTTAACCGTGTTCGTCTAGAAGGTAAAAAAATTAAGGCGGATGTGGTGCTTGGTTTAGATAGCTATCAAATTGAGGATGCACAAAAACTCAATATTTTTGAGCCAAATAAAGTAGATTTAAGCCAGTTACGTTTACCAATAAAATGGGAAAATAATACTTTCTTACCATTTGATTATGCTCAGTATGCGTTTATTTATGACAAGAATAAATTGGCAAACCCACCAAAGAGCTTAAAAGAATTAGTTGAGCGTCAAGATCTTAAAGTGTTATATCAAGATCCGCGTACAAGCAGTATTGGACGTGGTTTATTACTTTGGATGAATGCCGTTTATCCAGCAGCAGATGTCGCAAATGCTTGGAAAACCCTTTCTAAACATACGGTCACGGTCACCAAAGGTTGGACTGAGTCTTATGGGGCCTTTTTAAAAGGCGAAGGTGATGTGGTTTTAAGTGTCAATACTTCGCCTATTTACCATATTCTTTCTGAACAAAAAGACAATTATGTGGCAACGGAATTTGCAGAGGGTAGCGTATTACAAGTTGAAGTTGCGGCAAAAGTTGCTAACCGTAATAATTCCTGTGCTAATGAGTTTTTAGGCTTCCTACTTTCACCGCAAGCTCAAGCGGATATTGCTAAAAATAATGTGATGTTACCCGTGGTAGAGACCAATATCGAAAGTCATATTGATGAGCTTAATTCTCGCGCAAAATCAATGCGTATTTTAGATACCACTAAGGTGACAAGTGAGCAGCTTAAAGGCTGGATCAACCAATGGCAAAAAGCCTTATCTAAATAGTATTAATGAACTTATTGCAACATCCGCATTTTCGTCCTCGCCATTATTTGGGCGGAAGTGCGGTCATTTTTTTCATTGTTTTACTCTATGGTTTTTCCCTTTCTGCGGTTTTTTCAGTAGGAAGTGGTTATGCCTTATCTGATTTCTTAAAAGACGATTATTTACATCAGGTCATTGCCTTTAGCTTTGGGCAGGCATTCTTATCAGCCTTGTTTTCTAGCGTAATTGGAACATTATTTGCACGTGCTTTCTTCTATTTAGATTTCAAAGGCAAATCGCTCATTTTACGTATTTTTTCTCTTACGTTTGTCTTGCCGGCATTACTGGCTATCTTCGGTCTAATTGGTATTTATGGCACTGCCGGTTGGCTAACACAATTGCTGCAAACCTTAGGTGTTTCGTGGAAACCCTCCATTTATGGTTTAAGTGGCATTCTCATTGCTCATTTATTTTTTAATATTCCTTTAGCGGCACGAATGAGTTTACAGGCTTTGCAAAGTGTACCGACCGAACAGCATCAACTCGCGGCACAATTGAATATCAAAGGTTTCACATTTTTCCGTTTAATTGAATGGCCTTATTTGAAAAGCCAAATAGTCTCTGCCTTTGTGCTGATTTTTATGTTGTGTTTCACCAGCTTTACGATAGTGTTGGCACTGGGTGGTGGACCACAAAATAGCACGCTAGAAGTTGCGATTTACCAAGCTATTTTCTTTGAATTCGATTTACCCAAAGCCGCACTTTTTGCGCTTGTACAATTTGCGTTTTGTTTTGCGTTATTTTCGCTTTCACAATATTGGGCGAAAGCACCTGAAACGCAGATTTCACAACGTTATCGCTGGGTTTTACCTATTTCAAGTGCGGTCAAATTTGGACATGTTTTTGTCTTATTCTTGGTGTGCTTATTTATTCTAACGCCCTTATTCAATATCATTTTCCAAGGTTTGTCAGCGACCCAATTATTTGGCTATTGGCAAAATCCACAATTATGGAAGGCGCTTGCTTATTCATTAACCATGGCACCGGCAGCCGGGATTTTATCGGTATTATTTGGATTTTTCTTATTGTTGCTCTCACGGCAGCTACAGTGGTTATATCACCCCAAATTAGCGCACTTAATTTTAACGGGGGGCATGATGATTTTAGCCATTCCGACGATCGTCTTAGCAGTCGGTCTATTCCTTTGGTTACAAGATATTGATTTTTCAGCAGGACATTTATTTGTAGTGGTATCGGTTTGCAATGCCTTGGCTGCCTTGCCATTTGTGATCAAAATTCTTAATACACCAATGAATCAATCGATGCAATATTATGAAAAACTCTGTTTATCGCTAAATATTACAGGTTGGCAGCGTTTTCATTTAATTGAATATCCGCTGCTAAAAGCCCCGTTGAAATATGCTTTGGCACTCGCGACAACCTTATCACTCGGCGATTTTACGGCAATAGCTTTATTTGGTAGCCCTGATTTTACTTCGTTGCCTCATTTGCTTTATCAACAAATCGGGCAATATCGAAGCCAAGAAGCGGCTGTGACGGCATTGATTTTATTGGGCTTATGCTTAGGTTTATTTATGTTTATTGAAGGGCAGAAGGAACAACATGATTAAATTAAATAATGTAGTATTCAATTATCAATCCATGCCGATGGTATTTGACTTACAGATTCAAGCCCAGGAAAAAATCGCCATCATTGGTGAGAGTGGTGCAGGAAAAAGTACCTTGCTGAACTTAATTGCTGGCTTTGAATATGCCGATAGTGGGGAGATTTGGCTCAATGGTGAAAATCATACCAATACGGTGCCTTTTGAACGCCCCGTTTCCATGCTATTTCAGGAAAACAATCTCTTTACTCATCTTTCAGTGGAAGAGAATATCGCCTTAGGTTTAAAACCGAATTTACCCTTAAATGCAGAAGAAAAAGCACTTGTAGAACAAGCTGCAAGTGCGGTCAATTTACAGGATTTTTTAACGAGAAAACCGACCGCACTTTCAGGTGGACAAAAACAGCGAGTGGCATTGGCTCGCTGTTTGCTACGAGATAAACCCATTTTATTATTGGATGAGCCTTTTTCAGCTCTCGATCCTAAACTACGCATTGAAATGCAGGATTTAATGGATCAATTATGTGAAGAAAAAAAGCTCACTATGTTACTGGTGACACATCAACCTAAAGAAATTGAACGGCATATTGATCGAGTGATTGAAATTCATCAAGGAAAAGTGATCTGATCTCTTTTTATCATATTGCAGAGTAATATGCTCAACTTAATAAAAGCTATATAGCTTAAACGAGGAAAATATAATGACCACAACAAATGTAGTACAGCTTTCATCCATTACACCACATCCTTCAGTAGAGTATTGGTCTGTTTGTAAAATCGAAGCGTTATTTGAAACACCTTTTTTAGAATTAGTCTATCGTGCAGCTCAAGTGCATCGAGAGCATTTCAACCCTGGCGCAATACAGTTATCGACGTTGATGTCGATTAAAACGGGTGGCTGTCCAGAGGATTGTGGTTATTGCCCACAATCAGCACGTTATCAAACAGGCGTGCAAAATCAGCAGATCTTGGATATTGATGAAATTGTCGAAAAAGCCAAAATTGCTAAAGCACGTGGTGCAGGACGTTTTTGTATGGGCGCAGCATGGCGTGGTCCTAAGCCTAAAGATATGGAAAAAGTGACGGCGATTATTCGTGCGGTAAAAGATATCGGCTTAGAAACGTGCGGTACCTTTGGGTTGTTGCAAGATGGTATGGCGGAAGAGTTAAAAGATGCAGGATTGGATTATTACAACCATAATCTAGATACTGCGCCAGAGAATTATCACAATGTCATTGGTACACGCCGTTTTGATGATCGTTTAAGTACACTAGGAAAAGTGCGTCATGCTGGTTTAAAAGTATGCTGTGGCGGTATTGTGGGGATGAATGAAACCCGTAAAGAGCGAGCGGGCCTTATTGCAAGCTTGGCAAATCTAGATCCGCAGCCGGAGTCAGTGCCGATTAACCAATTAGTGAAAGTAGAAGGCACACCAATGGCTGATGCAGCTGATTTAGATTGGACAGAGTTTGTTCGCACTATTGCGGTTGCGCGTATTACTATGCCGAAAAGTTATGTTCGTCTTTCTGCAGGTCGTCAAGGTATGAGTGAAGAAATGCAAGCCATGTGCTTTATGGCGGGAGCAAATTCCATTTTCTATGGGGATAAATTATTAGTAACAGGCAACCCGGAAGAAGATGGCGATCAACTTCTTATGGCTAAATTAGATCTAGAGCCAGAAACGGAAGAAAATAGAAAGCCACTCGAGAGAAATTAGTTAGAAAAAAAGTGCGGTGAAATTTCACCGCACTTTTTGTTGAGGCTTACTTAATTTGTTCGGTTAAGCAAGGCTGAATTTTATTTAGCATTTCTTTTAAAATACGTGCTGGTGCAGCCACGATATTGCCGGAACGTAAATAGCCGTGACCCGCATTGAAATCACATACTAAACCGCCCGCTTCACGCACGATTAAATCACCTGCTGCGCAATCCCAAGGTTTTAAGCCCATTTCGAAATAACCATCAACGCGACCGGATGCTACATAGCAAAGGTCTAATGCGGCAGAACCTGTACGACGGAAATCTGCTGCTTCATCAATTAAGTTATTCATGATAGCAAATTGAGTTGGCATCAAGTTTGGTTGTTTGAATGGGAAACCGGTGGCTAAAATTGCCCCGTTAAGTTCATTTTGGCTATCTACACGTAAACGCACTTCATTTAATTTTGCGCCTTCACCACGCACGGCCGTGAATAATTCATTACGAATAGGATCGTAAACCACACCTACTTCAGTACGGTTTTTTACACGGATAGCAATAGAAACAGAGAAATGTGGCAAACCTTTTACAAAGTTGGTTGTGCCATCTAGTGGATCAATTACCCATTGAATATCACTGTCTTTGCCTTCTAATGCACCACGTTCTTCACTGATAATTGTGTGATCAGGATAAGATTTTTGAATGATTTCAATGATCTCAGCTTCAGCGGCTTTATCGACGCTAGTCACATAATCATTAATACCTTTTTTACTTGTTTGGATGTCATCACGGCGCTCATAGTTTTTAGCAATCACGTTGCCCGCTCTTCGTGCCGCACGAATAGCGATATTTAACATTGGATTCATATTTCCACCAGATTTTAAAGAACAGATAAATAGATTGCCTATTATAAGGGAGTTTTAGTAAATAGCCAGTTGAAAATATTTAATTCACGGTTTTTCCCGTTTTTTAAAGGAAATTTGCGATCGGTATCGCAAAAATAACGTAGACCATTTGGCTTTCTTCTGAAGGAATTTTAAAGTGCGGTCAAAAAAGAAGGTATTTTATGTATAAAGGGATAACCTTATTAGAAACCTTGATTGCATTATTTATTTTAAGCGTAACGTTGGCGTTTGCATTGCCTAAATGGCAGAAAAACGATCCAAAATATTTTCTCGAAAAAGAGCAACAACGGCTTTATTTTTTCTTACGTAATATTCAAGCGAGGGCAGAAAATTCATCGGCAATTTGGTTTATTTTGGCCAATCAAGATAGAGCGAATCAACGTTGGTGTATTACTGCTCAAGTAAAAAACGATCATTTTTGTGATTGTTTTCATCCCCAGAATTGTCCTAAAAACCTTTATGCGCATTTTTACTATCCTTATTTTGAGGGAAAAACGATGCTTATTGGCCCTAAATTATATCCGTCAGAAGTGGCGGTGAAATTTAATGGGGCCAGAAATACCATGGAAACAAATTGTTTTATGTTACAGGCGGAAGAGCATCGTACATTGTTCTCTTTTTTCAATGTCGGCAGTATTAAATTAAAGTCTGATCAAGTGGCGAGTGCATGTACAAGATGAAACCACTAAAAGGCGAAACATTGGTAAGTTTATTGATTTCACTTAGCTTATCCACTTTATTATTGTTATTGGTTGCACAATTTTATGCCCAAACTCAGCAGCAAAATCAGCGTTTAATGTTACAACTCAAATTACAAGCGGAATTACAACGTACTATTCAACTCATCGGTAAAGATCTGCGTCGCGTAGGCTTTCGAGCCACAAACCCAAAACTAATCGAGGATAATCTGGCTTTATTTGAATTAGACGAAAAGGGCACAGCAATAATCATTGCTCAAGCAGACAATGCTCCATCAAATAGCTGCGTCTTATTTTTTTATGATTTAAATAGTAATGGCTGTATTGGTGAAAAATACACAAAAAACACCTGCGTAAACGGTGTTAAAAATGTGGCAAAAAATATCGAAAAAGAGCTGTTTGGTTACAAACTTAACGAGAAAATGATCGAAACCAAACAAACTTATAAAAATGCGGTAAATGCGGATTGTCGTTCAGCAGAGTGTCAGAGAGCCTTAGCTCAATCTACTTGTAACGCCGGTGGGGGATGGACAGATTTATTGGATGAAAAAGAGTTTGAGATTTCTCAATTACGTTTTGATTGGTTAAAGGCAGGGAAAGGGATTGAAATTAAACTCACAGGGCATCTTGCCGCATATAAGCATATTCAATATGAAACTTCGCTTGTAGTGCCTTTATTAAATCAAGAAGAATGATGATGAAAAAAGGGATTGTGACACTGACGGCACTGATTTTACTTTCAGGCTTATTGGCGCTGATCTTATTATTTGATGAACAGATCTTTGCGTTTTTTCGATCTCAAATGAGTCAGCGAAAATATTATGTAGAACAAAGCCTTGCGTTACAGAAAATCAGTCAGCAGCAACAAAAACATATTTGCCAAAACTTGCCTTTAAATGGTGCTGAAAAAGTGAAACAAGTCTTTTTCGAGTCTTCAGGGGCAGAGGATAAAGTCGCCTATTCTGTTTGGTGTGAACGCGCTGAGTTATTTAAGAAATCGCCCACAAAAGGCATTAATGAAAATATGCTGCGAGATTTTATTTCCAGTGAAAAACAAACTGATTTTCAACCGCACTTTGTGAAAGTAGATACTACTTTAACTGCTCAAAAAACACCACAAGTGTATTGGATGACGCAAAACCAATTAGAAGTTAAAGGGAATGTAAGTGGTATTCTGCTAGCAGAAGGAGATTTAACTTTAACAGGCAAAGGGCGTATTAGTGGTGCAGTGATTACAGGTGGTTTGCTTAAGTTAGAGGAGAATGTGACGGTAGCTTACGGTAAAGCTGTGGTGACAAAACTCGTACAAGAATATAGCCAATGGCGTTTGGTGGATAAAAGTTGGAGTGATTTAAGTGCGCAAGATCAAAGTGAATAAAGGCATGTCGTTAATGTCACTTTTATTAGCCTTATCGATTTTCAGCGGGTTGTTTTTGATCTTTAATCGGTGGACGACCGAGCAACGGAAAAGTGCGGTCAGACTTTTTCAAGAATTTCAGGCGATTCAAATTGCTGAAAATCAGGCTCAACGCCAGTTTCTAGGCTTGTCTTGTGAAAATAGCATACAACAAAATGGCATTCAATTTGCAATTCAATGCAGTCATCATCAAGTGAATATACGCTATCCTCAAGGTGAATTTTCATTGAAAACCGAGTAAAATAACGCATTGTTTTTGCTTTCAAAAGGGCGTTACTTTGTTCGTTACTTATTATTCAAACCAACCGGAAATTCAAAAGGATATTTTAGTTTCGCTGTTGGAAAATTTACCGCAACATGATCCATT
>JAWHBY010000064.1:0-11516 GCA_032568935.1 Parahaemophilus parainfluenzae
TTCTCAACCTTAGTGTTTGAAGTCGAATTACTCGATATCCTTTAAAACGAAAAAGTGCGGTTAATTTTAACCGCACTTTTTTATTCGTCGTCTTCGCTATAACGATCATCATCGTCATAATCATAGGTTAAGATCGCATCCTCATCATAACCCTCTATATCAATCTGAACGCCATTTGAGCCTGCATCAAATCCATTAAACCATGCGGTTCTCAGCTCTTCAGGTATTCGTCGGCCACAAAAGTTAATTCGTTTATTCAATTGAGATTGGCTTTGCGCTTGGAAATCTTTCCCTA
This sequence comes from Parahaemophilus parainfluenzae, assembly GCA_032568935.1. Lineage (GTDB taxonomy): Bacteria > Pseudomonadota > Gammaproteobacteria > Enterobacterales > Pasteurellaceae > Haemophilus_D > Haemophilus_D parainfluenzae_AE. The sequence continues at coordinate 296 of JAWHBY010000064.1, forward strand.
CTCGATAACCATCTAAATACCAGTCATCTTTATCATGACAAGCCGTCGTATTTAAACGCTTTACGTGTTTACTCACTGAAATGGGGCTACGATGTTTTACATAATAGCCCTGCGTACAAGCGCTTAATAGCCCAACAGCTAAAACGGTCGCTATTAATCTCATGTTGTCTCCTTTTACTACTTAATGTCGGGCTATTACCCTTTTTATGGTTTTATAGACCGACAAAATAAAAGGAAGGTTCAGAAAATATGAGAGATCCGATTTCTATTGTAGGCTAGAGCACAATCATATCATCACGATGTAGCGCAACTGCACCATACTCATAACCAAGAATTTGCTCAATATCTTGAGATTTTTTCCCTTTGATTAATTCCAACGCATCGCTGTTATAACGAGGCATACCGAGTGCAATCACTTTACCTGAGGTATTTTTAATTTTGACGACTTCACCGCGTGAGAAACGCCCTTCTACAGCCGTAATCCCCGCTGGTAGTAACGATTTATTCTGTACTAACATGGCATTTTCAGCACCCTCATCAATGGTTAGCATACCCGCTGATGGTGCTGCAAATAACCACTGTTTACGACTTTCTAGACGATCTGAATGATGTGCAATAAATTTCGTGCCAATTGGTTTATCGTACGCCAAATCCACAATGACATCTGGTCGGCTACCTGGCGCAATAATGGTTTCAATACCTGAACGGGTTGCCACATCTGCCGCAATAATTTTTGTACTCATTCCCCCAGTACCAAGGTTTGTACCACTACCACCTGCAATCGAACGAATATGATCGGTAATTTGCTCAACCACAGGAATCAATTTCGCATCTGGATTTTTACGAGGATCGCTTTCGTACAAACCTTGTTGATCCGTTAATAAATAAAGTTGTTCCGCTTGCACTAAAATTGCGACTAACGCCGATAAGTTATCATTATCCCCTACTTTAATTTCAGCTGTCGCCACCGCATCATTCTCGTTAATTACTGGAATAATGTGATTATCCAATAAAGCATGCAATGTATCGCGCGCATTTAAAAAACGTTCACGGTCTTCAATATCAGCACGAGTTAATAAAATTTGTCCTATATGAATATCATAAATCGCAAATAATTTTTCCCAGGCTTGAATCAGCTGACTCTGCCCTACTGCGGCTAGAAGCTGTTTTGACGCAATGGTTGGGGGAAGTTGAGGATGATTTAAATAATGTCGTCCTGCTGCAATCGCACCTGATGTCACAATCACGACACAAAAACCAGCTTGATGAAGTTGGGCAATCTGGCGAACAATATCGACCATGTGAGGGGCATTTAATTTAGGTGAACCATGCGTTAATGTACTGGTACCAAATTTTACAACGATTGTTTTGCGATTTGCCGACATAGTTTGTCCTCAATAAAAAAATAGTAAATTGGTGTTAAATTAGCACTAAAATTAATAAAAATCACGAAAAAACCATCTCAAATTCAGATTTTCTGAATAGCTATGATATAGTGCAAAAAAAGAAAATAGGATAGAAAATATGACATTAAGTTTAATCGTTGCAATAACAAAAAATAACGTCATCGGAAAAGATAATCAAATGCCTTGGCACTTACCTGCCGATTTAGCCTGGTTTCGTAAAAATACCACGGGCAAACCGGTAATTATGGGCCGTAAAACCTTTGAAAGCATTGGTCGCCCACTACCGAAACGCACCAATATCGTCCTTTCACGTACCCCTTACGAACATGAAGGTGTCATCTGGAAAGAGAATTTTGAAAGTGCGGTCGATTTTGTCAAAGAATTTGATGAAATCATGTTAATTGGCGGCGGCGAGTTATTTAAACAATATTTACCTAAAGCAGATAAACTATATCTCACGCAAATTCAAGCAGACATTAACGGCGATACCTTCTTCCCTGAAATTAATTGGGCTGAATGGCACATCGAGTTTGAGGAATATCGCCAAGCGGATGCAGATAATCCCTATGATTGTCGTTTTTTAATTTTGCAACGTAAAGCATAAAATATATTAAACATCCCCTAAAATAAAGTGCAGTCAAAACCTTAAAAAGCTTGACCGCACTTTGTTCTCATATCATCAAATCAACTATTCACGCCATTTTTCACATAAATTCTAAAATCTTTGATCTGAGTCCCCTTTTGAAAACTAACTTTGTAATATACTGAAACGATTTATTATCATTAGAGGAGAAATATTATGGGTATCTTCAGTGTACCACCGGATCTACCGGTTACAAAAAGCAAAGAGGAGATCGACAAAACTTATCGTTACTGGCGATTACATTTGATGATCACTAGCTATATCGGATATGCCGTTTTCTATTTTACTCGTAAAAGCTTTAACTTCGTTATGCCTGCCATGCTGACGGACTTAGGGCTACAAAAAGCCGATATCGGTATCATGGGTACTGCGTTTTATCTTACCTACGGTATGTCAAAATTCTTATCGGGTGTACTTGGTGACCGTTCTAACCCTCGTTACTTTATGGGGATCGGTTTAATGATGACAGGTGTTGTCAACATTCTATTCGGTATGAGTTCATCCGTCTTTATGTTTATCACCCTTTGGATGATCAACGCCTTTTTCCAAGGTTGGGGATGGCCTCCATGTTCAAAAATCCTAAATACTTGGTACTCACGTAACGAGCGAGGATTATGGTGGGCGATTTGGAATACCTCACATAACTTAGGTGGTGCACTCATTCCAATTTTATCTGGTGCTGTCGCCCTTTATTGGGGATGGCGTTACGGTATGATCGTGCCAGGGATTATAGCCTGTGCCATTGGTTTCGCTCTTTGCTTCTTATTACGCGATCGCCCAACATCTATGGGACTTCCAACGGTTGGTGAATGGCGTAATGATATTGCTGAAAAAGAACATGAAAGTGAAGGTTTAGGTTTATCTAACTGGGAAATTCTTAAAATTTATGTGTTCAAAAACAGCATTATCTGGGCATTAGCATTCTCTTGGTGTTTTATTTATATTATCCGTACCGGTATCAACGACTGGGGTAACTTATATTTAACAGAAACCCACGGTTATGACTTGCTTAAAGCAAACTCAGCAGTTTCTTTCTTTGAAATTGGTGGATTCTTAGGGGCACTTTTTGCGGGCTGGGGCTCTGATAAGTTCTTCAACGGAAACCGTACCCAAATGAACATCATTTATGTGTTAGGTATTATTTCAACCTCCTTAGCATTATGGTTCATCCCAAGTGATAACTATTTTGTGATGTGTGGATTATTCTTCCTAATGGGATTCTTTATCTTTGGTCCGCAATTTCTTATCGCAATGGCTGCGGCTGAAAACTCTCACAAACATGCTTCAGGTTCTTCTACCGGTTTCGTTAGTCTCTTCGCCTACATTGGTGCGGCTGCTGCAGGTGCGCCATTAGCATGGATTATTCAATCGCTCCACTGGAACGGATTCTTTGGTAGCTTGTTTATTGTATCTCTTGCCTGTGCATTATTACTTATTTTCGTGTACTTCTTGCAACGTAAGAAAAATAAACTAAAAGCCTAATCTAGGCATATAAAAATCGAGCTAAAACAACCACTGTTTTAGCTCGATCTCTTTTGTTTTAAGTAGCCTTTACAAAATTATTCTAAGCGTTTAGCCATTTCTAACCAATCTGCTTTAAATTCACGACGCATATTGTTGATTGCATCAATAATATCGTGGTGAACTAATTTTTCATTTTGAATACCCACACAGTAGCCACCTTTACCTTGTAGCAATATATCTACCGCATATACGCCCATACGTGAAGCTAAAATACGGTCGAAGGCACAAGGCGAACCACCACGTTGAATATGGCCTAATACGGTTGCACGGGTTTCATGACCTACGCGAGCTTCAATCTCACGCGCAAGAGAATGTACATCTGTGATTAATTCAGTAATCGCAATAATAGCATGACGTTTTCCACGAATAATACTGCGTTCAATTTGACGAATTAATTCTTCACGATTAAATTCTACTTCAGATGCCACAATATATTCACAACCACCGGCAATACCTGCAGAAATGGTTAAATCACTACAGTGACGACCCATGATTTCCACAATAGAAATACGTTGGTGAGAACTTGAGGTATCACGTAAACGGTCTATGGCATCAACTGCTGTTTGTAGTGCGGTTTCATAACCGATTGTGTAATCTGTACCTGCTACATCGTTATCAATTGTCCCTGGAATACCCACACAAGGGAAACCATGTTCTTCAGTAAGCAATTTTGCCCCCATGTAAGAACCATCCCCCCCGATAACAACTAAAGCATCAATACCGTGAGAACGTAAAATTTCTGCACATTTTTCACGTACCGCAGGATCTTTAAATTCTGGGAAACGTGCGGAGCCTAAGAATGTACCACCACGATTAATCACATCTGAGACACTATAACGGTTTAACTGTTTGATTTTATTGTTATATAAACCTTGATAACCATCATAAATGCCGAATACTTCAAGCCCTTCTGCAAGGGCTGCGCGAACAACACCACGAATGGCAGCATTCATACCTGGTGCATCACCACCACTGGTTAATACAGCAATTTTTTTAATCATATTTACCTACTTTGAACTCTAAGAATAATTGGCATCAAGGTTACACCATCCATTATTTCCGCTCTAGAAAAATTTTTAAAATTTACGTGGAATTTGATCTAGTATAAGTTTTAATGATGGAAATAACTTTCACACTTCCAAGAAAGATCCGCTTTTTGTAATGTTTTGCTTTCCTTTGCCACTAAATATTTTTGTAAATTTTTTACTATTTTTACCTTACTTAAGCGTTGAAATTTTTTACCTTGTTCTACTTTTTGGGAATATTGATATTGTACAAAACCACAAGAAGGAATATTTTTTCCTTTTGCAATATCTACCTGCCAAGATGGATTCTGTTCTGTTGGTGCATAAATAACATAGCCGCTTAACTCTGTTGCAGGTTTTTTCTTTTTATTTGAATTTGCTCGGATTTTGAAATCTTGGACACGTAAATTACGATATACTTTTTCACGCAATGCCACTCGTTGCTCAATAGAACGAGATAAATCACGATCAAGCAACACTTCAATTTGAGACTGCCAATTTTCCAAGGTATCCGGCTCTGCAAGATAAACATAACGTGCAATCGTATCCAAATCTTGGCTTGCAGTAAGTTTATAGGTTTTGCCGTTATATTCAATTTTTTCAGGTGTTTGAAGCTGACTCACTTTTGCCGCACAACCTGAGAGTAAAAGTGCGGTCAATATAACCAGGATTTTATTCATTAATATCTCGCTTAAATACAAATTCTTTTTCAGTAGAGGATGTCGCATCAAACCAATAACCACCAAGGTCAAACTCTTTCAGTTGTTCAACACGTTCCAAACGATTTTGAATGATAAAACGACACATTAAACCACGGGCTTTTTTCGCATAAAAGCTGACCACTTTGTATTTACCATTCTTATTATCTAAGAAAATAGGCTTAACAATTTGTGCATCTAATTGGCTTTCTTTCACTGATTTATAGTATTCATCAGAAGCTAAATTGATCAAAATACGATCGCCTTGCTCATCAAGTGCTTGTTGCACGGATTGAGTGATGATATTTCCCCAAAAAGCATAAAGATCTTTCCCTTTGGGATTCGCTAACTTCGTGCCCATTTCCAAACGGTAAGGTTGCATTAAATCAAGGGGTTTTAATAAGCCATATAAGCCGGAAAGCATACGTAAATGACGTTGCGCGAATTGTACATCTTCATCAGATAAGCTATCGGCATCTAAACCCGTGTAAACATCACCTTTGAATGCCCAAATGGCTGCGCGTGAATTTTTTTCGTTGTGAGATTTTGTCCATTCAGCAAAGCGAGCCGCATTTAAGCCTGCAAGTTTATCGCTAATAGACATTAAGGAAGAAAGATCTTGGGGAGATAATTGACGACAGATTTCAATCAGTTGCTCACTATAATACGTCAAGTGCGGTTGAGAAACAGGAAGATTTCTGACCGCACTTTCAAAATCTAAGGTTTTTGCCGGGGAAATAATGGCTAACATAGGTTCTCCTTTCTAAAACTGAACCGTATCTTAGCACAGGATAGCCTCCTTACTCTACCCCGTTTACGCTATCCGCTTATAGAGTCCATTCTCATTCACGATTAAATCTTGTAATTCCAAATCTAATAACTGCACTAAAAGCAAATCCACAGGTAAATTCAATGCAACCGATAAATCATCAAGGCTTATTGGTGTATAACTGATATGTTGATAAAGTTCAGGATGACTTGGCTCCACGGTTGGTGTTTTTGCTGTTAGTGGTTTAGCTATCGGCTTATTAATTTGCGTATTATGTACTGGAGGCTGAAAAACAACGCGATGATTGAGGCTATCTAAAATATCTTTAACATTTTCCACCAACATCGCACCTTGCTTAATCAGTTTATGGCAGCCTTGACTGTATTCACTTTGAATATTCCCCGGCAACGCAAAAATATCGCGGTTTTGTTCTAAGGCATAGCGTGCTGTAATGAGTGAACCGCTTTTCTCTGTGGCTTCAATCACTAACGTTCCTAATGAAAGCCCACTGATAATGCGATTACGACGAGGAAAATTTTCAGCAATCGGCGCTTGCGTAGGGATAAATTCAGAAACTAATGCCCCGTTATTTTCGATAATTTGCTCAGCTAATCGGCGATGTTTAGCGGGGTAAATGTGATCTAATCCGCTGCCCAATACGGCAATGGTCTGCCCTTGAATATCCACCACCGCCTGATGGCTAAATCCATCAATACCTAAAGCCAACCCACTCGTCACCGTTAATCCTGCGAGAGAAAGCTCTGTCGCAAAATATTTTGCCCAATATTCCCCATAAGCCGAACAATAACGGCTCCCAACCATGGCAATTTGCTGGGCTGAAAGTGCAGTCAGATTGCCTTTCACAAATAATAAGGGTGGAAAGCCACTAATTTGTTTAAGTAAAAAAGGATAGTCATCTAAAAAACAGTGGATTAAATGATGTCCTTCTTTTTCTGCCCAACTCAAAGCGGGCTCAATAAATTTCATTTCCGGCTGAAACCAACGACGAATCTGCAAAGCATCCCAACCCATTTGTTGAAATGCCACTTCATCATAATTTAACAAGTCTTCTATATTCACATGGGCCAAAATTTGTTGAATCCGCACACTGCCCAATTTGGGCACTTGAGCTAATCGCAACAAAATCGACGTAAAATCGCTCATAATTCTCTCCTTTAAAAAGAAAATTATGACGAGATTGGTTTCAAAAAATGAAAAGTTTGTCTTAATTCTGCGATTCAGATCGCAAAAAGAGAAAAAATTTTAGAAAAAATCGGCATACCAGAAATAAGGAATAAAACAGGACAAAAACAGCTTCTTAAAAGCCATTTTTAGAGATTAATTCTGATAAAAAACTTATATTAAGAGAAATACACTTTTAAGATTATATTGAGATATTCATTTTAGATATAAATCACTGATAAATGATTTGACAGCAACATTTTTATCCGTAATATGAACAGCGTTTTACAGAATTTTTTACAGGATTATCTTTTTATGTACCAAGCTGTTTCTTTATCTCTCAACCTCCTGCTCTCACATTCTTTGTGCGGCTAAGTTGTGGATAAAAAACACCTTTATGTAAAAAATCTATTATCAACCCGCACTTTTAAGATTGCGGGTTTTTTCGTTTTAAAATCACGGTAAAAATGACCGCACTTTGAGTGATAAAAGAAGGAAAACATTATGACAGATCGCGTTATTATTTTTGATACCACCTTGCGTGATGGCGAACAAGCGTTAAAAGCAAGCTTAACCGTTAAAGAGAAATTACAGATTGCTTTAGCACTTGAACGTCTCGGCGTAGATGTGATGGAAGTCGGTTTCCCGGTTTCTTCTCAAGGTGATTTTGAATCCGTTCAAACCATTGCACGCCATATCAAAAATAGTCGTGTTGCTGCACTTTCCCGTGCGGTAATTAAAGATATTGATGCTGCAGCTGAAGCCTTAAAAGTGGCAGAAGCGTTTCGTATCCACACATTTATTGCAGTTTCAGCATTACACGTTGAAGCCAAATTAAAACGTACCTTTGACGATGTAGTTGAAATGGCGGTAGCCGCAGTAAAACATGCACGTAATTATACTGACGATGTAGAATTTTCTTGCGAAGATGCAGGCCGTACAGGTATCGACAATATTTGTCGTATTGTTGAAGCGGCAATTAATGCAGGTGCAACAACTGTAAATATTCCTGACACTGTTGGTTTCTGCTTACCTAATCAATTCGGTAATATTATTGCTGAAGTACGTAACCGCGTGCCAAATATCGATAAGGCAGTGATTTCCGTACATTGCCATAATGACTTAGGTATAGCAACGGCTAACTCCTTAACCGCTGTACAAAATGGTGCACGTCAAATTGAATGTACTATCAACGGCATTGGTGAACGCGCAGGCAATACCTCTCTTGAAGAAGTGGTGATGGCAATGAAAGTTCGTCAAGAATTTATGGGCGTGGATACACGTATCAACACACAAGAAATTCATCGTGTCAGCCAAATGGTGAGCCAACTTTGTAATATGCCAATCCAACCGAATAAAGCGATTGTAGGTTCAAATGCTTTCGCACATTCATCCGGTATTCACCAAGATGGTATGTTAAAAAACCAAAATACCTACGAAATCATGTCACCAGAAACTATCGGCTTGAAAAAAGAGAAATTGAACTTAACCGCACGTTCTGGTCGCGCAGCAGTAAAAGGCCACATGGCAGATATGGGCTACACCGAACAAGATTACGATTTAGATAAATTGTATGAAGCTTTCTTAAAATTGGCAGACAAAAAAGGCCAAGTGTTTGATTATGACTTAGAAGCTTTAGCCTTTATCGATATGCAACAAGGGGATGAAGATCGTTTAGTGTTAGATAAACTTTCTGCACACTCAACTAAAGAGTATCCAGCGACTGCGTTTGTTCAAGTGGAATTGGATGGTAAAAAATTAAGCACCTCTTCTATCGGTGGTAATGGTCCGGTTGATGCAGTTTACAATGCGATCTTGAATTTAACTGGCTTAGATATCAAAATGTCCCACTATAACTTAACTGCAAAAGGCGAAGGTGCTGAAGCGTTAGGTCAGGTGGATATCGTGGTTGAACACGAAGGGCGTAAATTCCACGGTGTTGGTTTAGCAACTGACATCGTTGAATCTTCCGCACTTGCTTTAGTTCATGCAATTAATGCCATTTACCGTGCACATAAAGTCGCCGATATTAAAAGCCACAAACATCATTAATCTATCTAATCTCCCCTTTACTTAAAGGGGAGAAAATGTGAAAAAAATTAACCGCACTTTGGTGTGACTGAAATAGGAAAAACAATATGCAATCATACAACATCGCTGTTCTACCGGGAGACGGTATTGGTCCAGAAGTGATGGCTGAAGCCATTAAAGTATTAAACAAAGTCCAAGAAAAATTCGGTTTCAAACTTAACTTCAATGAATTTTATGTAGGTGGTGCCGCAATTGATCATTGTGGTTGCCCATTACCAGCTGAAACCTTAAAAGGCTGTGATGATGCTGATGCGATTTTGTTTGGCTCTGTAGGTGGCCCAAAATGGACAAATTTACCACCGGATCAACAACCTGAACGCGGTGCATTATTACCATTGCGTAAACATTTCAAATTATTCTGTAATCTTCGTCCTGCTACCCTTTATAAAGGACTCGAAAAATTCTGTCCATTACGTGCAGATATTGCGGCAAAAGGATTTGATATGGTGGTTGTACGTGAATTAACGGGAGGGATTTATTTCGGTCAGCCTAAAGGCCGTGAAGGCGAAGGTGCACAAACTAAAGCATTCGATACGGAAATTTATTACAAATATGAAATCGAACGCATTGCGCGTGCGGCTTTTGATGCGGCAATGAAACGTCGTAAACACGTGACTTCTGTGGATAAAGCTAACGTACTACAAGCCTCAATCTTATGGCGTGAAACTGTGACAGAAGTGGCGAAAGATTACCCTGAAGTCACCTTAGATCACATTTATATCGACAACGCGACCATGCAATTAATCAAAGCGCCTGAGTCTTTCGATGTGCTTCTCTGCTCTAACATTTTTGGTGATATTATTTCTGATGAAGCGGCGATGATCACAGGTTCTATGGGGATGTTACCATCTGCTAGCTTAAACGAAGACGATTTCGGTTTATATGAACCGGCTGGCGGTTCTGCACCGGATATCGCTGGCAAAGGCATTGCCAACCCAATCGCACAAATTCTTTCTGCGGCAATGATGTTGCGTTATAGCTTCAACTTAAATGATGCGGCTGATGCGATTGAAAATGCCGTACAAAAAGTCTTAGCAAATGGTCACCGTACCGGTGATTTAGCCGATGACTCTGCACCGGTTTCAACTGCGGAAATGGGTACATTGATTGCTGAAGCGATCTAATAAAAACAATTAAAGTGCGGTTTAAAACACCCTAAAATTTGACCGCACTTGCTACTCTAACGAATTGAGAAAAATTATGGCAAAAACTCTTTACGAAAAATTATTCGATGCCCATGTGGTATACGAAGCTGAAGGCGAAACGCCGATTTTGTATATTAACCGTCATTTAATCCATGAAGTGACCAGCCCACAAGCCTTTGATGGTTTACGTGTGGCAGGCCGCCAAGTACGTCAAGTCAGTAAAACTTTCGGTACCATGGATCACAGTATTTCTACCCAAGTACGTGATGTGAACAAACTTGAAGGCCAAGCGAAAATTCAAGTATTGGAACTTGAAAAAAACACGAAAGCAACCGGTATTCAATTATTCGACATGACCACCAAAGAACAAGGTATCGTGCATGTGATGGGCCCTGAACAAGGTTTAACCTTACCAGGCATGACTATCGTTTGTGGTGACTCTCATACTGCCACCCACGGTGCATTCGGAGCCTTAGCATTTGGTATCGGTACATCCGAAGTCGAACACGTATTAGCCACCCAAACCTTAAAACAAGCTCGTGCGAAAAATATGAAAATTGAAGTGCGTGGCAAAGTGGCGCCAGGCATTACCGCAAAAGACATTATTCTTGCCATTATCGGTAAAACTACCATGGCAGGCGGTACAGGCCATGTGGTGGAATTCTGTGGTGAAGCTATTCGTGACCTTTCTATGGAAGGCCGTATGACTGTATGTAATATGGCGATTGAAATGGGCGC
>JAWHBY010000065.1:0-11260 GCA_032568935.1 Parahaemophilus parainfluenzae
GAGAGTTTTTATGAAATTTATTGATGAAGCCCTGATTCGTGTGGAAGCAGGGGATGGTGGAAACGGTTGTGTAAGTTTCCGCCGTGAAAAATTTATCCCCAAAGGTGGCCCTGATGGCGGTGATGGCGGTGATGGCGGTGATGTTTATTTGGTTGCAGACGAAAACTTAAATACCTTAATCGATTATCGCTTTACGAAACGTTTTGCTGCAGAACGCGGTGAGAATGGCCATAGTTCAGATTGTACCGGTCGCCGTGGTAAAGATATTACATTACGTGTACCAGTGGGAACGCGTGCAATTGACAATGACACCAAAGAAGTGCTTGGTGATTTGACAAAGCATGGCGCCAAAATGTTAGTGGCGAAAGGTGGTTATCATGGTTTAGGGAACACACGTTTCAAATCTTCAGTGAACCGTGCACCTCGCCAAAAAACTATGGGGACACCAGGTGAAAAACGCGATTTATTATTAGAATTAATGCTTCTTGCGGACGTCGGGATGTTAGGTTTACCGAATGCGGGTAAATCCACCTTTATTCGCGCCGTTTCAGCCGCAAAACCAAAAGTTGCTGATTATCCATTTACCACTTTAGTGCCAAGTTTAGGCGTAGTGAAAGTGGATGAGAGCCATAGCTTTGTAGTGGCAGATATTCCTGGATTGATTGAAGGAGCATCGGATGGTGCAGGTTTAGGAATTCGTTTCTTAAAACACTTAGAACGTTGTCGAGTGTTAATTCATTTAGTGGATATTAACCCAATTGATGAATCCGATCCTGCTGATAATATTGCGATCATTGAGTCAGAATTATTCCAATATAGCGAAAAATTGGCAGATAAACCGCGTTGGTTGGTCTTTAATAAAATTGATACGATGACTGAAGAAGAGGCGCATGAACGAGCACAAGAGATTACGGAACGTCTTGGTTGGGAAGAAGGCTATCACCTTATTTCTGCCGCAACGGGTAAAAATGTGCCACCACTTTGTCGTGATATTATGGATTTTATTGAAGCCAATCCACGTGATGCAGAAGTAGAAGAAAATAAACTGGAAGAAGTGAAATTCAAATGGGAAGACTACCATCAAGAACAGCTCGCTGAACATCAATTTGATGATGAAGATGACGACTGGGATGATTGGGACGAAGAAGATGAAGAAGGCGTTGAGTTTATTTATAAACCTTAATGCCTAAATGAAAAAAGAGCGGAAATTTGACCGCTCTTTTTTTATTGGTGTTAACCTTTCTTTTTCCCACCTTGACGCGCTTTAAAGCGAGGGTTGGTTTTCGAAATGACATAAACGACACCGTGGCGGCGAACAATTTTGCAGCCAGGACGGTTTTTAGCACTTTTGAGTGAAGATAATACTTTCATTGAACATTCCTATTTTGATTTAAATGCACCAAACTTACCGTAGCGGTTGGCAAATTCACTTGCACGACCTTCATTACCAATTTGACGAGTTTTACCAGTATAGAATGGGTGAGAAGCAGATGAGGTATCACACATAAATACAGGGTATTCGTTACCATCTTCCCATTTCATGGTATTGTTGGTTTTAGCACAAGAACGGATAAGAAAGCCTTGTTTCGCGTTGGAATCGTAAAATAAAACGGTACGATAATTTTCAGGATGAATGCCTTTTTTCATTAGAACTCCTTATATGACGGAAAGAATTGGGCGAAGATACTAATTTAAAAGAGAATGATTATCAATGTAATTTTATTCATAGCGATGAGAATTTTTTTCATATTGAGAAAAGAAAAATGCTTTTCGATTGAAAGGCATTTTGTCTGTTTGGAGGGAGAGTTATCCACGATTCGCATTTTTCATAATACGCTCTTTTGCTACTTTCCATTCACGCTCTTTAATATCATCACGTTTATCATGTTGTTTTTTACCTTTCGCAAGACCGATTTTGATCTTTGCCCAAGGACCTTTCCAATAAAGAGAAAGGGCAACAATGGTAAAACCATCACGGCTTGATTTACCGAAAAGATTATCCAGTTCACGTTTATTCAATAAAAGCTTACGTGTGCGAGTCGGATCGCAAACCACGTGAGTAGAGGCCAAGCTTAATGGTTGAATAGTCGCACCAAATAAATAAGCTTCGCCGTTTTTAAAAATGATATAGCTGTCGCTGATATTGGCTTTACCCGCGCGCATTGATTTTACTTCCCAACCTTGTAATTCAAGGCCGGCTTCAATTTCATCTTCAATAAAATATTCATGTCTAGCTCGTTTATTTAGCGCAATGGTGTTAGAGCCAACTTTGACTTTCTTTTTGGTCATTGTTATCCGTTATTCATTAATCGTAAATTGATGTTGATTTTACCGAATCTCGCCGTGGATAGCAAAAAACAAAAGGCTGATTTGACTCAGCCTTTTATTCTTTAATGAGAGATTATTCTTCTAATTCACCACAGAAACGATAGCCTTCACCATGCACGGTAGCAATGATTTCTGGGGTATTAGGATGATCTTCAAAATGTTTTCGAATGCGACGAATTGTCACATCCACAGTACGATCTTGGGGTTTTAATTCACGCCCTGTCATTTTTAGCAATAATTCTTCGCGAGTTTGCAATTTTCCTGGGTTTTCACAGAAATGCAACATGGCACGAAATTCACTACGCGGTAACTTAAACTCAGTGCCTTCAGGTGTAATTAAATTATGACTATTTAAATCCAATGTCCAGCCATTAAAACGATAGTTCTCACGTTGTAAATGGGCCTCTTTGCCATTTAATGTCATGGTGCGATGCAATAAATTTCTCGCACGAATGGTGAGCTCTCTTGGGTTAAATGGCTTAGTGAGATAATCATCCGCCCCAATTTCCAAGCCTAAAATTTTATCGACCTCGTTATCTCTCCCCGTGAGGAAGATTAATGGAATTGCAGCTTTCTCACGTAATTCACGCCCCAGTAATAAACCATTTTTACCAGGTAAGTTGATATCTAATACGATGAGATTGACCGTTTCTGAGTTTAACTGACGATACATTTCCGCACCATCTTGTGCTTGTAATACCTCATAGCCCTCAGCTTCAAAAATTCCTCTTAACGTATTACGGGTTACCGCTTCATCTTCCACGATGAGAATTTTTGGGGTAGCCATTCATTGCTCCTTGTTATACTTCGTTATGGGCATATTCTATAATTGTAACATTGCTGTAACAACAGAAAAGTATGGTCATTTTTTTAAATTACATTTAATTTTATGATCTAAGTCATAAATTCTTAACATTCTGTTCATCTATGCTAGAATTTTAACAGGAATAACAAATGGAACTTTATGATGAAACGAATTCTTCTTTTTTTATTTTTTATTTTTACCGCACTTTCCACTCAAGCCGGTCTTTTTGATAAAAAATCGGCTTTCTTACCTGTGGATGACGCTTTTCAATTTTCAGCTGCGAAAAGCGATAATCAAGAAAATGTGATCGTCAAGTGGTCAATTGCAGAAGGGTATTATCTCTATCAAGAGAAAATTTCCGTGAAACTTAACCAAGCGGAAACCTCATCCTTTGATGTGCCGACATTTTCTATTTCACCTGAAGATTATAACGATCCTTATTTTGGCTTAATGAAGATTTTCAAAAAGCCGGTACAAGCTATTTTTAAAGCAAGCCAGCCGCCCTTAAAAGCGGAAGATGTGATTGAAATTGCTTACCAAGGTTGTACTGAGGGCTTTTGTTATCCCCCTGAAGTGAAAGAAATTAAAGTGGCGGATTTGCCTATTGTCCAGGTTACCGATACTGAAAAAACATCGGAAAAATCGACCGCACTTTCAGCACAACCTAAAGCAGAGCAAGACCGTTTAGCGGAAAGTTTATTTAATAGCAAATATGCCGTATTTGGTTTCTTTTTATTGGGCTTAGGTTTGGCTTTTACCCCCTGTGTGTTGCCAATGCTACCATTGCTTTCAGCGATAGTAATTGGTCAAAATCAACGCCCTAATATGTGGCGCGCTTTCGCATTAAGTTTTGTATATGTGCAGGGGATGGCGCTGACTTATACCTTACTAGGCTTGATTGTAGCTGCAATTGGTTTGCCATTCCAAGTGGCGTTGCAACATCCTTATGTGATGATTGGGTTATCAATCATCTTTGTTTTGTTAGCTTTGTCGATGTTTGGGGTATTTACCTTACAGCTTCCAAGCTCATTACAAACAAAACTATCTTTACTTAGCCAACAGCAAAAAGCCGGTGCCTTTGGTGGTGTGTTCTTAATGGGGATGATTGCGGGACTTGTCGCTTCACCTTGTACATCAGCACCGCTTTCAGGAGCCTTGCTTTATGTGGCGCAGAGTGGCGATTTATTCACTGGTGCGATTACGCTTTATTTGCTTGCATTAGGGATGGGCGTACCACTTATTTTAATCACTTTATTCGGTAATAAAATCCTGCCTAAATCAGGTATGTGGATGGAAACGGTCAAAAAGCTCTTTGGCTTTGTGATGCTCGCATTACCAGTATTCTTAATTTCTCGTATTTTACCAGATGAATGGACACCAAGATTATGGGCGATGCTCGGCACTGCATTTTTTATTTGGTTTGCTTTCCAAATGCCGAAGAATGGTACAGGTTGGCTATTCCGAATTCTGTTTTTAGTTGCAGCGATGATTAGTGTGAAACCGCTTCAAGCATGGGTTTGGGGTGAAAGCTCTGCACAAAGTGCGATCGAAAATAAATTGGTTTCTCATGTTGAATTTAAACAAGTGAAAAGTGAAGCTGAATTGCAACAAGCTCTGGCGGAAAATAACAAATCACTGGTGATGCTCGATCTTTATGCGGATTGGTGTGTGGCTTGTAAAGAGTTTGAAAAAGAAACATTTAGCGATCCTCGTGTACAAAAGAACTTTGGCGATATGTTGCTCCTTCAAGTTGATATGACAAAAAACTCTGAAGAAAACCGTGCTTTAATGACAAAATATAAAGTGCTAGGTTTACCGACTATTTTGTTCTTTAATCAAGATGGAAAAGAAATCGAGGGGAGTCGTGTTAACGGATTTATGCCGCCTGTTGAGTTTCTACAATGGATTGAGAAAATCAGTAAACCATAAAATTATTTCTTAATCGTAAAAAGTCCTTTTCGATTTAAGGTATTGTTTAGTGTTAAGTTAATCATTAATATAAACCCGTTCTCAAATCACTTTTTATTTTTATGAGGTAAACTTTATGAAAAACTTAGAAAAATATTCTCCGTATGTTTTAGCTTTATTACGTATCATCGCTGCCTATATGTTTATCTTGCACGGTACAGCGAAATTCTGGGAATTCCCAGTGTCAATGACTGGTGGTAATGGTGCGGTGGGCGATCCACTAATGATCGTTGGTGGGATAATTGAGATTGTCGGTTCAATCTTATTAATTTTAGGTTTATTTGTTCGCCCAGCGGCATTTATCCTTTCAGGTCAAATGGCTTATGCATATTTCTTCATGCATGTAGCAGGTAAAGGGAATTTGTTCTTCCCAATCGCGAACGGTGGTGAACTTGCTTTATTTTATTCTTTAGTGTTCTTCTATTTTGTGTTTGCTGGTGCCGGCGCATTTTCTCTAGACAACCGCAAACGTTAATCAATTATCTTATTAATTTATTGCCCGCATTTTGCGGGCTTTTTTTTTTAATCAATTAAATAAATCACACACTTTCAAGTGTGCTTACCAGTAAAATTTTTTCTATATAAACGCAAACGTTTGCGCTATAATTTATCCCACTTATTTTTAACCATTTAATGAAAGGAAAATGTAATGACAGATCGTCCAATTCGTCAGGCTTTACTGAGTGTTTCTGATAAAGCTGGTATCGTAGAATTTGCTCAAGGCTTAATACAGCGTGGTGTAAAACTACTTTCCACAGGCGGTACTGCAAAATTGTTAGAGCAACATGGTTTGCCGGTGACTGAAGTGTCTGATTATACGGGATTCCCTGAAATGATGGACGGTCGTGTAAAAACCTTACATCCAAAAGTGCATGGCGGGATTCTTGGGCGTCGTGGTACAGATGATGCGATCATGCAGCAACATGGCATTGAAGGTATTGATATGGTCGTCGTGAATTTATATCCATTTGCAGCCACCGTGGCTAAACCAGATTGCACATTGGCTGATGCAGTAGAAAATATAGATATCGGTGGGCCAACCATGGTACGTTCTGCAGCGAAAAACCATAAAGATGTGGCGATTGTAGTGAATAATCATGATTTTAACGCCATTCTTGCTGAAATGGATAAACACCACAACAGCTTAACGCTTGAAACCCGTTTTGATCTTGCCATCAAAGCATTTGAACATACCGCTCAATATGATTCTATGATTGCTAACTACTTTGGACAAATGGTGAAACCGTATCATGTGGCAGAGGAAGAAGATGCCAATGCGAAGTGCGGTCAATTCCCACGTACTTTAAACCTTAACTTCGTGCGTAAACAAACCATGCGTTATGGGGAGAACGCTCATCAAAATGCGGCCTTCTATGTTGATTTAAATGTGAAAGAAGCAAGCGTAGCTACCGCTCATCAATTACAAGGTAAAGCCTTGTCTTACAATAATATTGCCGACACCGATGCAGCACTTGAATGCGTGAAAGAATTTGATGAGCCGGCCTGTGTGATTGTGAAACACGCAAATCCGTGTGGGGTGGCTTTAGGCAAAGACATTTTAGACGCCTACAACCGAGCCTATCAAACAGACCCAACCTCAGCCTTTGGCGGCATCATTGCTTTTAACCGTGAATTAGACGAAAAAACGGCAAATGAAATTGTAGAACGTCAATTTGTGGAAGTGATTATCGCTCCGAAAGTGTCTGCGGAAGCTGTTGAAGTGGTGAAACGTAAGAAAAATGTACGTTTGCTTGAATGTGGAGAATGGACATCACGTTCTGAACGTCTAGATTTCAAACGTGTAAACGGCGGTTTATTAGTACAAGATGCGGATTTAGGCATGGTTGGCGTGGATGATTTAAAAGTAGTAAGTAAACGCCAGCCAACCGAACAAGAGTTAAAAGATTTATTGTTCTGTTGGAAAGTGGCAAAATTTGTGAAATCTAATGCCATTGTTTATGCCAAAGGCAATCAAACTATCGGTATTGGTGCAGGCCAAATGAGCCGCGTATATTCTGCGAAGATTGCGGGTATTAAAGCGCAGGATGAAGGTTTAACCGTAGCTGGTTGTGTAATGGCATCTGATGCATTCTTCCCATTCCGTGATGGTATTGATGCGGCGGCGAAAGTAGGGATTCAATGTGTTATTCATCCAGGTGGTTCAATGCGCGATCAAGAAGTCATTGACGCAGCGGATGAACATAATATGGTGATGGTATTAACTGGAATGCGTCATTTTAGACATTAATTTATCTAACTATCCCCTCTTTAGCAAAGAGGGGAAGGGGAGATTTGGCAGAAGTGATTTTAAGCTCATACTAAATTCAATATCGTTTAAATCTCCCCCTAGCCCCCTCTTTACAAAAGAGGGGGGAATTACAGGAAAAAAATAGCCGTACTTTTTTTAAATTAGGCATACGCAAGGACTACAACATGAACATCCTCATCATCGGAAATGGCGGGCGTGAACACGCCTTGGCTTGGAAAGCAGTACAATCTCCACTAACAGATAAAGTTTTTGTTGCCCCAGGCAATGCAGGTACCGCATTGGAACATAAAGTAGAAAACGTGAATATTTCTGCAACAGATATTCCTGCATTGGTGAAATTTGCTCAAGATAAGCAAATCGGGCTCACAATTGTGGGGCCGGAAGCCCCGTTAGTGATTGGTGTGGTTGATGCATTTCGTGAGGCTGGACTGAAAATTTTTGGCCCAACGCAAGCGGCTGCGCAATTGGAAGGTTCAAAGGCATTCACCAAAGATTTCCTCGCGCGTCATAAAATCCCAACGGCAGAATATCAAAATTTCACCGAAGTTGAGCCTGCATTAGCGTACTTACGTGAAAAAGGTGCGCCAATTGTCGTAAAAGCAGATGGTTTGGCAGCGGGTAAAGGCGTAATCGTTGCAATGACATTGCAAGAAGCGGAAGACGCTGTGCGTGATATGCTTTCTGGCAATGCCTTTGGCAAAGCGGGTAGCCGAGTGGTGATTGAAGAGTTTCTAGATGGTGAGGAAGCCAGTTTTATTGTCATGGTGGACGGTAAAAACGTTGAACCTATGGCTACCAGCCAAGATCATAAACGCGTGGGCGAAAATGATACAGGTTTGAATACTGGCGGTATGGGGGCTTATTCTCCTGCGCCAGTGGTGACACCTGAAATTCATGATCGGGTGATGCGTGAGGTGATCTATCCAACGGTCAACGGCATGGCTGCAGAAGGCAATGTTTATACCGGTTTCTTGTATGCCGGTTTGATGATCATGCCAAATGGCCAGCCGAAAGTAATCGAGTTTAACTGTCGTTTCGGTGATCCGGAAACGCAACCGATTATGTTGCGTTTGGAGTCGGATTTGGTAGAACTTTGTCTTAAAGCCTGTGATGGCAAATTGGACGAAGTGAAATCCCAATGGAAGCCGAAGGCCTCTTTAGGTATCGTATTGGCTGCAGAAGGCTATCCGGGGGATTATCGCAAAGGCGATGAAATCAGCGGCTTACCTCAAAGTGCGGTCGAAAATGAGAAAGTTTTTTTGGCAGGCGTAGAAGCGAAAGCGGGCAAGTTAGTCACCAACGGTGGCCGCGTGCTTTGTGCTACTGCGTTAGGCGAAAGCGTATTTGAAGCGCAACAAAAAGCATTAAAACTCGCTGAGCAAATTCAATGGACTGGACGTTTTTATCGTCGAGATATTGGTTACCGTGCTGTTGAACGTGAGCAGCAAAAATAACTACATTTAATGTTAAGGGATCGAATGGATTATAAAAATAAAGAATTATGTCGTCTTCGTACCATAAGTTTTTTTCTAACGTTACATAAAGATAAAACGCAATGGGAAGACACCCTTTATTCAGTTAAACGTGATGTGGATTTGTTATTACCAGCTGTACAGAAGGCAGGTTATACCTTGCAATCGATTCGAGTGATTACCAATCCTTTTGGTGAATATTTAGATTTCACCAATTTGCAGACAGCAAAAGCAGATTTGCAGTATTTAACGGAATTATTGAATAAATTTAATGAAAGTGGAATTCGTCTTCGATTTGCAATAGGCGCAGCAAGAAATAAAGAGGAAATAGCGTTATTACCAGAGTTAATCGCGGCTTATGGCGACTTGTGTAATGCTTGTGTAAATGTGCCATTAGATGAACATGGCGTGTTAGATAATGAACTTATCGAACAATCTGTTTATGCGGTACAACAAATTGCGAACATCACACCTCGTGGCGAAGGTAATTTTAACTTTACTGTGAATTTTAACTGCAAGCCATTTATTCCTTATTTCCCAGCAGGTTATCATCTAAGTCATTTGCCGAACAGTTTTGTCATTGGTTTAGAAACACCAGATCTATTGGTAGAAGTATTAAAATCTGTGCCAAAATCTCCTCATAATCAATTTTATGCTGATTGCTATCGAGCTATGTTGCAGGCTCTGCAATATCATGTAGATCAAGTATTAGAGATGTTAAGTGCGGTCAAATTGTCGGGAAAATTTGAATTTGCAGGCATTGATAGTTCAGCGGCACCATCAAAAAATTGTTCATCCATAACAAAAATCTATGAATTAATGGGATTACCTTATTTTGGTGCAGCTGGTTCAGTAGAGGTTTCTGCGTTACTGACAAAAGTGTTTAAATCAATCCAACGTGTGCCATTGGTTGGGTTTTCCGGATTAATGTTGGCGGTGACAGAAGATTTGGGTTTAGCCGAAGGGACACAAAAACAATATTTTGATATTCGCGCTTTACTGACTTATAGTGCCGTATGTGGTATCGGTTTAGATACGGTTCCTGTGGCGGGAAATGCTAAGGCTGAAACCATCGCAGCTATTATGCGTGATACTGGAACGATGGCATTTCGCTTAAATAAACCACTCACTGTGCGTTTATTCCCAATTCCGAATAAGGTTGCAGGTGAAATATCCGAATTTGAGAGTGATGATTTATGTAACTGCCGTCTTTTACATATTCCGGATTAAATAAAATTTTCCCTACTTTGTACTGATGAATGTTATCTCTACTGTCAATAAAAGGAATATCTCATGAGAAAATTAATATTGGGTGGTCTTGTTGCTGTATTATTCTCAGGGTGTACGGTAGCTCATCAGCAAACTGAACAAGAACAAGCCTTAGTCGGCGATTGGATTTGTCATGTGAAACCAGCGGCAAAATCCCCTTTACCTGTTGAGCATTTTGATTATGTCACCTATCACGCAGATCAAACTGTGCTTCTACGTGGTATTTCACAGATTGATACAAAAGAAGGCTGGATGCGTTATTTATTGCAAGCTAAAGCCAAATGGCAGGCGAATGACGGCAAGTTAAGTTATGACTTTACAGATCGTCTATTTAAAACTGCGCATTCACCACAAGTTGCGAAAATTATTGAACAATCTCCAGAATTTAAAGAATTAGATAAGGAATTTGTTTCACCTTGTAATAACTGCGGTAATCATTTGGATATGAAGATTAAAATGAAAAGCCCAACAAGGATGACAAATTTTAATACGTATACGAAAGAAACCAGCCAATGCCGTAAACTGGGAGCAGGCGAGAAAACAAAAGAAGTTAAACTAATTGAGAAATTAGTGAAAGAAAAAGGCTCGATTTAGATAAATGAATGTTTTTCATTGTAATAATGAAAAATATGATCGAAATTTTTGATTAAGTTTTTACTTGGAAACAGGTAAACTATATACAAATAATTCAAACAACGAGGAAAACACAATGTTTAAAAAAAGTATGAACATCGCTGATTACGATCCGGTTCTCTGGCAAGCCATTCAGGGCGAAAATCGTCGTCAAGAAGAGCATATCGAGCTTATCGCATCTGAAAACTATGCAAGCCCACGCGTAATGGAAGCGCAAGGTTCACAGTTTACTAACAAGTATGCTGAAGGCTACCCAGGTAAACGTTACTACGGCGGTTGTGAGTACGCAGACATTGTCGAGCAGTTAGCGATTGATCGTGCTAAAGAGTTATTTGGTGCGGATTATGTAAACGTACAACCACATTCTGGTTCACAAGCTAATGCGGCGGTATATGGTGCATTAATCAATGCGGGCGATACCATCTTAGGGATGGATTTAGCACACGGTGGTCACTTAACCCATGGGGCAAAAGTGAGCTTCTCCGGTAAAATCTATAATTCTGTACTTTATGGTAT
>JAWHBY010000066.1:0-11146 GCA_032568935.1 Parahaemophilus parainfluenzae
AAATGGGCGTTGATTTGGTGGGAGGTTTAAGAAAAAAGTGCGGTCATTTTTGACCGCACTTTACACTTTAAGATAGATTAAAGAATCTCTAATAACTTCGCAAAGTCATCAAGCACCCAATCAGGGTTTGATTCAGCAATTGGAATGTTGTAGTTGTATCCGTAAGTTAATCCTACAACCGGGCAGCCTGCTGAATGTGCCGCGAGGATATCATTTCGAGAGTCACCTACAAACAACACTTGGCGAGGTTCTACGCCAAATTTACCACATAAATAATACAATGGGCCTGGATGTGGTTTAATCGCAGGTAATGACTGTCCACCAAGCATTTCACTGAATAAATGATCGATGCCAAATGCCGCCAATACAGGCTGAACATGACGAGTTGGTTTATTCGTTACTACAGCTAAGGTATAACCATGCGCTTTCAAGGTTTCCAATGTTTCTTTTACATTTGGATATAAACGGCTCACATTACAAAGGTTCTCCGCGTAATACACGTTAAAACGCTCTTTCACTTGCTCCATTTCTGCATCTGAAAAGTCTTTACCTGTTTGCTCTTTTGCCCATTCTAAAGCTCGTGCAATCAATACTGGTGCCCCATTACCAATCCAAGTTAACACTAACTCTTCTGGTGCTTGAGGTAATCCAAAGTCTGCTAAAGCAGAATTCACAGACAACGCTAAATCTGGCAAGCTATTCACAAGCGTACCGTCTAAATCAAAACCGATAACTTTAAATTGAGTCTTCATTCTTACTACCATCTATTTAACTGAAGCTAACTGCGCGCGCATTTGATCAATGATTTGTTTATAATCTGGTTTACCAAAAATCGCTGAACCTGCTACAAACATATCTGCACCGGCTGCGGCGATTTCTGCAATATTATCCACTTTTACCCCACCATCAACTTCTAAACGGATATCTAAACCACTTTCATCAATCAGACGACGTGCCTGTTGTAATTTTTTCAATGTTGAAGGTAAAAAAGATTGTCCACCAAATCCTGGATTCACGGACATTAACAAAATCACATCCACCTTATCTAATACATAATCCAAATAACTTAATGGTGTGGCAGGATTAAACACTAAACCCGCTTTACAGCCGTGATCACGAATGAGCTGTAACGAGCGGTCAATATGTTCACTGGCTTCAGGATGAAATGTAATGTAATCCGCACCGGCTTTGGCAAAATCAGGAATAATACGATCGACCGGTTTCACCATTAAATGCACGTCAATAGGTGCTTTAATGCCATAATCACGCAAAGCTTTACACACAGCTGGGCCAAAGGTTAAATTCGGCACATAGTGATTATCCATTACATCAAAATGAATCACATCTGCACCAGCATTCAACACGTTTTGCACATCATCTCCTAGACGAGCAAGATCTGCAGAAAGGATAGAAGGGGCGATTAAATAAGGTTTCATTTGTCATCTCCTAAAGGATAAAAGTCCTTGTAGTTTACTACGTTAGGCTTAATTTTACCTTGATTATTTACAAGTTTTAGCTGAAAACAAAGAAAAAAATAACCGCACTTGATTCAATTACCTCAAAGTGCGGTTGGTTTTTATCGTATTTTAAAAGGATCGATTAGTTTAATCCAATGATTTCCCAACGGTTGTGAGATTGACCATCGATTTTGCCTTTTTTCACGTTGGTGATGTAATCGATCATCATATTTTGGATAGTGCCTTTTTCGCGGCCCATTGCGACTTTAGATTCCCAAAGTACTGGGATTTTTTGACCTTCCCAAATACCACCTTTACCGTTTAATTGAGCGAAACGATATGAGTTCATACCCACTTTTAATTTCATATCATCTGTCACCGGTTTGCCGTCAGCAAGGGTTAAATCAACGATTTTGCTACCTTTTGGATTACGTAAGTCAATTTTGTAATTTACGCCACCGAAAATGTCATAAGTCACATATTTTGATTTTTTACGTTCCGCATTGTAACGGTATTCAGTATCACCTGGTTGGATGGTATCGAAGTAGTTCGCAGACCATTCCATATATTCTTTCAATTGTTTACCGGTCAGTTCATAAACGGTAACATCACCGCCTGCATAACGATAGTTAAAGATGATGTCTTTTTTCTTGATATCGCCTTTATCCATACGTGCTTTTTGATGGTCGAAAGAGAAAGTCACCACATCTGCACCGCTGTAATGTTGTTCAACATCATTAATGAATGAAGACAAACCGGTATCTTTTGAGAATGCAGCAGATACACCGTGTTTAGTCTCTTGAGGTACCATTTCATTCGCTGTTTGACCGATTACTACGTTGTTTAATTCACGTAATTTCTCGTGATAAGGTTTGTAGATTTCCACAATTTTCTTATCTGCTTCAAGTGCTTTAACTGGAACCGTTTTAGATTCTTTCTTCACTAATTTCACTTCTTTTTTATCGTTGATATCAAAAGTTAAATCCACTTCAGATACCACGGTACCGTAACGGTGTGGTTCAGTGATTAGTGTGTTTTTAATGGTTTCACTTGGTACATCTTTGTGCATGTGACCCGCGATAACCACATCAATACCATCTACTGCATTGATCACATCACGCATACCAGTATCAGGAATATTGTTTTCATTATCGATACCCATGTGTGTCACCGCAATAATCGCATCCACGCCTTTTGCTTTTAATTTCTCAACTTGTGTACGCGCTTCTTCTGTCGGCGAAGTAAATTTCATGTCTTTTAAGTTGCCCGTGTCTTCTTCAAATTTTGCTGACATTGGGGTACTTAAACCAATAATCCCTAACTTCACGCCATCTTTTTCGATGATGGTTGTCGCATCGATATAACGTTTGTCATTTTTCTTATGATAGAAGTTTGCGGTTAATTTTTTCGCTTTGATATCTTTTAGGATTTCATCTAATGCTTTCATCCCAAAGTTAAACTCGTGGTTACCCAATACGAAAATATCATAATTCATTTCGTTTAATACTTTTGGAATCGGGTGATCTTTATAGTATTTTTTATCTTTTGCGAACACATCGATTTGGTTATCTTGGATCGCATCACCGACTTCTACTAACACCACGTTCTTATTATTTTTACGCACATCTTTCACATAAGTTGCAATTTGTGCATAAGAACCAGATTTGTCCTCTATGTCTGCACCATAACTCCAAGGTACGATACGACCGTGAACATCTGAGGTCCCTAATAATTTAATATTCACTTCTTGTGCCATTGCTGTGCTAACAGCAGAAAGCGCAAATAATGAGCAAAGTAATTTTTTCATAGAATTTCCTTTAAAGTTGCACAAAGTGCGGTTAAAAATGCCGGAGAATTATAGCGGTGAATCGATTGCTTACATAATTTTATTTTGAAGAAAAATAAAATTCGTGAGCTTGATCACATTTCATTTGGAGGATTAATGCCCTGTTTGAGAAAACAAGTTAATCACTAAAACACCACTGATAATCAACGCCATGCCTATCAGCCCTGCGGTATCAATTTTCTGACCAAATGCGAAATATGCCACAATAGCGGTCAGAACAATACCAACGCCCGACCAAATGGCGTAAACCAAGCCCACGGAAAGTGTTCGGAAAACAATGGAGACAAAATAAAACGAAATGGCATATAGCGCTAATGAACCAACGGTGGGTAAAAGTTTGGTAAAGCCATCACTGACTTTTAATAAATTTGTTGCCACAATTTCAAGACAAATAGAAATAGCGAGTAATATCCAAGGATTCATATCAATCAAAACGTAAAGTAGAAAACACCATTCTACCTTAAGCGGCGGATCGATGTAACCGAATTTGACGAGCCATGGCTTGCATATAGAGTGCCGTTTGTTCAAAGAAATAACGGTAAGAGGCACATAAATAATTATGTGGATTGGGTTCATTTTCGAGAGAAACAAAACGATGTTTAGGGCAGCCACCATAACAGAGTTTACGAAACTCACAATGACGGCAAAGTGCGGTCAATTTTTGTGATTTTTCTAAACCGAATTGTTGCTGTTTACTGGAAAGCACAATCTCCGTTAAAGGTTGCTGAGTTAAATTCCCCATCTTGTATTCGGGATACACAAAATGATCACAAGTATATACATCGCCATTTGCTTCCGTGACAAGAGATTGTCCGCAAGTAGGTTGATGAACACAGGTTGAGGAAGGATAACCAAGCCATTGCCCTAGCAGATTATCAAACTGCGACACATAAATTTTCCCTACATCATGCTCATACCATTCATGAAAGACATCCACAAGAAATTTCCCATAACCTTCTGCTGGTACCGAAAAATCAGTAACAGATTGGGTTTGAGCATGACGTTCCACAATAGGAATAAACTGCATATAAGTCGAGCCAAGCTGTTTGAGTGCTAAATAAGTTTCTCTTCCTTTTTGCCAATTTTGATCATTAATGACGGTCAGGGTGTTAAATTCCACGCCATATTCTTGCAGCAAGAATAACGCTTTTACGACTTTTTCAAAAGTGGGATTGCCATTACCTGAAATACGATAACGATTATGCACAGCACTTAAACCGTCAATAGAAAGCCCAATGAGAAAATGATGTTGTTTGAAAAATGCAGCCCATTGCTGATTAAGGGCAATGCCATTGGTTTGAAAGGCGTTTGTAATCTGTTTGCCTTGAGCAAATTCCTGCTGATATTCAACGGCTTGCTTATAAAAATCTAAGCCTAAGAGAGTCGGCTCCCCACCTTGCCAAGCAAATTCAACCACATTCCCTGCATGCGATTGGATATAGTTTTTGACGTAATGTTTTAAGGTGTCTTTCGACATAAAAGGCGCATATTGCCCAAACTGTTCTGATTTTTCCAAATAGAAGCAATATTCACACTGAATGTTACAGTGAAAACTGCTTGGTTTCGCCATTAAGTGAAAATAAGCTTGTGGTGGAAAAACAGACATCAACCATCCTTTGTTACAACATTATTTATGACCTGATATTCGGTCTAATGAGCCATTTTGTTTGAGTTCTTTTGCAATACGAATCGCGGTTTCCGTTTCACAGCCCGCATATTCTGCAAT
Source organism: Parahaemophilus parainfluenzae (assembly GCA_032568935.1). Classification (GTDB taxonomy): domain Bacteria; phylum Pseudomonadota; class Gammaproteobacteria; order Enterobacterales; family Pasteurellaceae; genus Haemophilus_D; species Haemophilus_D parainfluenzae_AE. Next base: position 5,030 of record JAWHBY010000066.1, read on the forward strand.
TTCGCGATACGTCCAATTATAATCAGGAAAATGTTGTTTGAGAAAATACAAACTATCCATCACGCGATCTAAGGTACGTAAATAGGCACTTTTTGCTAAACGTTCTTCAGCTTCACGTAGTTCATCTGCCAAGATCTGAAGTAAACATTGGCTCATTACTGTATTGTGCGTGAAAAATTCGCTCACTGCATTAGGTTTGATGCGAGTAATCTCCGCATCAATTAAGACTTTTGCATTGCAATGATAATGTTTATCCGCCATCGAAAACAAAGTTCGAAAACCAAAATAATCGCCCTTGGAATATAATCGCACTAAGCTTTCCTTGCCATTCTCAAGGGTATGAAATAAGCCAACCAAGCCTGCTTGCACATAATAAAATTCATGTGCTGACTCACCTTGTTGATACAAGAAGGAACCTTTCGGCAAGTGATGCAGCTCAGTAAACTGACAATGTGATAATTCAGTAGGCTTGATTGCGCAATTTTCCATAATCGCCCCTTAAAAGTGCGGTCAATTTTTTATGTGTTTTACACTTCGTTTATAATCCGATATACCCAGTTTTCTAATGGATCATTTAAGCATTTCATTTCTTGACGCATTTCTTCCAGCATCTCTTTTCTGACCGATTCATATTCTGGCTTGTAGAACAAATTATGCATTTCAGCCGGATCGTTTTTCACATCATAAAGCTCACAAATGTCCGAAGCATTAAACACTAATTTATAGTCTTTACGGTGCCACATACGTTGTTCAAAATAGACGAAATGCCCCGCCAACTGTGCCAATATCCCTTTGCGTTGATTATCTTGATGTTGACGAACAATCGGCAAAATACTTTCCCCTTCAAAGACTTGAGGAATAGGCTGATTAGCGAGATCATAAACGGTCGAGGTTAAATCATGGAGATAGACAAGGTTATCATCTTGTTGATTAACGCGGTTTGAATTTGGGTCTTTGATAATCATCGGAATATTGTAGGTGGTATCAAACATGAACTCCCCTTTCTCAATCATTCGATGAGCACCCATCGCATCCCCATGGTCAGCGGTTGCCACAATAAAAGTGCGGTCATAAATGCCGTTGTTTTCTAAGAAAGTAAACAGCTCACCAATCGCATCATCAATCAAAGTAATGTAGCCCCAGAATTTTGTGATAACCTCTTTCCAATGATCTTCACTCGCTTCCCACATTCCCCACATTTTAGAGATGGTACGATAGTGTCCTGGTTTGCCTTCTAGTGGCTTGAAGAAGCTTTCATCTAGCACCACATCTTCTTTTCGATACATGGAATAATAAGGTTCTGGCACGATACAAGGCGTATGCGGTCCCCAGAAATTAATCCATGTAAAGAACGGTTTATTTTCAGCAAGTGATTCACTAATATAGCTTTTCGCTTCATCAATGATGAAATACGGGATGGTTTGTTCTTTTGTGCCTGAAAGCAAACCGCAAAGCTCTTGCACGCGTAAATGAGGGTTATCCCCGAAATAAGCACGACTCACTTCTGGAATTTCATAGCCTTTTTCATCTAACCATTCTTTATAACGATTGGAATGTGTCGGCGGTTGGTTGAACACTAAATTTTTATACACGCCACTGCCTGGATAACCATAGCCATCAAAGTTATGTCCTTTAATGCCGTAATCTTCCGGTACGGATTTTGTACCCACGTGCCATTTCCCCACAACATAGGTGTTATAGCCGTCTAGTTTACCAATATTTGGGGCGGCTTCGCTCACTTCACCTGTACCGCCTTTTTCACCATTACGAATGATGCCATGAGTGGACGGCATTAAACCGGTAAAAAGTGAAGTCCGTGCGGGTCCACAAACTGAAGCAGGCGTAAATGCGTTATTAAAACGCACCCCATCTTTAGCTAGACGGTCAATATTCGGGGTTTTAACGATCTGGTGACCATAAGCCCCCAGCATATCTTTACGCACTTGGTCGAGTAAAATATAGATAATGTTCATACACAATCCTTATCTATTTTAAGGTTTAAGGGCGTACGTGATGTACGCCCGACTGCTTAATGTTGGTTAGAAAGATGTAATTGATGTTCTGTTTTTTCATTTTTTGGTCTAAAGACAATCAATACGATGAGTTGTAATACCGCATACACTTCCAACACTAACATTGGATTACCATCCGGAGAAGCAATACCAATTGGTGATAAGAATGCATAAAGCGCAATTAAACCAAGAATTAATGAAACAGATGTTACTTTAATATATTTCCAATTGGTCAAGTCTACATCGCCTTTATTGATGGTATTTTCCACATAAGGTTCACGTTTTAAGAATTGACCTAGAATCAACATGAAAACAACATCAAATACGAATAATCCGCCCATCACATACACGAAATTGATTTTCACATTGAACACCCAAACAATACTGAAATAAAGTACTACGTGTACAAGTAAAGCAATACGTGCAGCCAAGCCAGAAACAGTTTTATTAAATAAACCCACAGCAAATAACGCCACGATTGGAATATTCACAAAACCGGCAAAGCGTTTAGTGATTAAGAAAATACCATCTGTACCGAACATCAAAAGTGGGCCAATAATCATGGTCACAATCGCCATAATGGTTGAGACTTTTTTCGCATAGACGATCAACTCTTGATCGGTACGTTGTTTTTTACTGATAGATGGTAATAAGTCTTTACAATAAATGGTCGCTGCAGAGTTTAAGAATGAGTTAAAGGTACTTAAAATTGCACCGAAAAGTGCGGCAATAAAAAAGCCTTGTAATGCAGTCGGCATCACTTTATTGACCAATAATGGATAAGAGGTATCAATTGGATTTAAGCCTTCACCTAAAATATGGAAACTCAACAAACCCGGTAAATTAAGAATAATCGGTAATGTGAGTAGGAAAAGCGCTGCAATTAAAATCCCTTTTTGACCTGATGCTAAATCCTTCGCCCCTAAACAACGTTGTACGATGGCTTGGTTCGTTGTCCAATAGAAGAAGTGAACAACCATAATACCGGTAAAAATTGTCGGCCAAGGAGTAGAATCTGTTGAGCTACCAATGGCGTTCCATTTTTCAACGTGGGTGGTAGTGATAATATTCAAGCCTTCTGAAATGCTGCCATTACCTAAATAAAGCAATGCAAATACAGGTACAAGCAACGCACCAATCACTAAGATCACGGCATTGATAGTATCGGAAACCGCTACCGCTTTTAACCCACCAAAAATCGCATAAATCGCACCCACTACACCGATAGCAATTACAGTATAGACAATTGCTTGCGCATAACTTAATCCGAAAATAGTTTCTAGATTGAAGATTTTATTAAATGCAATCGCTCCGGTATAAAGTGGGTCGGAATAACGATTAAAAGATAGAAGACTAAGAATAACCCTGACATAATCAAACGAGTTTGTCGGTCAAAACGATTTTCAAAGAATTCTGGAATGGTGGTATAACCGTTACGCAAATATTTCGGTAACATATAAAGCGCCAAGAAACAAAGCGGAATCACCGTTGGCACTGTCCACGCAATAATAGAAAAGTTGTTTTGATAAGAAACGGCATTTACGCCAATCAATTGCTCAGTAGAAAGTGAAGTTAAAACCATTGAGCAACCAATCACAATACCGCTTAATCCTCGTCCCGCTAAGAAATAACCTTTCGAGGTGGTTAAATCATCGTTTTTAGTCCGTAGCCATGAAACATAGGCCACTAAAGCCGTTACGATGAGGAAACTCGAAACCGTTAATAGCATACGCTCCTCCTTGTAGAAGCCATTATTAAATTCCATTTATAGACTACTGCTAGGTGTATAAAGAGCATATGATAATTGTCATACTGATTGTGTGAGAGGGATCACAAAATTAAAATAAAGTCTGTTTTTATAGATAATTATGAGCAAGATCATAAATTATTTATTTATCCAAAAGAATAATAATGCCGTACTCCCACAAAAAAGGAGTTTGAAATGAGTTTACAGTTAATTTTTATTTTAATTTTATGTGGTGTAATGACAAATATAATGTCCGCTATTTTTGGCATTGGTGGCGGCGTATTGATGGTACCTATTCTCTACACTTTATTCCCACAGTTTCCTTTACAAATGATTGCCGCAACATCATTGACGATTGTTATGGGATCATCCTTTATTAACTTGATTTATTTTTACAAACAAAAAGTATCGATTAATTACAAAGCGATGTTCATTTGGTCTATGGGTATGATTATTGGTGTGCAGCTATGATTCGAATCCAGTTTTTATGTACCCGATATTGCCATCATCAGTGTGTTTGTTATCACACTTTCCCTATTAGCAATTCGTACTATTTTTAGTAAAGAAACCGCAATAATTCAGCAATCTACAGCGGATGAAACGATTAAAGGGATAGGTCTTTCAACTATAGGTGGATTTATTGCTGGCATGACTGGCATTGGAGGTGGCTCAATTATGGCACCTTTAATTGGACAATTAAAATCCGTTAAAGCCCATCAAATTGCACCTTATACCAATGCGATGATGTTTATTGGGGGGCTAGGTAGCCTTTATGGCTATCTTTCAAAAAACTCAACTTATCACTTTGGTTGGCAAATCGGTTATGTCAATTTTTCGATTGTGATTATTGTTGTGCTAAGTGCTTTTGTAACCGGATTTTTTTCAATGAAAATCCGAGGTAAATTATCACCGCACTTAGTCAAAAAACTATTAGGCATTATTTTATTAGTAATCAGCGCTTATATGTTACTTATCCATTCCATAAAATAAAAATGGCAGAGGAAAACGCCCTCTGCCATTTCGATTATTTTTCTTCTTTTTTCACTTCATCCCACAGAATATCCATTTCAATTAAAGAAATATCTTTAAGTAATACGCCTCGTTCTAATGCCTTTCCTTCAACTTTGCGAAAACGTTGTTCAAATTTATTATTCGCCTTACGTAAAGCCTCTTCTGCATTGCATTTAAGGTGACGAGACAAATTAACTGTTGCAAAAAATAAATCCCCGATTTCCTCTTCTATTTTTTCTTGATTACAAGGCGTTTGATTGATTTCATCTCGTACTTCTTCTAATTCTTCTTCAACTTTAGCAAATACAGGCCCAAGTTCATTCCAATCAAACCCAATCTTTGAACACTGTTTTTGCATTTTCTGTGCTCTTAACAATGCAGGAAAAGCATTCGGAACATTATCTAAAATAGACTGTTGTTTTTGAGCTAATTTTTCTTGTGCTTTGATACTGTTCCAACGAGCTAACGCTTCTTCTTCATTTCCAGCTGTAGCATCAGCAAATACATGAGGATGGCGACGTACAATCTTTTCAGAAACATCATTAAGAACATCATCAAATGTAAAATAACCATCCTCTGAAGCAAGCTGACTGAAAAACACCACCTGTAATAAAAGATCACCAAGCTCTTCTCTTAAATTAGCAATATCTTTCTTTTGGATAGCATCAATGACTTCATAAGTTTCTTCAGTTAAACAAGGAATCATGGAGTCATAATTTTGTTTAAGGTCCCAAGGACAACCGCCATTAGGATTACGTAATTGTGCAATTAATTGAATAAAATCTTGAATAGAATAACGCATAAGAATATCTCTGAAACACTAAAATGCAATTAGTATAAAACGAATAACAAAATAGACAATATTCTTATAAAAAATTAAAGATAAATTGATATGGAATAATGGCAGGGGCGGAGAGGCTCGAACTCCCAACACCCGGTTTTGGAGACCGGTGCTCTACCAATTGAACTACGCCCCTATTGGTATTAAGAATTGGCGGAATGGACGGGACTCGAACCCGCGACCCCCTGCGTGACAGGCAGGTATTCTAACCAGCTGAACTACCACTCCGCTAAATAAGGTATAATTGGCAGTGACCTACTCTCACATGGGGAAACCCCACACTACCATCGGCGTAACAATGTTTCACTTCTGAGTTCGATATGGATTCAGGTGGGACCATTGCACTGTTGCTGCCAAAATTTTTATTTTGTTAATTTACTCTAAAAATAAACTAACAAAATAAAAAATACCTGGCGGTGTCCTACTCTCACATGGGGAAGCCCCACACTACCATCGGCGCATCGGCGTTTCACTTCTGAGTTCGGTATGGGGTCAGGTGGGACCAC
>JAWHBY010000067.1:0-10979 GCA_032568935.1 Parahaemophilus parainfluenzae
ACTCTTTAGCAAGTATTTCGAGGCCTTTCATATCACTTTTGCCAAAAAGCATTTCGGCTTTTTGATAGATTTTTTCTGGAGTACGGCCACCCTGTGAATACCAAGCTGTCCAGAGTTGAGCATCATTAGGAAGCTCAGCATTGTTAAGCCAAAGTTGTTCATACTCAGACAAAATAGCTGATTTATTCTTATCGTTTGAAGAGTTTTCTGTCGCCTGGGGGCTATTCGTCGTTTCTACTTGATACTTTGCTGTAAGCACGGCAATTTGTGTTTCCAAATTATTGGGTGTGAGTTTGGCGAGTGCTTGAGTATCTTCAGCATTGGTTAATAATGTAAAAATGCTTTGTTCTAATTTTCCACGTAGAAAATGAGAGGGATGTTGCTGAAGAAATTGTTCAATGTCTGTTCGCAATGTATTCACTTCTTCACTAGGCGTATCGCGACTAACAGTTTTTACACGTGCATCTAAATAAGCCGCCATAGCATCAGTTTGCAATGGATAACCTTTTAAAGAATCAATAAGCCCAAGAAATAATTTAGCATTATTAGAAACATGATTATTTTTGACCGCACTTTTTAGGAGCGACTCTAATTGCAGAAAAGTCGCGCGTTGTTCAATCAACTTTAATTCATGAGCGTGCTGTTGTTGTGTCCATTTGGCTTGTTCTTCTGCAAGGTTAATTTGTGGCGTAGTTTCATTTTTGCTTTTATGGGCATGCTGATTAGCGAAAGCTGAGCCTGAAAGTGCGGTTAAAATTAATAATGAAATTGTCGTGTGTTTAAGTGCTCGCATAGGAGATTCCATATAAAGAGAAAGACGGATATTTAGATCCGTCTTTGAGTGTAGAGTTCGTTTTATTTAGAAAACTTTTTTGTAAGGCTTCACAATCACATCACCGTAAACGCCAGCTTCTACGTAAGGATCTTGTGACGCCCAGTCTTTTGCTGCAGACAGGCTTTCGAATTGAGCAATCACTGTCGAGCCGGTAAAGCCAGCTTCGCCAGGATTTTCATCGTCAATGGCAGGATTGGGACCGGCTGTTAATAAACGACCTTCTGCTTGTAATTGTTTTAAACGAGCAAGATGCTGCTCACGTACTGAAAGACGTTTTTCTAAACTGCCAGGAAGATCTTGGGCAAAAATCACGTAATACATCATTTATCCTTTTAACAATTTAATTCTTCGATAGAGGCTAATGCACGTTCTAGTTCAAGATTACCTTCACGTGGAATAGCGCGGGATTTACCGTCTTTCCCAACCGCGACAAAGGTAAATACGGCATCTGTCACGCAGTAACGTTCCCCAATTGGTTCACTGGCAACTTTTTTCACCCATACTTCTACCTTGATTTTAATAGAAGAACGTCCCACGCTGAGGCATTGACCATAACAACATACCACGTCACCGACAGCGATAGGTTTGATGAAATTCATACTTTCTACGGCAACAGTGACCACACGGCCATGAGCGATTTCTTTGGCAAGAATTGCTCCGCCCATATCCATTTGGGACATAATCCAGCCACCGAAAATATCGCCATTGGCGTTGGTATCTGAAGGCATCGCTAGGGTACGTAGTAATAATATGCCTTTAGATTGACGACCTTCTTTATCAGTAAGATTTGAAATCATTATTTTTCCCCATCATTTTTTTGATCATCTTTAGGTAAGTAACGGTAAATATAAGCGCCGCTGACGATTGTTGCAACAAAGGTCATACCAAGTAAACCAAAAGATTTGAAATCAACCCAAACATCTTCAGACATATTTTGGCTGATATAAATATTTACAAGCATACACAGAATGAAAAATCCTGCCCAGCCTAAATTCAATTTGTTCCACACATTATCCGGTAATTGGATTTCTTTGCCTAATAACTTTTTTACCAGTGGCGTATTGAATTGGAATTGTGCAACCAATAAAACAATGGCAAATAAGGCATTAATAATCGTGACTTTCCATTGTAGGTATTTGATTTCATTGAAATAGGCAGTGAGCAAACCAAAAAAGACGACAGCAATCGCCATGATTTTTTGTTGTTTCTCAATCACGCCATATTTCAGTTTTAGTACAACCATCTGAATGATGGTCGCGATCACTAAGACAATAGCTGCTTCACGCACCCCAAACATTTTGTAGGTGATGAAAAAGAGAACAAGAGGAATAAATTCAAGAAGTTGCTTCATATTATGCCTTCATAAATAAGCTGTAAAAACGGTAAGTAAATACCAAAATAAACATTTGAAATAATGCAACCAAGATACCAACGATAGCACTTAAAAATGATGAACCCAAGATTGCACCAATGGTATTCACCACTAAAGGAAGAAGTAAATAAGTGAGCAAGGCATAAATAATTAATACGCCATTACGTTTAATACCTGCACGCCACACCTGTAAAGCACTTTGCCCGATAGATTGATTTGCGGCAATGTAATGCACAGGCGATAAGCATAGGCGAACAAAGAAAAATAAACCAAATACCATTGAAACAAAGGCTAGAGGGGAGAGGGCATTTTTGCTTAAAAATGAGCTCATGACATCCGCTATACCAAAGAGAAGTGGCAAGCTCATAAAAATATCTAAAACGACCACACCTAAAAAACGACGCAATGTAAGCATGAGACCTTGATTAATCGGATTTTCATTTTGCAGACTAATATGATGAATGGTTGCAATACCGAAGGTCGCAATAAAAGACATCAATAATTGTTGGAATAAAAAAGATCCAATCAGTGCAGTTGGCTCCACTTTGCTCAATGCATCAATAATATCCTGTTGTGATGGATTAGGATTATCACCCAAACTCGGCATTGGGACACTGACTAATGCATTAATCAATTGTGAGATGACAAAAATACCAACGAAAAGTAGCACGGTTTTTCGCTGATTACGCATAAAGTTGAGGCTATCTTGAAAAATCTGAGTAAAGTTAATTTGCATACTATATCCCACAATAATAAAACCCCGATTATACAGGGTTTATTGTTTTTTTCATAAAATCAGGTTGTTTAATGGTGATTTCATTTACCATTTTCAAGAGAGAATATCGTTTTATTCATAAGCATAGCCATTAGGCGGTAGCAACTTACCATCTAAATAAGCTTGATTTTCAATCAGTTTTAATCGCTCTTCAATAAACCATTTAATCACTAAAGGATAAATATTATATTCCTGTTCACGCGTACGAAGTTCAATTTCCTCGACGGTATCACCAGGGAAAATAGGCACTTTAGCTTGTAACACAATGGCACCACCATCGATCTCTTCATTGACAAAATGCACGGTTGTACCGTGTTCGCTGTCGCCATTCTCAAGTGCTCTTTGATAAGTATGTAACCCAGGATATTTTGGCAGAAGGGAAGGATGAATATTTAAAATTTTTCCAGCAAAACGTTGTGTGAATGGTTTGGTTAAGATTTTCATGTAACCGGCTAATACAATGAGATCAATATTGAGAGCGTCTAAATAATCCCCTATAGCCTTATCCATAGCGGGATTGGAACTAAAATCTTGGCGCAAAAAAACTCGGCTAGGAATGCTCGCACTTTCAGCGCGTTCTAAGCCAAATGAATCAATTTTATTACTGATGACAGTCACAACCTTTCCTGGAATAAACCCAGTTTGACAAGCCTCAATTATCGCTTGAAGATTTGATCCTTGCCCTGAAATCAGGACGGCAATTTTTTTCATATTATTCTACATAAAAGAAGGGCGAACCTTTCATTCTGAAATTTTCGCCCTGAAATGGAAAAGAGAAATTATTTAATAATAACTTGTGGTTCGTTATCTGTCGCATTTTCAATATGACCGATTAACCAGGCATTTTCACCGGATTGTTTTAAAATCGCTAAAGCGGTTTCCACTTGCGATTGTGGTAATGCAATCACCATACCAACGCCACAGTTAAATGTACGGTACATTTCATAGGTTTCAATGTTGCCTTTTTCTTGTAACCATTTGAATACGGGTTGCCATTCCCAACTGCTTTCATCGATAACAGCTTTGGTATTTTTCGGTAATACACGAGGGATATTTTCCCAGAAACCGCCACCCGTTAAGTGTGCGATAGCATGGACTTCCATTTGTTTGATTAAAGCGAGAACAGATTTTACATAGATTTTTGTCGGTGCAAGCACTTGTTCACTTAATGGACGACCATCTAATTGCTCAGTGGCTGGATTGACGCCAGCAACATCAATGACTTTACGAATTAAAGAATAACCATTTGAATGCGGGCCACTTGAACCTAGTGCAATTAAAGCATCTCCTACTTTAACTTGGCTACCATCAATGATTTCTGATTTTTCGACGACACCCACACAGAAACCTGCTAGGTCATAATCGCCAGCGTGGTACATACCCGGCATTTCAGCGGTTTCGCCACCCACTAATGCACAACCCGATTGTACACAGCCTTCTGCAATGCCTTTCACTACATCGGATGCAACATCCACATCAAGTTTTCCTGTCGCATAGTAGTCTAAGAAGAATAATGGTTCGGCGCCTTGAACCACTAAATCGTTAACACACATCGCAACCAAATCAATACCAATGGTATCGTGTTTTTTTAAGTCAATGGCTAAACGTAGTTTTGTTCCTACACCGTCTGTACCTGAAACGAGGATCGGTTCTTTATATTTGCCCGGAATAGCACATAATGCGCCAAACCCACCTAATCCCCCGATGACTTCAGGACGAGTAGTTCGTTTCACGTGTGGTTTAATACGTTCAACTAATTCATTACCGGCATTAATATCCACGCCTGCATCTTTATAACTTAATGATGGTTTGCTCACAATGCTATCCTATATTTTTAGGTTCAATAATAAAACGGCGTGATTGTATCAGATTAAGCAAACGTTTGCGATAGTGATTTAATTAGGATTTAAGCAAAAAAATAACCGCACTTTATTTTGCATGATAAAGTGCGGTCAATTTCTAAAATATTTTTAGCGATTTGCTAATTCGAAAATCATCGCTTCAGCTTGGCAGCTAAATGTAAAACGCGCCGTTAAATTGGCGCCATTCTCAGTTTCTGTGATTTCACTTTTAATGTCGCAAGGATCGCTTTCTGTTTTGCGTGCTTTTTCAATGAAACGATTAAGTGCCGCTTCAGCTTCAGCTTTATTCGCATAGGTTTGATGAATATCAACAGAGCAATCTGAACCGTCAATAATCGTACCCACATCAACACAACTACAAGTGAGAGATTCTTCTGCTTTGCATGTTACTGTCATAGGATTTCCTTATTTAAAATTAAGATTGGTTCTATTCTAGCATTTTTAAAATGCTCTGCCAAAGTACCGCATTTTTTTAATTTAAATATCATTTATTTATCACTGGTCGGAACACTTTTAAATTAATCTAAAATAATTTGCACTCCATTTATTGGAGTTTTAGAATCTCGCGGATTTTTTCATTATTATTAATAACAAAAGGTTCCAAATGACAAAATTTAATAAAACGCTATTAGCAATGACCACATTGTTAGCAGCAAGCGGTGCAAATGCAGCCGCATTCCAATTAGCAGAAGTTTCTACATCCGGTCTTGGTCGTGCTTATGCCGGTGAAGCAGCAATTGTTGATAATGCTGCAGTAGTTGCAACTAACCCTGCATTAATGAGTTTATTCAAAACTAATCAATTCTCTGTGGGTGGCGTTTATGTGGATTCTAAAATTCACATGAGTGGTCCAGTTACAGTTAATGCACTAGGTCGTACCGTTGCTGTTGGTTCTGCAGCTCATAATAGTGTTGTTCCTGGTTCATTGATTCCAAATATGTATTTTGTGGCACCAATTAATGACAAATTTGCCATTGGTGGTGGTATGAATGTGAATTTTGGATTAAAAAGTGAATATGAATCAGATTACAATGCAGGTGTATTCGGCGGTAAAACCGATTTAAGCGCGATTAACTTAAATTTAAGCGGTTCATATCGTGTTTCTCAAGGTTTAACTGCTGGTGTGGGGTTAAATGCAGTTTATGCCAAAGCAGAAATTGAACGTCGTGCTGGTATTTTAAGTGATGCAGTAAAAAATGTTGCACCATTAGTTCCTGGACTAGTTAAAGCAGGAAAAATTCCTCAAAGTGCTGCCGCATCTTTAGCTCGCTTACAAGGAGTGAATAAAGAAACTGTACTAACCCACTTACAAGATAAAAATGCATGGGGTTTCGGTTGGAATGCAGGTTTAGTGTACGAGTTTAACGAAAATAACCGTGTTGGTTTAGCCTATCATTCAAAAGTCGATATTGACTTTGAAGATGATAATGCTGTGAGTGCGAGTCGTACTATTCGTGGTCAAGGCCCTGCTGCAGGTGGATTAACATTACACTTACCAGATTATTTAGAATTATCAGGTTTCCACCAAGTGACAGATAATTTGGCATTGCACTATAGCTACAAATTTACACATTGGAGCCGTTTCAAAGAGTTACACGCCACCTTTAATGACGGTGAACTTGCTTTCCATAAAGATGAAAAATACCGTAGCAATTCTCGTTATGCATTAGGTACAACCTATAATGTAAATGATAAATTAACGCTTCGTGCCGGTATAGCTTATGATGAAGCGGCAGCACCAACAGAACATGTGAGTGCATCTATTCCAGATACAGATCGTATGTGGTATAGCGTAGGGGCAACTTATAAATTTACCCCGAATCTTTCTATTGATGCGGGCTTTGCGCACTTACGTGGTAAAAAAATTCACTTCACCGAAAGCCAACCAATTGGTGGTTTAGCAACAGTAACAGCGAATTATACCTCTAAAGCAAGTGCTAACCTTTATGGTTTAAACTTAAACTACAGTTTCTAATTTGTTAAAAATTTAGCATAATACGCAGCACACCGAATGCAGGTTCGGTGTGCTTTTTTCTTATATGGTCCCATAAAAAACGGGAGAAAAATGACCGCACTTTTTTATGCTTATATGGATTCACCAATCGGTCGGTTATTAATGCTTTCTGATGGTGAAAACCTTACAAATTTAGATTGTGAGTTAGAACAAACCACGCCAAATCCAAATTGGATTTTACGAGAAGATTTACCGCTTTTTGAAAAAGTGCGGTGCGCTTTAAGGCGTTATTTTAATGGCGAGCCAGAAAGTTTCTCCGATATTCCTTTATCGCCTAAAGGTACCGCATTTCAACAAGCGATTTGGAAAGCATTGCGTCAAATTCCTTATGGTAAAACAGCCAGTTATGGTGGATTAGCCGAAAGTATTAATAACCCTAAGGCGGTGCGAGCAGTTGGCGGTGCTGTTGGGAGTAATCCCATTAGTATTATTATTCCATGTCATCGTGTATTAGGAAAAAAATGTGAAATCACCGGTTTTGGTGGCGGATTGCCGGCAAAACGCTTTTTATTGAAATTAGAGAATATTCCCTACATTGACAAAGGCGTAGAATACGTTAAACCGAAATTATTGAAGAAATACCACGAATGATCCCACAAACCGAACAAGCCTTATTAGAAAAAGCACAATCTATTGCAGGGTTAACCTTTGGCGAACTTGCAGATGAGTTAAACATTCCCGTTCCACCAGATTTAAAACGCGATAAAGGTTGGGTTGGAATGTTGCTTGAAACGGCATTAGGAGCGACTGCTGGCAGTAAAGCAGAGCAGGACTTTTCCCATTTAGGCATTGAATTAAAAACCTTACCCATTAATACCGAAGGTTTTCCGTTGGAAACCACGTTTGTGAGTCTTGCCCCATTGGTTCAAAACTCAGGGGTAAATTGGGAAAATTCACACGTTCGTCATAAATTATCGAAAGTCTTATGGATTCCCATTGAAGGCAGTCGAGACATTCCGTTGCGTGAGCGCCATATTGGTCAGCCTATCTTATGGCAACCTTCGACTGAACAAGAACATCAATTATGCCAAGATTGGGAAGAATTGATGGATTATATTGTGCTCGGAAAGTTAGATCAGATTACGGCACGTATTGGTGAAGTCATGCAGCTGCGTCCAAAAGGTGCAAACAGTAAAGCCATTACGAAAGGCATTGGTAAAAATGGAGAAGTAATTGATACCTTGCCACTGGGATTTTATTTACGGAAAGAATTTACCGCAGGCATTTTAAACGCTTTTCTTAATTATAAAAATGGGTGAATGATTCACCCATTTTTTATTTCTCTTCACTTTGAAAAACACGGAAAAAAAACACCGCACTTTGTAACGTCTCACCATAAAAAATGAGTGGAATACGATTTCGTTGCCAAGGCGGAACGCCGAGCTCTTGCCAGATTTTTTTCATGGTTTCGGCAGGGCGATTATGTTGGCGTTTTACTTTTCCAGTATAAGCAAATCGTATTTGAATCGGCTCCTGTGTATCAGTAAGTTGAACCTGTTTCTCGTTCCAATTGATTAAAATGCCTTTCTCGTTGTGGGTAGCGTAAATTGTTCCAAGATTATCAGGTAAAACAATTTGTTGATTTAATGGCATATCAAGACAAGTTTGCGACAAATCAGCGAATTTCCCCGTTAAATAGAGACATTGCTGATAACGGCGAATAATATGCTCCCCGAGTTGATATTGTGGGGAAGCATCCGCTTTAGCCTTAATCACATCATCAATAATATGCATTAATTGAACCTGTGTTGGCATGGCAATCTGATTTTTAGCCAGCCACATTCGCAAAAGTACGGTTTGTTTTTGCGATGAATAGTCTAGAAAGTTTACGAGCGAAAACTGTTTTTGATCCTCAAGAAGATGCTGTTCAAAGCAAGTTTGTAATAATTCATTAATCAGTTGTTGTTGCTCAAAACAATGTTGTGCGGCACGCTGAACCGAATGATCAAAATGCCCCCAACGTTGGCGTAATTCAGGCAAAATTTGGTTACGTAAAAAATTGCGATCGTAATGATTATCTTGATTGCTTTCGTCTTCGATCCAAGACAGATTTTCTTGCTGAACGTAATCTTCTAATTCATTACGGCTAAAAGAAAGGAGGGGGCGTAGAATAGGCATCCCGAACAATTGACTTTCTTTTTGCATAGCACCTAAACCTTGTAATCCCGCTCCGCGTTTTAGCGCTAGGAAAAAAGTCTCAGTTTGATCATTTAAATGATGTGCAGTGACCAGATATTCGTCAGGTTGAATATGTGTCGAAATGGCCTGATAACGGGCTTCTCTTGCACCCGCTTCAATGCCATCGTGCATTTCCACTTTGACTTTTTCAATAATAAGTGGAATCGCAAATTGTTTACAGAGTTGTTGGCAATGAGCCGTCCAAGTATCTGCATTCGGGCTTAATCCGTGATGGATATGGATAGCTCGCAGGCTTAAGTGCGGTCGTTTTTCGCTGAGTTTTTTAACTAAAGAAAGCAGTGCAGTAGAATCCAAACCACCGCTAAAAGCAATAAGAAGCTTATTGGTGGTGGTTGGGATTTGTGCTTGGAATAATGAAAAAAGATCCATTAGGCCACTTTAACAGCTTTGTAGTTTGTGCTTGGATTTAAGATCTCAAAACGTGCAGCAATAGGTTGGAGTTCGTAAGATTTCAAATCAAAGGTGGTTTTCATCACACCCGCCACGGCATTATTCATTTTTTCAAAGGCTTCGACATCATTGCCACAGTTTAAGTAATGCGCCAAGAAAGTACCGGCAATTAAATCGCCCACACCAACAGGTTCAAAGTTGAATTTATAAAGTGGACGGTTTAAATGCCATACACCTTCAGGTGTCGCCATAATAATTTCAAAGGTATCAGGATCATTGAGTTTGCCTGCCGTTCCTAGATGTTTGACCAATACTTTTTTCACACCTTTAGCGACTAATGCATTGGCGGCTTTCAGCACATCGTCAAACGTATTGATAGGGAAATCAGAAAGTGTACGAAGTTCGGAAAGGTTTGGTGTCATGATATCCGCGCGAGGAATGGCTTTTTCAATTAAGCGTTCACGTACGCCATCGGCGACCACGCAGACTTTTTCGGCATTTGGCATAACAGGATCGCACAAGTAAAGTGCACTAGGGTTACGTGCTTTGATTTTTTCTAAAGCATAGATAATTTGGTCAACTTGTTCAGCTGAACCTAAATAGCCAGAAAGCAATGCATCACATTCTTGCAGTTTCCCAATGGCATCTAAACCGTTGGCGATCTCACCAATTTGTTCTTGTGGAATCACCATGCCTGTCCATTTACCATACTGGGTGTGGTTAGAAAATTGCACAGTATTGAGAGCCCATACATCTACACCTAATAGCTGCATTGGAAAGGTGGCAGATTTATTGCCGGCAAAACCGTAAACCACGTGAGATTGAATGGCTAATACATTTTTCATTTTGAACTCCTTTTACATTATTTTTATTTTAGTGTTGATACTTTTGCTCGTATCTATGCTTTATTCTCAAAACACAAAAAGAGCGGTTAAATTAACCGCTCTTTTTATATATTATTAACAATAACCATAAGACATTAAACGTTCGTAACGTCTTTCTAATAAGCCATCTTTGTCGAAAGTATCTAATTCATTTAGCTCTTCAACAAGACAGTGTTTTAAATTGCGTGCCATTTCATGATAATTACGATGTGCACCACCTAATGGCTCTTGAACGATATTATCAATTAAACCCAACTCTTTTAAACGAGTTGCGGTTAAGCCCATGACTTCTGCTGCAGTAGACGCTTTTTCAGCGCTCTTCCATAAGATAGACGCACAGCCTTCTGGTGAAATAACGGAATAAGTTGAATATTGCAACATATTCACTTTGTCACCGACACCAATGGCTAATGCACCACCGGAACCGCCTTCACCGATTACCGTACAGATAACAGGTACTTTTAAGGTAGACATTTCACGTAAGTTACGAGCAATGGCTTCAGATTGACCGCGCTCTTCCGCACCGATACCTGGGTAAGCCCCTGGGGTGTCGATAAAGGTAATAATAGGCAAGTTGAAACGTTCGGCCATTTGCATTAAACGTAATGCTTTACGATAGCCCTCAGGTGCTGGCATACCAAAGTTACG
>JAWHBY010000068.1:0-9971 GCA_032568935.1 Parahaemophilus parainfluenzae
AATCTGGATGCACCTAAAATTTGAGCTGCTTCTTCATAGCTAGGATCGAGATTTGCTAATACGGGTTGAATCGCTCTAACGGTAAAAGGCAAGCTGACAAAAATCAGCGCAATCGCAATACCACTTGGAGTATAAGCGAGTTGAATCCCTAAATGGCTTAACCATTGCCCAATCACTCCAGTCGGAGCATAAAGAGAGGTAAGTGCGATACCAGCAACTGCAGTGGGTAAAGAAAAAGGTAAATCTACTAACGCATTGACGAGATTCTTACCTGGAAAGTTATAACGCACTAAAACCCATGCTAATAAAAAGCCAAAAACGATATTAATTAACGTCGCGATTGCCGCCATTTCAAAGGATAGCGTTAAGGATGAGATCACTCGTTCACTCGTGATGATTTGAACGATATCAGCCCATTTTAACTGCCAGGCAGTGAGCACAAGTAATGTTAATGGCAATAATACCATTGAGCCGAGCCAGGCTAATGTAATCAATATACTTCGTTTAAATCCTGGTAATACGGTTTTCATTATCCCACCTTCACAACAGATAAATACCTAAGCTTTGTAAGCGTTTTGAAATGTTCAAAAAAATAACCGCTCTTTTCCATAATGGCAAAGAACGGAAATTTATTTAATATTCCAAAGTGAAATAAGAAATCGTTTGGTTCAGCATTTTATATTTCATTTTGTTCTATAAAATGCTTTTTTGTTATTTTTTGTACTTAACATTTTGCGATATAAATTTAGCCATACGAAATTGAGGGTAATAACGGAGGAGAGTAAAAATGAAAAAAATTGCTTTATTTTCATTGCTTTCTTTTGGCTTGGCAGCTTGTTTATGGCATACCAGCACAGAACAAAAAACGGTGCTACTGAATGTGTCCTATGACGTGATTCGTGATTTCTATAAGGAATATAACATCGCGTTTCAACGTGAATTTCCCTCAGATGTGATGATTTCACAATCGCATGGCGGCGCGAGTAAACAGGTTCTCGGCGTGTTAAATGGCTTGCCTGCAGATGTGGTGACGTTGACACAAAGTAATGATATCGACGCTTTAGTTAAAAAAGGCTTAGTGGATGCAGATTGGCAGCAAGTATTACCGAATGGTGCCGTTCCTTTTGGTTCGGTGATGGTGCTTTTGGTGAAAAAAGGAAATCCAAAACACATTCAAGACTGGTCGGATTTGGTACGTGATGATGTCAAAGTGGTGTTTGCTAATCCTAAAACCTCTGCGAACGGGCGCTTTGCTTATTTATCGGCTTTAGCTTATGCCGAACAGCATAGTGATAAACCACAAGATTTTATGTTACGCCTGCTAAGAAATGTGCCGGTTTTAGAGGCGGGTGCGCGCAGTGCCAGTATTTCTTTTACGCAGCGTAATATCGGTGATGTTTTAATTGCCCCAGAAAATGAAGCAGCGTTAGCCGCTAAAACACTGGGCGAAAATAGCGTTGAAGTGGTGTACCCAAGTATAACGGCCTATACCCCAATTTATGTGGCGGAAGTGAATAAAAATACGCAAGCAGATGGTTTGCATCAACTTTCCCATGATTATTTGAGCTATTTATGGTCACCCCAAGCACAGGAACTGGCTGCCCAAAATTATTTCCGTCCGACAGATAAAAAAATTATTGCTAAAACGACCGCACTTTTTCCCGAAGTGAATCAATTTGATGTGAACCAACGTTTTGGTTCGTGGGAGGCGATTAATACCAAACATTTTGTCGATAACGGCTTATTTGATCGTCTATATATCAGTGCACAACGTGCTGATAAAGTGAATAAATAGGAGTGATACCCATGAATTATTTTCCACTTTTTGCTGATTTAACTGGTCGCCCGGTACTTGTTGTCGGCGGTGGTTCAGTGGCTGCTCGTAAAGTTGGGTTGTTGCTCAAAGCGAATGCACAAGTCCGTATTGTTGCTCGCCAATTAAATGAAGAATTAAGCGAGCTTGAACGTCAAAATAAAGTGCTATGGATTGCGAAAGAATTTAATGCCGAACAAATGAGAACGGTGATGTTAGTGATCGCGGCAACAAATGATGAGGTATTAAATCACCGTATTTTCCATTTAGCCGAAAGCCAACATAAATTAGTCAATGTGGTGGATGATCAACCTCATTGTAGCTTTATCTTCCCTTCTATTATTGATCGTAATCCGATTCAAATTGCGATTTCGAGTGGTGGAAAGGCGCCGGTATTAGCCCGTTTATTACGTGAGAAACTGGAAGCATTATTGCCACAACATTTAGGCAAAATCGCTGAGATTTCTGGTAAGTGGCGTGATCAAGTAAAAGCAAAATTAGCATCGGTCACCGAACGTCGCCGTTTTTGGGAAAAAATGTTTAGCGGACGTTTTGCAAGTCTCGTTAAGAATCAACAAGAGGCTAAAGCTGAAGAGGAATTGGCTGAGCAACTAGAAAATAACTATCAAGGTGGTTTTGTTTCTTTAGTTGGTGCAGGTTCTGGCGATGCTGGATTACTAACTCTTAACGGTTTACAAGAAATTCAACAAGCTGATGTGGTGCTTTACGATGCGCTGGTTTCTGATGAGATTCTTTCTTTGATTCGTCGTGATGCAGAACGTATTTTTGTGGGGAAACGTGCCAATGGTTGTTCTGTCGCACAAGAAGAAACTAACCAATTGTTATTAACCCTTGCCCAACAAGGCAAGCGAGTAGTGCGCTTAAAAGGCGGCGATCCTTTCGTTTTTGGACGCGGTGGCGAAGAATTAGAAGTATTAGCTCAACATCAAATTCCATTTTCGGTTGTACCCGGTATTACAGCAGGTATTGGTGCAACAGCCTATGCCGGCATTCCATTAACTCATCGTGATTATGCACAAAGCGCTATTTTTGTGACCGGTCATCGTAAAGCCGATGCGTCTGATATTGAATGGCAAACCTTAGCAAGAAGTCATCAAACCTTAGTTATTTATATGGGGACGTTAAAAGCTCAAGTCATTGCTGAACGTTTACAACAATATGGTCGAGCTGCGAATACGCCTGTTGCGATTATTAGCCAAGGTACTCAACTTACTCAAAAAACAGCGATTGGCACACTTGCAAATTTAGCTGAATTAGCGGAAAAAGCAGAGACCCCAGCCTTAATTGTGGTGGGAGAAGTGGTGAAATTACACGAACAATTAGCGTGGTTTGGAGAAGAAAAACAACGTCAAAAACAACCGCACTTTACCTTAGAAAGTCTAACCATCAGTCAAGTGGCGTAAGGAGTGGATGATGAGTTTATTTAAACCGACTTTTTGGCAAATTCCACTTGTTAGCCTTGATGTACAAGAGCGTTTGGCAGAAAAAACAGCCACATTGAAGCAACGTTTACATCAAATAGCTGATAGCCATCACAATACACGCTTTGCCAGCAGTTTAGCCGTAGAAGATATGGTTATTACCGATGTCATTGCACGTGAAAACTTAGATATTGGTATTTTTACTTTAGATACCGGTTTACTCCATCAAGATACGTTAAATTTATTAGACAACCTTGAGAAAGTCTATCCACATCTTCAAATAGAACGCTTTCAGCCGATTGCTGATGAAGTGACTCGCTACGAGGAAGAAAAAGGGAAATTTGCTTTTTATGAAAGCGTGGAATTACGTCGCGAGTGTTGCCATATCCGTAAAATCGAACCGTTAAATCGCGCGATTCAAGGTGCAGATGCATGGTTGACCGGACAACGTCGAGAACAATCGGCTACACGTACTGCGCTCCCTTTTGCTGAGCAAGATCAGTCTCGTGGTATTGATAAATACAATCCTATTTTTGATTGGTCAGAAACAGATGTGTGGGCTTATATCTTAGCGAACAATGTGCCTTATAACGATCTTTACCATCAAGGTTTTCCAAGCATTGGCTGTGAACCTTGTACCCGCCAAGTTAAACAGGGCGAAGATATTCGCGCTGGCCGCTGGTGGTGGGAGAGTAAAGATAGTAAGGAATGTGGATTACATAAGTAGAAAAATATAGGAAGCAAAACATGACAAAAACTGAACTCAACAACCAACATCTAGACTGGCTCGAGGCAGAGTCGATTCATATTATTCGTGAAGTCGTTGCGGAATGTGAAACCCCGGCGTTGCTTTTTTCCGGTGGAAAGGATTCGGTGGTATTGCTGGCATTAGCCCGTAAAGCATTCCAGTTAGGTGATCGTCCGGTACATTTGCCGTTTCCATTGGTGCATATTGATACCAGCCATAACTATCCAGAAGTGATCCAATTTCGAGATGAACAAGTGGCAAAACTTAACGCGCGCTTAGTCGTTGGGCATGTGGAAGATTCCATTGCCAAAGGCACGGTGGTATTACGCAAAGAAACGGATTCGCGTAATGCGGCACAGGCGGTCACTTTATTAGAAACCATTGCAGAGAATGGATTTGATGCCTTGATGGGCGGTGCACGTCGTGATGAGGAAAAAGCTCGTGCTAAAGAACGAATTTTCTCGTTCCGTGATGAGTTCGGCCAATGGGATCCTAAGGCACAACGTCCGGAATTATGGTCTCTGTACAATGCTAAATTGCATAAAGGTGAAAATATGCGAGTGTTTCCGATTTCCAACTGGACGGAATTAGATATTTGGCAATATATCGCTCGTGAGAATTTGGAATTGCCTCCGATTTATTACAGCCATAAACGCGAAGTTGTACGTCGTAAAGGTTTGTTAGTACCTGTGACGCCATTAACACCTAAATTGCCGAATGAAGTCAGCGAAGTATTAGATGTTCGTTTCCGTACTGTGGGTGATATTAGCTGTACCTGTCCGGTAGCGAGCACCGCATCAACACCATTAGAAATTATTGAAGAAACCGCTATTGCCGACATTTCCGAACGCAGTGCCACTCGTCTAGACGACCAAGCCAGCGAAGCCGCCATGGAGAAACGGAAAAAAGAGGGATATTTCTAGTATTTCTACTTTCTTGCTTGTGCAAGAAAGTAGCAAAGAACACCCCCCAATTAAATCGCTCCTCTTCACTTTGTTTCAATTTTCTTAACGAAAAATTTGTAAACTCGCTACGCTCAAACAGTACAAATTTTTCTAAAAATTGAAAGTCGTTCAGGCGATTTATATGGGGCATTATTCAAAGATGATGAAATACAAAAGAATAATTAACAGAATATAAGGAAGAAATATGACACAACATTCAACTCCACTTCGTTTTATTACTGCCGGTAGTGTAGATGACGGGAAAAGTACCTTAATCGGCCGTTTACTTTACGATAGCAAAGCGTTATTGACCGACCAAATCAAAACCCTTAACGCAGGAAAAGAGAAAGGTAATAAAGAAGCCATTGATTTTTCTATTTTGACAGATGGTTTGGAAGCAGAGCGTGAACAGGGCATTACCATTGATGTGGCGTATCGCTATTTCTCTACGGCAAAACGTAAATTCATCATTGCCGACACCCCAGGACATGAACAATACACACGTAACATGGTGACAGGAGCAAGTACGGCATCTGCTGCAATCGTCTTAATCGATGCTTCTCAGCTGAATTTTAATGAGAAACCATTACAACTCTTACCACAAACTAAACGTCATTCAGCGATTTTACGTCAATTAAATTGCCCGCACATTTTAGTGGCAGTAAACAAAATGGATTTGTTGGATTACAGCGAAGAAAAATTCAATGCCATTGTAGAGGAGTATCGTCAATTGTCGGCACAACTTGGATTAAAAGATGTGCATTTTGTGCCGGTATCTGCATTGCTTGGCGATAACTTGGTATATGTAAGTGAAAGTACCCCTTGGTATCAAGGCGAACCTTTACTCACCATTTTAGAAAATTTACCAAGTGTAGATGAGGTGAGCCGTTCCAATGCTGATTTCTATTTTCCGGTGCAATTAGTGGTGCGTCAGGATGCGGATAAAGCCGATGATTTCCGCGGTTATCAAGGGCGAATTGAGCGCGGTTCCGTGCAACTGGGACAGGCTATTCGAATTGAACCGAATGGATTAACCGCTAAAGTGACCGAGATTATTACGCCAAAAGGTGAGGTGACACAAGCAGTAGCAGGGGAAGTGATTACCTTACGTTTAGATCGCGATATTGATATTTCTCGTGGTGATTTATTTGTGGATGAAAGTTCACCACTTACACCACAAAAGCAACTTGAAGCCACAATTTGTTGGTTTGATGAACGCCCACTAAATACCGCCCGTAAATATTTACTTAAACATGGTACGCAAACCGTATTTGCCAAAATCAGTGAAATTGAAAGCGTGTTAAATGTTCATACATTCGAACAAGAAAGTGGTGCTACAGCCTTAAAGATGAATGATATTGCTAGAGTGCGTTTAAGTTTACAGAAACCGATTGTTGCCACAACTTATGAAGAAAATATCGCGGGTGGTGCCTTTATTTTAGTTGATGAAGCAACTTATAACACCGTAGCAGCCGGTATGATTCTCTAACTCGCGCTTTCTTTAATATGTGAATTTACTGATATTACTCATGTTCTTGTGGGGAAACTTATGCAACACAACAATCCATTACCAACAGAAATACTGAATCTCTTACCAACGCTAACGCCCCTTCAATTGGCATGGCTTTCGGGTTATGCATGGTCGCAAGCTTCAGGTGTAGAACAACCGCTAGTAGGGCAACATTTGGCAGCAAATTTGACCGTACTTTCGGCAGAACCTTTTTCAATTACTGTGCTTTCAGGCTCCCAAACCGGCAATGCTAAATCGGTGGCAGATAAAGTTGCCGCAGAGCTTACAGAAGCCGGTATTGCCGTGAAACGTGTCGCTTTAAAAGATTATAAAGCGAAAACCATTGCTGATGAAAAATACCTGCTCTTAGTGACTTCTACGCAAGGTGAAGGCGAGCCACCGGAAGAAGGTGTGGTATTGCATAAGTTATTAAACGGTAAAAAAACACCAAAACTCACCGAACTGCAATTTGCTGTGTTGGGATTAGGGGATAGTTCTTATCCAAATTTCTGTCAAGCAGGCAAGGATTTTGATCAGCGTTTTGCCGAATTAGGCGCGACGCGTTTATTTGAACGAGTGGATGCAGATTTGGATTACAGTGCAACCGCGGAACAATGGATCCGAGATATTGTGGCTATCATAAAAGAAAAGGCAGCGCAGGCTTCACCGGTTGTGCAAAGTATTGCTACAGCTACAACCGCACCGGTAGCCAAGGAAAGCCAATATAATAAAGCCAATCCATTTCCTGCAACGTTAATCACTAACCAGAAAATTACTGGTCGTCAGTCTGATAAAGATGTTCGTCATTTAGAGTTTGATTTAGCCGGCTCAGATCTTCATTACCAAGCGGGGGATGCACTCGGTGTATGGTTTGACAATGATCCTAAGTTAGTGGATGAAATTTTATCGCTCGCGCAGATTGATCCTACTACAGAAGTGACAATTGAGCGAAAAACGCAAACTATTTCGACCGCACTTTTATCGCATTTAGAGCTTACTCAAAATACACCGGCTTTTGTGAAAGGCTATGCAGCTTTGGCGAATAACGAACAGTTAAACGATTTGGTTGCGGATAATCAAGCATTGCAAGAATTGGTTCAACGTACACCGATTGTGGATGTATTACATAAATTTCCTGCAAAATTAACCGCTGAACAACTGGTTTCATTATTGCGTCATTTAACGCCTCGTTTGTATTCCATTTCATCTTCTCCTGCAGAGGTTGGGGAAGAAGTGCATCTAACGGTTGGCGTGGTACGTTTTGAACATGAAGGTCGAGCACGCAGTGGCGCAGCCTCAAGCTTTTTAGCGGATCGCGTAGAAGAAGATGGCGCTGTGCGCGTATTTGTAGAGCATAACGATAATTTTCGCCTGCCAAATGACATGACTAAGCCAATTATTATGGTGGGGTCTGGTACTGGCGTGGCACCATTCCGTGCCTTTATGCAGCAACGCGTAGCCGATGAAGCAAGTGGTAAAAACTGGCTAATTTTTGGTAATCCACATTTTGCCAGCGATTTCCTGTATCAAACCGAATGGCAACAATTTGCCAAAGAGGGCTTCTTGCATAAATACGATTTTGCTTGGTCACGCGATCAAGAGAAGAAGATCTATGTGCAAGATAAAATTCGTGAAAATTCGACCGCACTTTGGCAATGGTTACAAGAAGGCGCTTATTTTTATGTCTGTGGTGATGCATCAAAAATGGCAAAAGATGTGGAACAAGCATTACTCGACGTCATTGCTAAAGAAGGCAATTTAAGTCCGGATGAAGCAGAAGATTATTTAAATGAACTGCGTGAAGAAAAACGTTATCAACGCGATGTGTACTAGATTTGTGGGGTGAAAAAATGACAGAGCAAAACAAACAAAAAGGCTTGGAATGGCAAGAGAAACCGCTTTCTGACAATGAACGCTTAAAAACCGACAGTAACTTTTTACGCGGTACGATTTTAGATGATTTAGAAGATTCCTTAACCGGTGGTTTCCGTGGGGATAACTTTCAATTAATCCGTTTCCACGGTATGTATGAACAAGACGATCGTGATATTCGTGCCGAACGTGCAGAGGAAAAACTCGAACCGTTGAAATTTATGTTGTTACGTTGCCGTTTACCGGGTGGGATTATCAAGCCATTCCAATGGATTGAATTGGATAAATTCGCCCGTGAACACAGCTATTATCGTTCGATTCGTTTGACCAATCGTCAAACTTTCCAATATCACGGAGTGCCGAAAAGCCAATTACAAACCATGCATCGTTTATTGCATAGTCTGGGATTAGACTCCATTGCAACGGCTTCAGATATGAACCGTAATGTGTTGTGTACCTCGAACCCAATTGAATCGAAACTGCATCAGCAGGCATATGAATATGCGAAGAAAATTTCCGAGCATTTATTACCGCGTACCCGAGGGTATTTAGATGTATGGATTGATGGTAAGAAAGTCCAAAGTAGTGATGATTTTTTACAGGAAGAACCGATTCTCGGTAAAACCTATTTGCCACGTAAATTCAAAACAGCCGTAGTGATTCCACCACTCAATGACGTGGATTGTTACGGGAATGACTTAGATTTTGTAGCGATTGCTGACGAGAACGGCAATTTGGTTGGTTTTAATGTATTGGCGGGCGGTGGTTTATCCCTTGAACATGGCAATACCAAAACCTATCCGCATATTTCCCTTGAACTGGGTTATGTGCCGTTGGAATACACTTTAAAAGCAGCGGAAGCCGTGGTGACAACCCAACGGGATTTTGGTAACCGTAGTGATCGTAAAAATGCACGTAGTCGTTATACCATTCAAAACATGGGATTAGATAATTTCCGCGCCGAAGTCGAACGTCGTATGGGGATTCCATTTGAACCGATTCGTCCGTTTAAATTTACTGAACGCGGCGATCGTATTGGTTGGGTAAAAGGCATCGATAACAACTGGCATTTGACCCTGTTTATCGAAAGCGGCCGCTTGGTGGATAACGATGAGAAAAAATTACTGAGTGGGGTATTGGAAATTGCCAAAATTCATAAGGGCGATTTTCGTATCACCGCCAACCAAAATCTGATCGTGGCAAATGTAGCGGAAGAGGATAAAGCACAAATTGAACAAATTGCGCGTGATTACGGTTTAATTCGTGATGATGTGAGTAAATTACGTGAAAACTCAATGTCTTGCGTTTCTTTCCCAACCTGTCCATTAGCAATGGCAGAATCAGAGCGAATTCTTCCAAGCTTTATTGATGAACTGGATAAAGTGATGGCAAAATATCATGTGGCTGATGATTATATTGTTACGCGAATTACCGGTTGTCCAAATGGTTGTGGTCGCGCAATGTTGGCGGAAATCGGTTTAGTGGGCAAAGCAATTGGTCGTTACAATCTGCATATTGGTGGGGATCGTGAAGGTGTGCGTATTCCACGTCTTTATAAAGAAAATATCACGATTCCGGAAATTATCACTGAACTTGATACTCTGATTGGCCGCTGGGCAAATGAGCGTCATGCAAACGAAGG
>JAWHBY010000069.1:0-9727 GCA_032568935.1 Parahaemophilus parainfluenzae
TGATTGCTGCTGTTAAAGTTGTTTTACCGTGGTCAACGTGGCCGATTGTACCCACGTTTACGTGCGGTTTTGTACGTTCAAATTTTTCTTTAGACATTTGTTTAGCTTCCTAGAAAATGCTCTATAAGCCATTCGACTTATAGAGCGGATTGTTACAAAAAATTATTTTTTACGCGCTTCAATTACTGCAGCAGCAACACTTGTTGGCGCTTCAGCATATTTTAACGGTTCCATTGAGTATGATGCACGACCTTGAGTTTGTGAACGTAAGTCTGTTGCATAACCGAACATTTCAGAAAGTGGAACTTCTGCATCGATTTTAACAACGAATTCGTTCGCTTCTTGACCGTTAACCATAGCACGGCGACGGCTTAAGTCACCGATTACATCACCCACATACTCAGGTGGAGTTTCTACTTCAACTTTCATGATTGGCTCAAGTAGAACTGGATTTGCTTTAGCGAACGCTGCTTTAAATGCTAAAGAAGCCGCTAATTTAAACGCTAATTCTGATGAGTCAACATCATGGTATGAACCGAAGTGTAAACGTACACCAATATCTACTACCGGATAACCCGCTAATGGACCAGATTTAAGCTGTTCTTGGATACCTTTATCAACTGCAGGGATATATTCACCAGGGATTACACCACCTTTGATTTCGTTTACAAATTCGTAACCAGGACCTTCTGGATCTAATGGGTATAAGTCAATAACAACGTGACCATATTGACCGCGACCACCTGATTGTTTTGCGTGTTTACCTTCTACATCGTTAACACGAGTGCGGATGGTTTCACGATAAGATACTTGTGGCTTACCGATATTAGCTTCCACTTTGAACTCACGTTTCATACGGTCAACGATGATGTCTAAGTGTAACTCACCCATACCAGAAATAATGGTTTCACCAGATTCTTCATCAGTGTGAACACGGAATGAAGGGTCTTCTTGAGCAAGACGACCTAATGCAAGACCCATTTTTTCTTGGTCCGCTTTAGTTTTAGGTTCTACTGCTACAGAGATTACTGGCTCTGGGAATTCCATACGCTCAAGGATGATTGGTGCTTCGATTGCACATAATGTATCACCCGTAGTGACATCTTTTAATCCGATTGCTGCAGCGATATCGCCCGCACGAACTTCTTTAATTTCTTCACGTTTGTTAGCGTGCATCTGTACGATACGACCAAAACGTTCACGTTTTTGACGTACAGAGTTTAATACTGTATCACCAGAGTTAATTACACCTGAGTACACACGGAAAAAGGTTAAGTTACCTACGAATGGGTCAGTTGCAATTTTGAATGCTAATGAAGAGAACGGCTCATCATCGCTTGCGTGACGTTCACCTTCAGTTTCATCTGGATTGATACCTTTGATTGCTGGAATATCAGTTGGTGCTGGTAAGTATTCAACAACTGCATCAAGCATTGCTTGAACACCTTTGTTTTTGAATGCAGAACCACAAGTTACCAAGATGATTTCGTTTGCTAATACGCGTTGACGAAGACCTGCTTTGATTTCTTCTTCGCTTAACTCTTCACCACCAAGATATTTTTCCATTAATTCTTCAGTTGCTTCAGCTGCTGCATCAACAAGGTTTTGACGCCATTCTTCACAAGCTGCTTGCATATCTGCTGGAATATCTTCATAAGTGAAGGTCATACCTTGGTCTGCTTCGTTCCAGTTGATCGCTTTCATTTTGATCAAATCAACAACACCAGTGAAGTTTTCTTCTGCACCGATTGGAAGTTGAAGAGGAACAGCATTCGCACCTAAACGAGTTTTAAGTTGTTCAACAACACGTAAGAAGTTAGCACCAGTACGGTCCATTTTGTTTACGAACGCAATACGTGGAACTTGATATTTGTTAGCTTGACGCCATACAGTTTCAGACTGAGGTTGAACACCACCAACTGCACAGTAAACCATTACCGCACCATCAAGAACACGCATAGAACGTTCTACTTCAACAGTAAAGTCTACGTGTCCCGGAGTATCGATAACGTTGATACGGTGTTGTGGGAACTGTTGTGACATACCAGACCAGAATGCGGTAGTTGCCGCAGAGGTAATGGTAATACCACGCTCTTGTTCCTGTTCCATCCAGTCCATTGTTGCTGCACCATCGTGTACTTCACCAATTTTGTGACTTACACCAGTGTAGAATAAGATACGTTCAGTGGTAGTAGTTTTACCAGCATCAATGTGCGCACTAATACCGATATTACGATATCTTTCAATAGGGGTTGTACGAGCCATTATTATAACCTTGTTAAGTTTAATATCTGTTTATATAAGTGTAAGGCTTCATCGAGGATGAAGCCCTTAAATTTTAAAAGCGTATTACCAACGGAAGTGAGCAAATGCTTTGTTAGCTTCAGCCATACGGTGAACGTCTTCACGTTTTTTCACAGCTGCGCCTTTGTTATCTGATGCATCAGATAATTCATTTGCAAGACGTAAAGCCATTGATTTATCACCGCGTTTACGTGCAGCTTCAACGATCCAACGCATACCTAATGCGTTACGACGAACTGGACGTACTTCAACTGGCACTTGGTAAGTAGAACCACCAACACGACGAGATTTAACCTCAACAGTTGGGCGAACGTTTTCAAGTGCAATTTCAAATGCTTCTAAAGGTTCTTTACCTGTGCGTTCTGCAAGTTTGTCTAACGCACCGTAAACGATGGTTTCAGCAACGGATTTTTTACCGTCTACCATTAATACATTAATAAATTTTGCAAGTAACTCTGAACCGAACTTCGGATCTGGAAGAATCTTGCGTGGTTCAACACTACGACGACGTGGCATTGCGAATTTCTCCGTATATTTAATCTTCAGGATATCCAAAACTCTATAAAAATTAACCGCACTTTAAAGTGAGCTAATGTGATACTGGAGTTTCTGATTTAAATTTTTACTAATTTAGACGTTTGGCCTTACTTAACGGAGTTCCATTAAGCTTTAGGACGTTTAACGCCGTATTTAGAACGACCTTGTTTACGATCTTTAACGCCTGCACAGTCTAATGCGCCGCGTACAGTGTGGTAACGAACACCTGGTAAGTCTTTAACACGACCACCACGGATAAGCACGACACTGTGCTCTTGAAGGTTGTGACCTTCGCCGCCGATGTAAGAAGTTACTTCAAAGCCATTAGTTAAACGAATACGACATACTTTACGTAATGCTGAGTTCGGTTTTTTAGGTGTAGTTGTGTATACACGAGTGCATACACCACGTTTCTGCGGGCAAGCCTCTAATGCAGGAACGTTACTTTTTACAACCTTTTTCACACGCGGTTTGCGTACTAGCTGGTTGATAGTTGCCATTAAAAAAGCTCCAGTTTAAATGTTATTCATAATAGAATGTTTGTTACAAAATCTATCTCTCCACCCAATAGGCAGAAGAAATAGACGCTGAATTTTAATGGTTTCGCCTAATATTGTCAATATTTAAACAAAAATAGGATCGCAAAGGATCGCTTGACGAAAAATCTAGGTGAAATAGACCGCACTTTGCCAAATCAATTGCCTGTCTATGACGAAGGCTTTATAATTTCAAATAGAATTATTTTGTTGGCAATCATTATGTTACGTTCGCTTATCTTTCATTTACGTTATTTCTATCATAAAAAACTTCGACAAACCCATCGCATCTCTCATAAAACACTCGAATTTGTATGCTTACTGATTGGTGCGACATTTGTTGCCCTTTTTTCCTTTGGATTTGCCAAGCTAGCCGATATCGGACTTGAATTGAATGCTTATTGGTCAGTCAAATACCCTCTCACCGTTTGGATCGTTTTACCGCTTGGTCTTGCTTTTCTCACCTGGTTTACCGCTAAATACACGCCTTATGTTGGCGGCAGCGGTATTCCACAAGTGATTGCCTCCATTAATCTTCCTTACAATGGATATAAAACGAAACTGGTTAAATTTCGCCAAACCATTTGGAAAATTCCACTTACTTTCTTTGCAATGGTTATCGGTGCGTCTGTTGGCCGTGAAGGCCCTTCTGTTCAAGTGGGTGCTGCAGTCATGCTCGCTTGGGGAAATTTCTGTCGTAAATATAACTTTGCTTTCCGTGGCTTAAGTACGAATGAACTTATCGCAACGGGTGCTGCAGGCGGTCTTGCCGCCGCATTTAATGCGCCTTTAGCTGGGGTAATTTTTGCCATCGAAGAACTTGGTCGAGGCGTGATGTTACGCTGGGAGCGACGCGTATTGCTCGGTGTATTAGCGGCTGGTTTTATTTTAGTAGCGATTCAAGGCAATAGCCCTTACTTTCCTGCCTATAAAGGTGCAACAGCTGTTCCCTATTTATATCTTTGGCTTGCTATTTGTGGCGTAATTTGTGGCGTACTGGGCGGTATATTTGGGCGACTCCTTGCAAAAGGATTAGCGGGACTCTCTCCACTCAAATGGCGTGATTGGATTCGCAAACACCCTATTTACATTGCTTTATTGCTCGGTTTAATACTTGCCGCGATAGGGACCTACAGCGAAGGGCAAACCTATGGAACAGGTTATGATGTTGTCGCAAGAGCATTAGAAGGACAACTCGTTTCGCCTGAAGTGGGGATACTAAAACTCTTCGCAACGGTTACGACTTATTGGAATGGCATTGCGGGTGGGATTTTTACCCCATCTCTCACCACCGGTGCTGGTATCGGCACTATGTTATGGGAAATCAGCAACGGCATGGTCGATCAACGTTTCTTGGTCATTTTATGTATGGCGGCCTTTTTAGCAGGTGGAACACAATCCCCGGTGACAGCCAGCGTAGTGGTGATGGAAATGACGGGGGCTCAACCTGTACTGATTTGGCTCTTGATTTCCAGTATCATTGCCTCCATAATTTCGCGCCAATTTAGTCCAAAACCTTTTTACCACTTTGCGGCTGGACGTTTCCGTCAACGAATGCAGGAACAACAAGCAGAAGATCTGCGCCGTAACGAGATTCAAGAGAAATAATATATGTCAGAAAACCAACCGCACTTTTATCGTGGACGCTTTTCCGTTGCGCCAATGTTAGATTGGACGACACGCCATTGTCGCTATTTTCATCGTCAATTTAGTAAAAATGCGTTGCTTTATACTGAAATGGTTACGGCTCCCGCCATTATTCATGCGAAATACGATCATTTAGATTTTGATTTGCAAGAAAACCCAGTAGCCTTACAACTCGGTGGAAGTGATCCCGCACAGCTTAAACATTGTGCCAAATTAGCCGAAGAACGAGGCTATCATGAAATTAATCTGAATGTGGGCTGCCCTTCCGATCGCGTGCAAAATGGTATGTTTGGGGCTTGTTTGATGGCAAAAGCAGATTTAGTAGCAGAATGTATTGCAGAAATGCAACGTGTCGTGAATATTCCTGTGACCGTGAAAACGCGTATCGGCATTGATGATTTGGATAGCTATGAATTTCTCTGCGATTTTATCGAAAAAGTCCATCATGCAGGCTGCCAAGAATTTATTGTTCATGCACGAAAAGCCTGGCTTTCAGGATTAAACCCAAAAGAGAATCGAGAAATTCCCCCTTTAGATTATTATCGTGTTTATCAATTAAAGAAAGACTTTCCGCAGTTGACCATTGCAATTAATGGCGGCATTAAAACCATCGAAGAAATGAAACATCATTTGCAATTTGTGGATGGTGTGATGGTTGGGCGTGAGGCTTATCAAAATCCATCGTTGCTAGGCTATGTTGATCAAATGCTTTTTAATGCTAATGCAGATATCGTCACCCCAAGACAAGCGGTGGAAGCCATGTTCCCTTATATTGAAAAACAACTGAGCCAAGGCGTTTATTTAAATCATATCGTTCGACATATGCTCGGTGCATTTCAAAACTGCAAAGGGGCAAGACAATGGCGACGCTATCTAAGTGAAAATGCCTTTAAACAAGGCGCGGGCATTGAAGTGGTTGAAACAGCATTAAGCTTTGTGGAAACCAATTAAATCTATAAAATGTAAAGTGCGGTCAGAATTTAACAGATTTTCTGACCGCACTTTTGTTTTCTGAGAATTTAATTAGCAATGATGTTTTTGACGATATGCCACTAAATCTTCGATTGTTAACACCGCATAACCAAATTTTTTCGCAAATTCGATAATTTCTGGTGCGCGAGCCATAGTGCCATCATCATTCGTAATTTCACAAATCACACCCGCTGGTTTAAAGCCACTTAAACGTGCTAAATCAACTGAGGCTTCAGTATGACCGCGACGAGTTAAAACACCACCTTCTGCCGCACGTAATGGGAAAACATGTCCTGGACGGTGAAGATCTGTCGGTTTCGCCTGATCTGCAATTGCCGCTTTGATTGTGGTAACACGATCTTGTGCCGATACACCTGTTGACACACCTTCTGCCGCTTCAATCGTCACAGTAAACGCGGTTTTATTCACGCTATTGTTATGCTCAACCATCGGTGGCAAATCAAGCTGTTTGCATTGTTCATCGGTGATACATAAACACACGATACCGCTGCCATAACGAATAAGTTTTGCCATTTGTTCTGGAGTAATCGTTTCTGCAGGGAAAATTAAATCGCCTTCATTTTCGCGATCTTCATCATCCAATACTAATACGCCATTACCTTGTTTGAATGCGTTCAATGCGTTAATCACCCGTTCTTCACCGGTCGCACCAAATGCAGATAAAATTGACTGATTCATCGTAATTTCCTTTGTTGTTACGTTAAAATTAACCAGAATCAGGGCTGAGAAATGCAAATAAATAGGACGGAATTGGGAACCCAATCCGTTTTATTCTCTTTCATCCAGACTATACTGTCGGCTTTGGAATTTCACCAAATCTGCTAACCTTAAAAGGACAAAGCGAAACAATTTTGTAAAACGCAATCAAAATTGACCGCACTTTTAAGTGCTCGTGGGCTGTTACCACCGGTAGGGAATTTCACCCTGCCCTGAGAATGCAAGCCGTAGTATAACGCAAAATGTTGCGGTAAAAAATCATTCAATGAAAAATGTTTTTATTTGCACAAAGATTGCATAAAATAGGGCTATACTGTCACTATGCGGTGGCGATTTAGCGAAGGATACATTATGTCGAACAAACACGATAAAAAAGTGGGTGTGATTTTTGGAAAATTCTACCCTGTTCACACCGGCCATATTAATATGATTTATGAAGCATTCAGTAAAGTGGATGAGCTTCACGTGATTGTCTGTAGCGATACCGAACGCGATTTAAAGCTGTTTTATGATAGTAAAATGAAGCGTATGCCGACGGTACAAGATCGTCTTCGCTGGATGCAGCAAATCTTTAAATATCAAAAAAATCAAATTTTTATTCATCACTTAGTTGAGGATGGCATTCCAAGTTATCCGAATGGTTGGCAAGCTTGGAGTGAGGCGGTAAAAAATCTATTTGAAGAAAAACAATTTACCCCGACGATGGTTTTTAGTAGTGAACCACAAGACAAAGCACCATACGAAAAATACTTAGGTCTTGAAGTTTCTTTAGTGGATCCTGACCGCTCCTTCTTTAACGTATCCGCAACGAAAATTCGTACTACACCTTTCCAATATTGGAAGTTCATTCCGAAAGAAGTTCGTCCGTTCTTTGCCAAAACCATTGCCATTTTAGGTGGTGAAAGCAGCGGTAAAAGCGTGTTAGTCAGCAAACTGGCTGCCGTATTTAATACCACCTCTGCCTGGGAATATGGTCGGGAATATGTCTTCGAAAAATTAGGTGGCGATGAGCAAGCCATGCAATATTCTGACTATCCACAAATGGCACTAGGTCACCAACGCTATATTGATTATGCGGTGCGTCATGCCCATAAAGTGGCAATTATTGATACTGACTTCATTACCACGCAAGCTTTTTGTATTCAATATGAAGGTAAGGCGCATCCGTTCTTAGATTCCATGATCAAAGAATACCCGTTTGATGTCACCATTTTATTGAAAAACAACACAAAATGGGTGGATGATGGCTTACGTAGTTTAGGTAACCAAAAACAACGTCAACAATTCCAACAGTTATTGAAGAAATTGTTAGATAAATACAAAGTGCCTTACATTGAAATTGAATCACCAAGTTATCTAGACCGTTATAACCAAGTAAAATCTGTTGTAGAAAAAGTGTTAAATGATGAAGAACTTGAAGGTTTACAACACACAAAACGCATATTGACCACCGAGAAATAAGATGATTTTATTCGCAGGCGATCCACACGGAAGTTATGAACATCTTTATCCTTTCGTGCAAGAAAATGACAACGTTGCCTTGATTATTTTGGGCGACTTGCAACTTTCTTCGCCTGATGAATTAGATAAACTCGCAAAATATTGTGATATTTGGTTTATTCACGGTAATCATGACAGCAAAACCGTCACCGCATTTGAGGCGATTTGGGGTACACATTGGAAATCGCGTAATTTGCATAATCGTGTTGTTGAAATTCAAGGGCAGCGCATTGCCGGCTTAGGGGGCGTATTCCGCGGACAAATCTGGATGCCGCCAAACAAGCCAATGTACTTTGACCCTATCCACTATTGCCAATATAGCCCACAAGAAAAAATTTGGCGTGGCGGTGTACCATTACGTCATCGCACGTCTATTTTCCCTTCTGATATCGAAGCCATTGAAAACGAACAAGCCGATATTCTGATTTGCCATGAAGCACCAAAGCCCCATCCAATGGGATTTCGTGTGATTAATCAACTCGCAGAAAAATTAGGGGTAAGACACGTTTTCCATGGCCATCACCACGATAACGTCGAATATAAGACAAATTTCCCTTATAAAATCACGAATGTCGGTTTTAGAAGTGTCACAGATGTACAAGGAAATTATTTATTAAAAACGATTGATGATCGAGAAAAATAACTAAATAAAGCGTTAATTATTTTTGATAAAAAGAAAGTTTGAAGAGAGAAGATGGCGCACCCGAAAGGATTCGAACCTTTGACCGCTCGGTTCGTAGCCGAGTACTCTATCCAGCTGAGCTACGGGTGCGTAGTGATGTTTTATTATTCCCGACCATTTTAACTTGATAGAGCCGATTTAAAATGGCGCACCCGAGAGGATTCGAACCTCTGACCGCTCGGTTCGTAGCCGAGTACTCTATCCAGCTGAGCTACGGGTGCAGAATAAATAAAACTAACAACAAATGGCGGTGAGAGAGGGATTCGAACCCTCGATGGAGTTTTTGACCCCATACTCCCTTAGCAGGGGAGCGCCTTCAGCCTACTCGGCCATCTCACCACATTCGGTGTGTGGGCGGTATAATACGTTTTTTTGAAAATAAGTCAAATCATTTTTTGTAAAAGCCGTTTTGGTTGCTTGATTTATCTACATTTTGCATAAATAAAGTGCGATTGAAAAAACAAATAAATTTCTCACCGCACTTTAATTTTAATCATCTCTAGCCTTTTAAAATTTCCCGCAGGCGATCAAGCTGACTAGAAGTTTGTTGTTGCTTCTGCTCTGCCGTTAATTTTGGCTTATCTTTTTCCCATTGCACATCATCTTGTGGCAACTCAGCCAAAAAACGACTCGGCTCTGGGCGAATTAACTCACCAAACTGACGCCGCTCACGACAAAGAGAAAAAGTCAGCGTTTGTTGTGCCCTCGTGATGCCCACATAAGCTAGACGGCGTTCTTCTTCCACATTGTCTTCATCAATACTGGTTTGATGCGGCAAAATCCCCTCTTCCATACCGATTAAATACACATG
>JAWHBY010000070.1:0-9513 GCA_032568935.1 Parahaemophilus parainfluenzae
CAACAAGAAGGCGAGAGCTTCCTAGCGAAAACTGACTCTGTGGAATTTGTGACTACACTTCGTCAAAATTTAATTCAACGTTTGGTGGATCAAGAATTAATCCGTCAATATGCGAAAGAATTAAAATTAGGAGTAAGTGATGAGATGATCAAACGTGCGATAGTAAGCGATCCTAACTTACAATCTAACGGTAAATTTGATAACGCGCGTTATCAACAATTATTGACTCAAAATGGTTTAACATCCGATACTTATGCGGCAATTTTACGTAATGCATTAACACTTGAACAAATGCAAAACGGTTTGGCTGACAGTGAGTTTGTCGTGCCGGCTCAAGTGAAAGATAACGCACAAGTCTTTTTCCAAAAACGTATCGCTCGTCTTGCAACTCTTCCATTAGCCGATGAAATTGCAAAACAAAAAGTAACGGACGAAGAAATTAAAGCGTATTACGATGCGAATGCGAAA
This sequence comes from Parahaemophilus parainfluenzae, assembly GCA_032568935.1. Classification (GTDB taxonomy): domain Bacteria; phylum Pseudomonadota; class Gammaproteobacteria; order Enterobacterales; family Pasteurellaceae; genus Haemophilus_D; species Haemophilus_D parainfluenzae_AE. Next base: position 469 of record JAWHBY010000070.1, read on the forward strand.
TCACTTGTTCAACCTGAACAAGCGAAAGTGCAATATATTCACGTCTCAGCAAATGAATTAGGTAAGTTACAACCTGTCACTGAAACACAAATTGCACAATATTATCAAGAAAATAAAGCGCAATTCATTAGCCAAAAATTAGCACATATTCAATTATCAACTGAGAAAGAAGCGGATTCCGTTTATCAAGAACTGAAAAAAGGCGCTGATTTTGCTGAGTTAGCAAAAACAAAATCCATTGATAAACTTTCTGGTGCTCAAGGCGGTGAATTAGGTTGGGTAAAAGACAACGAATTACCGAAAAACTTTGAAGATGCAGCATTATTGTTAAATGTTGGTCAATACAGCACACCGGTTAATGTGGATGGGGCTTACCATATTATTTTAGTGCAAGATCGTAAAGAACGTACTTTAGAAGAAGTGAAAGAACAAATCGCGGATACTGTGCGTAAAAACTTAGCAGAAAGCCGTTTCCAAGCAGTAGAAAAAGCCGTTCGTGAAAAAGCAGCCGAAAGCAGTGATTCATTAGCTGCGGTAGCGGATGCTGCAGGTGTGAAAGTGGAAGAAACGGATTACTTTGGTAAAAACAATGTCCCTGCGGCATTAAATTTCCCAAATGTGACTTCTGCTATTTTTGAATCTGATATTGCAAACGGTGGTGCAAATTCTGAGCCATTAACTGTAGGTGAAAATGAATTTGTAGTGGTACGTGTCGTGGATCATAAAGCTGAAGGTTTACAAAGCCTTGATGAAGCAAAATCAACGATTGAGCAATTCTTAAAACGTGAAAAAGCCGATAAAGTATTAGCTGAAAAAGCAGAGCAAGCGGTTAAAGCACTATCTACTGATTCTACAAAATTACCAGCAGGCATTAGTTTTAGTGAACCACAAACCTTTACGTTAATGGATAATAAAGATCCAATGCTTTATGAAGGTGTGTTTGCTATTGCTAAACCACAAGATGATAAAGCGGCGTATCAAGTTGCTCGGAACAGCAAAGGTGATGTGGTTGTGGTTGCCCTTGAACGTGTAGAAGAACCTACTTTAAGTGAGCAAGAATTAGCGAAATTTAGCACGCAACTTGTTCGTGCACGTCAAGGTGAATTGCAAGGACAGTTAATGCAAGCATTACGTGAAAAAGCACAAATTGAGATTAATAATACCTTTATTAATCAAGATGATTCAGAAGAAGGTGCAGCTCACTAAGCCGATTGAAATATCATTCATCATCAATTTCTGATGGAAAATAAAAGCAAAGTGCGGTAAATTTTGACCGCACTTTTTTATATAAAATAAGGAGAAGACTATGGCTCAAGAAACCATTTTCAGCAAAATTATTCGCAAAGAAATTCCTGCCAATATTGTTTATCAAGATGAATTAGTGACCGCATTCCGTGATATTTCACCACAAGCGAAAACCCATATTTTGATTATCCCAAATAAAGTGATTCCAACGGTTAATGATGTGACAGAACAAGATGAAGTCACCTTAGGTCGCTTATTTACGGTCGCGGCTAAAATCGCTAAAGAAGAAGGTATTGCCGAAGACGGTTATCGTTTAATCGTGAACTGTAATAAACACGGTGGACAAGAAGTATTCCATATCCATATGCATCTTGTTGGTGGTGAACCTTTAGGTAGAATGTTGGCGAAATAATGAAAAAGATCCTCATTACAGCAACGGTATTATTTTTAACTGCTTGTTCATCTACACCAAATATTGTGGGAACCAATAAGCCAATTTTAAATATGGCGGCAAATTTAGCACCGGCTTTAGATGTCGATTTGTCGGATAATACCGCGGCTTTAAAAAATAAAACTACGCAACAGCTCAATGTGCTTTACCATCTTTATTGGTATAACACACAAGGTGTAACGCAAGTTTGGCCAAATCAGCAAGAAAGCCAATCAGGCAATATTTTATTGCAACCGCAAGAAAAGAAAGTGTTTGAACTACCAAAACCAAGCACAGAAAGCACCAATTATCGTCTTTATTTACAATAGTTTATGTCCACATTATTAATTGACCTTGAAGGTTATGAACTCAAACAAGAAGAAGTTGAATTACTGGAACATCCTTTAGTTGCCGGTTTGATTTTATTTACCCGCAATTTTTATGATCGTCAGCAAGTTCAAGCGCTAATCAAATCCATTCGTCAACGAGTGAAAAAGCCTTTATTGATCACGGTCGATCAGGAAGGTGGTCGCGTGCAACGTTTCCGTGAAGGTTTCACTCAGCTCCCTGCGATGCAGGCTTTTGCGGCATTAGTTGAGGATTCAACTCAGCAACAGCAAATAGCAAAAGAAGCGGGCTGGCAAATGGCGGCTGAAATGGTGGCACTAGATATTGATTTGAGTTTTGCTCCGGTGTTGGATTTGGGGCATGAATGTCGTGCGATTGGCGATCGTAGTTTTGGCTGCGATGTAAAAAGTGCGGTCAATTTGGCAGCTGCTTTTATTGATGGTATGCACCAAGCAGGCATGGCAACAACAGGAAAACATTTCCCAGGACATGGTCATGTTTTAGCTGATTCTCATCTTGAAACGCCTTATGATGAGCGAGCAAAAGACGTGATTTTTAATCATGATATTTTGCCATTCCAGCAATTAATTCAACAGAGTAAGCTCGATGCGATTATGCCGGCTCATGTGATTTATGCACAATGTGATAGTCAACCAGCAAGTGGTTCGAGTTATTGGTTAAAAGAAATTTTGCGTAAACAGCTGGGCTTCCAGGGGGCAATTTTCTCTGATGATTTAGGCATGAAAGGCGCAGGCTTTATGGGTGATTTTGTGGCTCGCAGTGAAAAAGCCTTGAATGCTGGTTGTGACTTATTATTGCTTTGTAATGAGCGTGAAGGTGTCATTCAAGTGCTTGATAATCTCAAGTTAGAGGAAACAACGGAGCATTTTGCAGCACGCCAAACTCGCTTGAAATCGCTCTTTAAACAAAAATCCTTTGATTGGTCAGAACTCACCAAAACTTCACGTTGGATTGAAAATCATCAAAAACTGACCGCACTTCAACAAGAGTGGCTTGCTTCTAAATGATTGATTGCCATCATTATCAAAAAGGCAATTGCCGTTCTTGTCAATGGCTTGAAATGCCTTATGAACAGCAACTCGCCAAGAAAGAAGAGCATCTTAAACAACAACTTGCCAAATTAGATTGTGATAATTTAATTTGGCATCCGCCTTTTTATTCCTCCGAGTCGGCCTTTCGTAATAAAGCGAAAATGGTTATAAGTGGCGCGGTGGAACGCCCCATTCTAGGTATTTTACAAGACCCGAATGATCCACAAAGTGCGGTGGATTTATGTGATTGTCCGCTTTATCCACAACGCTTTGCTGAACTCTTTCCGATTTTAAAAGATTTCATTGGACGCGCTGGTTTAGTCCCTTATAACGTGGCTAAGCAAAAAGGTGAGCTCAAATATATTCTGCTCACAGAAAGCCAACATACAAAAAAATTGATGTTGCGTTTTGTATTGCGTTCAGAAACTAAATTGCCGTTAATTCAACGTGAATTTGCAGGTTTATTGGAAAAATTGCCACAGCTTGAAGTGGTGAGTGTGAATATCCAACCTAATCATGCTGCGATCTTAGAAGGCGAGAAAGAAATCTTTTTGACGGACCAGCACACCTTATCAGAGAGCTTTAACGGTATTCCGCTATTTATTCGCCCTCAAGGTTTCTTCCAAACGAATCCACTGGTAGCACAAGGGCTATATGCAACAGCGCAAGATTGGGTGCAAGATTTATCAATTACTAAACTCTGGGATCTCTTTTGTGGCGTTGGAGGTTTTGGACTTCATTGCGCTAAAGCTTTACAGGATAAACATCAACAAGAAGTGGAATTGACCGGGATTGAAATTTCCCCATCTGCTATTCAAGCGGCGACTCAATCCGCTCAGGTGTTAGGGCTAAACAACGTTAAATTCCAATCTTTGGATGCGGCTAATTTTGCTTTAACACAAGATGAAAACAAACCAGATTTGGTGATCGTCAACCCGCCTCGTCGAGGTATCGGAAGGGAACTCGCTGAGTTTCTCAATGAAATGCAACCGCACTTTATTCTTTATTCCAGCTGTAACGCGATTTCCATGGGAAAAGATTTGCAGCATCTAACCAATTATAAACTTACTCAAATTCAATTATTTGATATGTTCCCGCATACAGCGCATTATGAAGCCCTGGCATTGCTGAAACTCAATCCCTAATAAAAAAAGCTAACATCTCTGTTAGCTTTTCTATTTAGAAATTTAACCGCACTTTTATTTTGCTATAAACCAGTGCAATTAAGAAAAATAAAGCTTGTAACAAAATAATGCATGCACCAGTGGACGCATCAAAATGATAGCTAAGTAGCACGCCTAATAGACTTGCAGTTACAGCACTGATGATTGCGATAACAAGCATTTTATCGAAGCGATTTGTTAGGGTTAGCGCAGTGATGCCAGGCGCAATGAGCATCGCTACGACCAAAATAACCCCAACGACTTGCATCGTACTCACAATAGTGAGCGCGAGTAATGTGAGCAAGCCATAGTGCAATAATTTAGGTGAGAGCCCTGCAACACGGGCATGGCTCGGATCAAAGCAATAAAGCAGAAAATCACGACGTTTTAAGCCAAGCAAAATAAAAATGATCAAGGCGATGATAGCCGTTTGTATCAGCTCTTGTCGGCTTACACCCAATACGTTACCGAATAAGATGTGTGTGAGATGTTGTGAGGTTTGGATTTTAGTGAACAACACCAAACCAATGGCAAACATTCCCGAAAATACAATCCCCATTGCGGTATCTTCTTTGATACGGCTGTTTTCTTTTAAATAACCTACCCCTAAGGCGCAGGCAATACCTGAGACAAATGCACCAATGACTAATGGAATACCAGCTAAAAAAGCTAAGACAATGCCAGGTAGGACAGCATGAGAAATGGCATCCCCCATCAATGACCATCCTTTCAACACCAAATAGCAAGAGAGTAGTGCACAGATGACGGCAACCACTAATGCGGTGAGTAGCGCATTTTGCATGAAGGTAAATTGAAATGGCTCAACGAAAATGGCGAACATCTCAGTCATAATCCACCACCTTACGTCGTTTTTGACTGATTAATCCGTATTTAGGTGAGAATAGAAAAGCCAATAAAAATAACAAGGTTTGCAATGTCACGATGACACCACCTGTTGTGCCATCCAGATAATAGCTTAAATAGACACCGACGAAACCAGTGATTGCGCCTAATGCTACGGCAATTTTGATAAGAGTTTTGAACTTGTCAGTAAGTAAATAGGCGGTTGCGCCAGGTGTGATTACCATCGCAATCACTAAAATCGCCCCGACAGTTTGTAATGCCGCAACGACACAAGCACTCAAGAGAGTAAAAAAGAGAACTTTGTAAAACAGTGGCGAAAGTCCAACTGTTATTGCTTGCGTTTCATCAAAGAAAATCAGTAACAGATCCTTCCAAAAAATCAGTAATAAAACTAAGCAGATCAGCATAATAATTGCGACTTGATAAATATCTTCATCAGCAATACCAAGGATATTACCGAGAATGATGTTTTGCACATTTATTGAAGTTGGATTCAGAGAAATAATCAACAATCCCAAGGCAAAGAATGTGCTGAAAATAAAGCCGATAACAGCATCTTCTTTGAGTTTAGAAATGGATTTGATCCATAAAATGGAAAGTGCGGCCAAAATGCCGGCAAAAAAAGCACCTAAAGCATAGGGGAGTGAAAAGGCATAAGCTATCGCCACACCTGGAACCACGGAATGAGAAAGCGCATCACCAATTAATGACCAACCTTTCAACATTAAATAGGCAGAAAGAAAGGCACAAATGCCACCGACTGCGGTACTTATCCACATGGCTTTTTGCATATATTCATAGGAGAAAGGTTCCAGTAAATATTCAAGCATAGCTTATTCCTTGTCAGACGGAGGCAGACGACAAGATTTTACAGCCGTTGCTGGCGGATCATTTTTGGTTTCACCATAGAAGACAACGGGACGTTCATCATCCGTAAGCACGGTTACCGCACGTTTATCTTCATCATTATGCAGATCTTCACCTAATAATTTGATGTGTCGTAATACACCACCAAAGACTTTTTCCAAATTATGCTGATTAAATGTATCTTCTGTTTTGCCGGCAGCAATCACAGTACGGTTAATCATCACTACTTGGTCACAGAAATCTGGTACAGAGCCTAAGTTATGAGTAGAAACTAAAATTAAATGGCCTTCAGTACGTAATTGGCGAAGGAGTTCCACAATAGCATTTTCAGTTTTAACATCTACACCCGTAAAAGGCTCATCGAGTAAGATAATCTTACTTTGTTGTGCTAATGCTCGAGCCAAAAATACGCGTTTTTTCTGTCCACCAGAAAGCTCGCCGATTTGTCGTTCAGCTAAATGCTCGATGTTTACTCGTTGCATCGCTTCGAGCACTTTTTGTTTATCTTCCGCTTTTGGAATACGCAAAAAGTTCATATAGCCATAACGCCCCATCATGACAACATCATAAACGGAGACTGGAAATTGCCAATCGACTTCTTCCGCTTGCGGCACATAGGCGACCAAATTTTGTTTCAACGCTAGATTAATTGGCAAACCACAAAGCGAAATATTGCCTTGCTGTGGTTTGATTAATCCCATGATGCTTTTGAATAGCGTTGATTTTCCGCTCCCATTTACGCCGACAAGAGCACAGATTGTCCCCCTTTGTAATGCAAAGGTAACATCATAAATTGCAGTGTGCCCGTTGTTGTAACGTACGGTTACATCATTAACGGAAATCGAAGCGGAAAGTTCAGTCATTATTTTTCAAATCCTTTGACTATGGTGGATACAGTGACATTCAGTAAGTCAATATAAGTCGGTACAGGGCCATCAGCAGCAGAAAGGGAATCGACATAAAGTACGCCGCCGTACTTAGCACCGCTTTCTTTCGCTACCTGTTGAGCAGGTTTGGCTGACACGGTACTTTCACTAAATACCACTGGAATGTGATTTTTTTTCACTAAATCGATAAGTTTACGCACTTGTTGAGGCGTACCTTGTTGTTCAGCGTTAATTGGCCATAAATAGCCTTCTTTGAGATCGTAATCTTTCGCTAAATAACTAAAAGCACCTTCACTGGTCACTAACCAACGTTGATCGGCAGGAATCTGTGAGAGTTTTTCACGTAAAGGTTTATCGAGCTGTTTGATTTTTTCTGCATACGCCGCTGCATTTTTTTGATAAGTATCAGCATTTTGCGGATCGTATTTAACTAATGCATTTTTGATATTTTCGACATAAATCAACGCATTAGATGGCGACATCCAAGCGTGTGGGTTAGGCGCATCTTTATAAGGGCCTTCATAAATAGAAAGTGGCGTGATGCCTTCGGTTACCACAACGGCTGGTTTATCTTTGATATTTTGGAAGAAACGCTCAAACCAACGCTCTAAATTTAATCCGTTCCATAAAATTAAATCAGCAGATTGAGCTTTTACAATATCTTTAGGGGTCGGTTCATACTCGTGAATTTCTGCACCAGGTTTGGTGATAGATTCCACCGTCGCGGCATCGCCCGCAACATTTTGTGCGATATCCTGAATAACCGTAAATGTGGTCACCACTTTAAATTTCGCTTCGGCTTGTAAAGCTGCTAAACCTAGAGCGATAACAGATAGGCTTTTAAATAAATGCTTCATGAGATCTCCTCAAAAATAATGATTGATTAGCATTCTGCAGAATAATATCATTTTTTATAAGATTTTCAAATGAAAATAATTATCAAATCGATAGGTGATTAAAATTAAAAAGCGGAAAATTTTGTGCAAAATTGACCGCTCTTTTTGAAATGATTAACCACCAACTTGTTGGATTAGGCGATCCATACCCGCTTCATCATAGCCTTCTTCATATTGGGCTTCATCAACGGTAAAGTTGTGCATGCTACGTCCTGCGATACAACCGTATTGTTCTAATTTTCCTTTAGTAAAGTTAGTACGAAAGGCAGATGAATGGTTATTTAAACTAATCACGCCGATAGTCGAGTGATTACATGGATTTTTGTTTACGAAGACTAAATTATAGCCAGATTCGCGGATATAGCCGGTTTTATTAACTGCCGCATCGAAAACTTCTTCACGCACTAATTTATTGGTATTTTTGACGAAAACACTACGTCCTCCTGCTTGAATGAAGGCACTCGGCATATTAGAAAGGTTTTTAATTTGAGTTTTGTTGAGTGAGTATTTGGCTAGCTTAACCAAATCCATTGCACTTGAAATGTTGCTATCAGATAAACCTGAGCTATCTGAAAAGCGAGTAGAGCGCATGCCTAATTCTCGAGCTTTTTCATTCATTTTTTGGATGAATTGTAAGCGGCTCATGCCTGCAGAACGAGAAAGTGCATGAGCAGCATAGTTATCAGAATGAACGAGCATTGCTTTTAACAATTCATTACAAGAAATCGGCGTATATTTAGGTAATTTTGTATGAGTGCCTTTGATGTAATCGTAATCATCGTCACTAATCGATGCAGTACAGTTTGCATTTCGATTATTTTCAAGAAACACATTCGCCGTCATTAATTTGGTGACAGAGGCGATGGGTTGCACATGATTGGGTGAGCTACTTTCTAACACTCTATCATGAGTGAAATCATACACAATATAAGATTGTGCCGTTGCGACTGCAGGCACTAAACACAATACAGAAAGAACTTTTTTTAACATATCTTCAATATAGCTAACTCAGAGAATAAAACGAAGTGCACATTCTATCAGTTTTTGTAGGGCTTTGGGATGTGTGAAAGAGAAAAAATTTGAAGTTTTTTAACTGCACTTTTTTCTTTCATTTTTTTGATTTTTGCGATGCTGATCGCAAAGAAGTGCGGTCAAAATTTTTGTTGTTTTTCAAATCTGCTAGCTTATCTGTCGGTAAATCTGTAAAATCTCGGCTCATTTTTAATATGCGAATTTTTTGTTGCTCAATTCTGAGTAACATCATCGCCGTAATGTGTAATAACGAGGCTTTAT
>JAWHBY010000071.1:0-9512 GCA_032568935.1 Parahaemophilus parainfluenzae
AAACTTCATCTCTGTCTATTCGGCGAAGAAGGCATTGAATTACGTGATTTATTGCAATCCCATGAACAGCAAGATATTTTGCAAGCACGTATTTTTTCTGCATTGCAAGGCAAACGTGAACATCATTATTTGCATATCGGTGATAGTGGTGTAAGAAATCATTTAGCTTCTATTGGCGGCTAAAAAAGCAAAGTAGTGAATTGTAATATTTATCCGCTTTCTTTTGTTGCATATTTAAAACATTCAATATTTTAATCGCACTTTATTTTATTATGACTACATTTACGCATATCAATTCTCAAGGCGAGGCCAATATGGTGGATGTTTCTGCAAAAGCAGAGACAGTTCGCGAAGCTCGTGCTGAAGCCATTGTAACCATGTCAAAAGAAACGCTTTCCATGATTGTGGAAGGCAAACATCACAAAGGTGATGTATTTGCTACAGCACGTATTGCAGGTATTCAGGCGGCAAAACGCACTTGGGAACTTATCCCGCTTTGCCATCCCTTATTACTTTCTAAAGTAGAAGTGAATTTAGAACCGTTACTTGAAACTCATCAAGTTCGCATTCAATCGCTTTGTAAATTAACCGGAAAAACTGGCGTAGAAATGGAAGCATTAACGGCGGCGAGTGTGGCAGCCTTAACCATTTACGATATGTGTAAAGCCGTACAAAAAGACATGGTAATTGAGCACGTTCGCCTGTTAGAAAAGAGCGGTGGAAAATCTGGTCATTTTATTGCGGAGGAAAAATAGGATGTTAAATGTTTTATTTTTTGCTCAAACTCGTGAATTAATTGGGGAAGATTCTATTCTGCTTGAAGGCGATTTTGCTACAGCTGAGGCGGTGCGTGAATACCTCGCTCAAAAAGGTGATAGATGGGCGTTAGCGTTAGAAAAAGGGAAGCTTTTAGTAGCGATTAATCAAACTTTGATGCCTTTAGAAAGTGCGGTAAAAAATGGAGATGAAATTGCGTTTTTCCCACCTGTAACTGGAGGCTAAATGACGGATATTCAAATTTCAGTACAAGAACAGCCCTTCGATCAAAATGCCGTTTATCAATGGCTTTCTGAGCAACATTCGGTTGGCGCAACGGTTATTTTTGTGGGTAAAGTACGTGATCTTAATTTAGGTGATGAGGTATCTAGCTTATACTTAGAACATTATCCCGCCATGACAGAAAAAGCCTTGCGTGAAATTGTAGAACAGGCGAAAGCGCGTTGGGATATTCAACGAGTGTCAGTGATTCACCGCGTGGGATTTTTGCATACTGGGGATGAAATTGTTTTAGTTGGTATCAGTTCCGCTCACCGAGGTGACGCCTATCATGCCAACGAATACATTATGGACTTCTTAAAATCCAAAGCCCCATTCTGGAAGAAAGAACAAACCAATCAAGGTGAACGTTGGATTGAAGCTAGAGAGAGCGATAAAGAAGCGTTAGAGAAGTGGTAATTCAATATGAAAATATGGTCATTTTTATGGCCATTTTTTTATTATAATAAAAAATATTTATATTAAATATATAGTAAATTATATTTAATTTTATTTTTATTGATATTTAAATATAAGTTAATATTGGCTGTAATCAGTGTTATATTATAAGCATACTATTTAATTCAAAAGCATTTTTATTTAAATTTTGATAATGATATTACTAAGGAATTTATTATGAATCATATCTTTAAAATCATTTGGAACACGGTTAGTCAATGTTGGGTTGCTGTTTCTGAACTTAGCAAATCTGTTGCTAAATCATTTCAAACAGATAAGCGTAAAAGAGTAACTACAATTATTGGTACTGTATTTTTGACAGGTATTACAACAAATGTATTAGCTGAGACTAATGTTGTATTGGATAACAATGGCAATATCGTTGGAGGAAAAGGGGCTAGCGCTTTTGCTGGTATAGGTAAGGCGGGAGATTCTGTTGTTTTAGGTAATAACGCAAAATCTGAAGGTACTGAGAGTATAGTAATTGGTAATAGTGCTACAAATACAGGACGTTGGTCAGTAACCTTGGGAGATCAGGCTACGGGTAATTCTCAATATGGTGTGACGATTGGTGAGCGTGCTTCAAGTGGTAAAGGTTCAAACTCGGTTGTTATCGGATTGATGGCAAAAACCTCTAATGAGAAAAAAGGAGGAAATAGCCAAACAGCAGTGGGAGCTGCATCTTATGCCGATGGTGAAGGAGCTTCAGCCTTTGGCGCAAATGCAAATGCAACAGGTTCAACAGCGACCGCTATAGGTCTAGCTACGAAGGCTATTGCACAGAGTGCTTCTGCTTTTGGTAATAGCGCATCTGCTTCTGCGGCAGGGGCTAGCGCATTAGGTGTTGGAGCATCGGCTAGAGCTGATAATTCTATTGCTATCGGCTCAGCTGCAGTTACTGAAGGAAGAGAATCGACTGCATTAGGACGTCGTTCTTATGCTGGCGCTCAAAGTGCAACGGCTTTAGGTACTTTAGCTAATGCAAGTGCAATCGTTTCGACTGCTGTAGGTAATGATGCTAAAGCAAGCGCTTTTCAGGCTTCAGCATTAGGTAATGGCGCAGAAGCTAGTGGTGAAAGTTCAATGGCTTTAGGTACTGAATCAAGAGCCTCGGGTAGTGATGCATTGGCATCTGGCTCTAATGCTAATGCTTCATCAATGAATGCAGTTGCGGTTGGTAAAGATAGTAATTCTTCTGCTGTTAATGCTATTGCTCTTGGTACATCTAGTAACGTCTCTGCGATTAGTGCTGTTGTGATTGGTACTCAAGCTAAAGGTACGCATGAAAACTCTGTGACATTGGGTTCTTATTCAAGTAGTGCAGCCAATAATTTTGATCAGACAGCAAAAGCCTTATCTTCTTTTGACGATAAGGCGACAGGTACAACAGTTAATTACAATGGTACTTCTTCAACTCAAAAAGGCGCAGTATCTGTCGGTGATGGAACACTTGTTCGTCAGATCCAAAATGTAGGTGCGGGTCAAATTACGGCTACTTCAAATGATGCGGTAAATGGTAGTCAGTTATATCAAGCCTATTACAATGCAGGCTTTAACATTCAAAACAATGGTAAAGAAACATCACGTATTAATACCCATGGCAAAGTAAATTTTGTAGATGGTGAAAATACTAAAGTCGTTGTTGAAGATGGCGATAATGCTGCAAAAATTAAAGTGAATGCAAAAGATACTTCAGCATCAGTTGAAGCGGGTTCTGATGCAATTACTGTAACAGTGGGTGAACCAACCAAAGTTACTGGAAAAGACGGTGTAACTGTAACTACAGTGACCAATTATAAAGTGGATCTTTCACAAAAAACTAAAGATGAAATTAAAAATGCGGCGGGTCGTGGATTTAACGTGACTGCAAGTGCATCTGAAGGTACTGTTGTAAATGAAGTGACAGAAGAAACGGTTCAATCTACTGCAACAAAAATAGATAAGTTGACGCTTGATGCGGGTAGAAATATTAAATTAACCCATAAAAAAGGTAAAGTGTTGAGTGTTGCAGTATCTGACACCCCAACATTTACTAATGTCACAACAACAGGTGATCTTAACGTTGGTGGTACTCTTCATGCACATGGAGGCTTGGATGTTCACAATAATCGTATTGTAAATGTAGTAGATCCTAAAGACTCAACTGATGCAGTAAATAAACGTTATGTTGATAATGCAGTGAAAAACATTAATAACAACATCAATCGTTTAGACAATAAAATTGATCACGTTGATCATCGATTACGTGCAGGTATTGCAGGTTCGACAGCGATTTCTTTCTTACAACGACCAAATGAAGTAGGTAAAAGCCTAGTTTCAGTTGGTGTTGGGGGGTATCGTAATGAAAATGCATTAGCTGTTGGTTATGGTCGAAATTCTGATAACAACAAAGTTTCGATTAAAGTTGGTGCAAGTATCAATACCCGCAGTGATGTAAACTGGGGTGGAAGCATCGGTTACCAATGGTAATTATTTGATAAAAAGGCAGAGTAAAATCTGCCTTTTCTTTTGATATGTTGAAATGAAAAAAGTGCGGTCAAATTCGACCGCACTTTTTATTGATTAAAGCACTTTAACGATGCTTTCACATAAATAACGAATATTGTCTTCAGTGATACCTGCTACGTTGATACGACCAGAGCGAACAGCGTAAATCGCAAATTCATCTTTTAAGCGATCAACTTGTTCAGGTGATAAGCCGCTGAAAGAGAACATACCGTTTTGTTCCATGATAAAGCTGAAATCTTGCTCTGCACCGTATTCTTTTAATAACTGAACGAATAAATGACGCATTTTTTTGATACGTTCACGCATTTCAGTTAATTCATTTTCCCATTCTTGACGAAGTTGTGGAGCATTTAACACCGTTGCTACGGTCGCCCCACCGTGAGATGCTGGGTTAGAGTAGAGGGTACGAATAATTGATTTCACCTGTGTTAATGCAGTTGAAGCAATTTCTGAATTTTCAGCCACAAGGGTAAAGGCACCTACACGCTCATTGTATAAACCAAAGTTTTTAGAGAATGAACTCGCCACTAATAATTCTTTATGATTTGCCACAAAAGCGCGTAAACCGTAAGCATCTTGGTCTAAGCCATTGGCTAAACCTTGATAAGCAAAGTCAAAGAGTGGTAACCAGCCGTTTTTCGCTGAAAGCGCAGCTAATTCTTGCCATTGTTCAGGGGTTGGGTCAATACCGGTTGGGTTGTGGCAGCAACCGTGTAAAAGTACGACATCCCCTTCGCTTGCTTGGCTTAAATCTTCAAGCAAATGTTCCCAGTCAAGGGCTTTGCGTTCAGCATCATAATAACGATATTCGCGAATTGTCATGCCCACCGCATTGAAAATTGCATTGTGGTTAGGCCATGTTGGTGTACTAATCCACACATTTTGAGCTTTAGTTTGGCGTTTAATGAATTCCGCAGCAATGCGTAATGCACCGGTGCCCCCTAAACTTTGCGCAGTTCTTGCACGGTTTGCTTGAATTACATCAGAATCTTTACCGAAAAGGAGTTCTTTTGTGCGTTCGTTATAATCAGCAATACCATCGATAGTCAGGTAGTTTTTAGTTCTTTCATTATCAAATAAGCGTTTTTCTGCTTCTTTCACTGCACGCATAATCGGCGTTGTACCTTGTGCATCTTTATAAACGCCAATGCCTAAATTGATTTTATTTTCACGCGTTTCAGATTTGAATGCTTCGCCTAAGCCTAAGATAGGATCGGCCGGAGCCGCTTTGATATGTTCAAACATAGCTTTTCCTTATGTATGTGTTGTGAGATAAGTAATTTTATACTTCAGCCGATAGATTTTATCAAGAAGAACCTGATAAAAATCAACCGCACTTTGATGTTTTTAGATATTCATCAAAAAGTGCGGTTGTTTTTTCGATTATTTTAATTTCTCAATCGCCCAATTTAAACCAGATTGATAATCTTCAGGGAGTTCGTGACGAAGTTTTTCAAGCTGTTGAATAATGATCGTTTTGTCAGTATGCGTAATATTGATATGACCTAATTTTCTACCTGGACGAACTTCTTTACCATACCAATGTAACTGGGAGAAAGGCGTGTTCAACCATTGTGGATTATGTTCTGTACCAATTAAATTGACCATGACACTTGGTGCAATGGATTGTAATGATGGAGTGGGTAAATCTAATAAAGCACGTAGATGCAATTCAAATTGACTAATAGCACAGCCTAGTTGTGTCCAATGTCCACTGTTATGTACACGAGGGGCAAGTTCATTAATTAATAATTTATCACCCACCACAAAGCATTCCATTGCCATTACGCCGATATATTCAAGCTTATCCATGATTTTTCCAAGCATAGATTCAGCCTGAATTTGTTGGCTTTGTTGTTGCAGGAATGAAACATCTGTCACACTGTAACGTAAAATGCCATTTTGCTGTAGGTTATGTGTCACAGGATAGAAACGTTTTTCACCATTTTTAAATCTTGCGCCTACAATAGAGACTTCATAATCAAAAGGAATAAATTTTTCTGCGATGACTTCACCGAATAAATCGTCTGTGATATCACTTTGATTATTTTCAGTGATAATCCATTGACCACGACCGTCATAACCACCTGTGCGACGTTTTACCACGACTTTTTCGCCCACGTTTTTAAATACTTCAGGCCATTGCGTTTTATCTTTTAATAAACACCATGGTGAGGTAGAGAGCTTGAGTTCATCCAGTAAAGATTTTTGGGTAAGGCGATCAGCTAATAAACCAAAAACATTCTGATTAACGAAATTTTTATGATGACCTAATAATTCAGTTAACGGTGTTTTTTCCCAACGTTCAATTTCTGCGGTAATGATGGCATCTTTAGGTAAATCAAATACGGGCGCATTAAACTCAAGTGGTTGAACATGAATGTCTAACGGTGCGCCGGCGTAACGTAACATTCTGCCGAGTTGACCATTACCAAGCACATAAACGGTAGGATATAGGGTAGAGTTTTGCATAAAATTTCTCATCAAATCTAGCTAAAAAAACAACCGCACTTTAAAAAGTGCGGTCAAATTGCAAGGTGTTTTATGTACGCGGATCAGGATTATCCAATACCACATTAGTTTGATTTTCGCGGAATGCTTGTAGGCGAGCAAATAACGCATCATCCCAACCAGCAAGAATTTGTGCGGCGAGTAATCCTGCATTCGCTGCGCCAGCAGGGCCAATTGCTAAGGTACCGACAGGAATACCTTTAGGCATTTGTACGATAGAATAGAGACTATCTACACCACTTAATATAGAGCTTTTAACAGGCACACCCAATACGGGCACAAGCGTTTTAGCTGCGATCATACCCGGCAAATGCGCTGCACCACCTGCACCAGCGATAATCACTTTGTAACCATTTTTTTGTGCATTTTCGGCAAATTCAAACAGTTTGTCGGGGGTTCGATGTGCGGAAACGACTTCAACATGATATGCCACATTGAGTTCATCTAAAATTTGAGTTGCTTCTTGCATGGTTGCCCAATCGCTTTTAGAGCCCATAACAATAGCAATTTGTGCAGTATTTGACATATTTTTAAAAAATTATCTGATAAAAAACGATGTGTAGAATAGCATATTTACCTACTTTTAAGCAATCGTTTGCTATGCGGTAAAGACTGAAAATTACATTGCAAGTTTTGTTATAAAATTTTATCCTAATAGGAGTTTTTTTCTTAGAAATAGAGCAGATTATGTTAGCTAAAGCCAAATATAGAAAAGATTACAAACAACCTGATTTTACAGTTACGGATATTTTCCTTGATTTTCAATTAGATCCTAACCATACCGTTGTCACTGCAAAAACAACCTTCCAACGTTTAAACGACGAAGCAACACACCTAAGATTAGATGGTCATGGTTTCCAATTTGCTTCTATCAAATTTAATGGCGAAGATTTCAAACATTATCATCAAGACCATGAAAGTTTAACGTTAGATTTAACCAATCTAAGTGCGGCCAATTTTGAACTTGAAATTGTGACGAATCTAGAGCCTGCACAAAACACCTCTTTACAAGGGCTTTATCAATCAGGTGAAGGCATTTGTACTCAATGCGAAGCAGAAGGTTTCCGTCAAATTACTTATATGCTTGATCGTCCTGATGTATTAGCTCGCTATACAACCAAAATTACCGCTGATAAATCTAAATATCCTTACTTGCTTTCTAATGGTAACCGCATTGCAAGTGGTGAATTAGAGGATGGTCGTCATTGGGTTGAATGGAATGACCCATTCCCGAAACCAAGCTATTTATTCGCTTTAGTAGCAGGTGATTTTGATTTATTACAAGATACCTTTACGACAAAAAGTGGTCGTGAAGTGGCTTTAGAACTTTATGTTGACCGCGGCAATCTTGATCGTGCTTCTTGGGCAATGGAAAGTCTGAAAAAAGCGATGAAATGGGATGAAGAGCGTTTTAATTTAGAATACGACTTAGATATTTACATGATTGTTGCTGTGGACTTCTTCAATATGGGTGCCATGGAAAATAAAGGGTTGAATATTTTTAACTCTAAATTTGTGTTGGCAAATCCACAAACGGCAACCGATGATGATTACCTTGCCATTGAAAGTGTGATTGCGCATGAATATTTCCATAACTGGACAGGAAACCGTGTGACTTGCCGTGATTGGTTCCAATTAAGTTTGAAAGAAGGTTTAACAGTTTTCCGTGATCAAGAATTTTCATCTGATACGGGTTCTCGTGCAGTCAATCGCATTAATAACGTGAAATTCTTACGTACGGTGCAATTTGCCGAAGATGCAAGCCCAATGTCACATCCAATTCGCCCTGAAAAAGTCATTGAAATGAATAACTTCTATACCGTGACCGTATATGAAAAAGGGGCAGAAGTGATTCGTATGTTGCACACCTTATTAGGTGAACAAGGTTTCCAAAAAGGGATGCAACTTTATATTGCAGAAAATGACGGTAAAGCCGCAACCTGTGAAGATTTTGTTTCCGCAATGGAACGTGCGAATGATGTTGATTTAGCACAATTCCGTCGTTGGTATAGCCAATCAGGTACGCCAGAATTATTGATTAGTGATGCCTATGACGAACAAACTCATACTTATCGTTTAACCGTTTCGCAATCTACGCCACCAACAGCGGACCAAATGGAAAAAGTAAACTTACATATTCCATTGAAAATTGCACTTTATGATGCCAAAGGCACCAAACAAATGTTACAGCATAACGGTGAATTGTTAAGTGATGTATTAAATATAACAGAAAAAGACCAAGTGTTTGAGTTCCATGGCATTTATGGTCGACCAATTCCTGCATTATTATGTGATTTCTCTGCACCGGTGAAACTCGATTATGATTACACCACAGAGCAGTTATTAGGTTTGCTTAAATTCGCTGATAACCAATTTGCTCGTTGGGATGCAGCACAAATGTTATTTACTCAAGAATTGCGTCGTAATGTGGCTCATTTCCAACAAGGTGAAGCTTTTGAAATTTCACCTGATGTTTTGACCGCACTTGCGCATGTATTGGAAAATTACGAACAGGATATTGAATTAGCTACATTAATTCTAACCTTGCCAAAAGACATTGAGTTTGCAGAAAGCTTTAAAACGATTGATCCAGATGGCATTGCGGCCGCAAGAGAATTTATGTTGGTGCAAATTGCAGAATACTTGAAAGAAGATTTATTGCGTATTTACACCCATATTCGTCTTGAAGATTATCAAGTGACTCAAAAAGATATTGCCTTACGAGCAATGCGTAATCTTTGTTTAAGTTATTTGGCTTACACCAATCTTGGTAATAATGTAGTCCAAAAACATTATAATAATGCCAATAATATGACAGATACGTTGGCTGCATTAAATATGGCAACCAAAGCGGAATTACCTTGTCGTGATACCTTGTTAGCAGATTTCGAACAAAAATGGCAACATGATGGCTTAGTCATGGATAAATGGTTTGCTTTACAAGCAACTCGCCCTGATGAAAACGTATTGGAAATTGTACAAGCATTAATGGATCACCC
>JAWHBY010000072.1:0-9448 GCA_032568935.1 Parahaemophilus parainfluenzae
AACACGAGTTAGTGGAACGCCTATTAAAGCTAAAAGAAAAGCAAGATGAGCTGACGGTGCAAATGCAGTGTTTGTCACAAGAGATTAACGCATTAGCTCGACCTTATATGCCGAAAGAACCAAAACCGCAGCCCTTGATTACGATGCGATTAGTCGCTCAAGTCTTACGCGAAAATCCCGATTGGATGTTTTGTGGGGAGATTGCTGAAAAGACCTTAGCATTGTTGGGAAAACCACAATTTGTTGATATGGGCGATAAGCACTATAAGACTGTCAATCGAATACTGGTGAAATTACATAAAAGAGGAATTATTGAACGTTGCTTCAGATCTTGGCGATTAAAGCCTTTGGAATAGAAAATAGCGGTATTTATCCGCTATTTTTGTTTCAGTCGCCATTTGACATCGGTTACGCCTCTTTCTAACCGTTCTACTACGCCTTTTGTCAGCCAATGTTTTAACGCACCACGCACCGAAACCGTATGCTTCGGACGAACGATAGGGTCTTGTCTGTCTTTTATTAAGACAATCTCAGTAATTTCATTGACCGTGAAATAATGGTCGGGTTGAGCTTTGAGTACCGCTAAGACCATTGGTCTTAATTTCCCACGGAATCTATGTTTGTAGGTTCGATATGAATAAACCTCAGTATCGTATTCATCAGTTAAAGCTTCATCTTCCATCACTTCAAGGGCATCGTTGAGCTTTTGGATTTTTCTTTCGACTAATTCAAGATGTTCTAGCACCTGTGTTCGTTCACGCTGCAAGCGGTCGATTTTAGCCTGAATTTGGCTAAAGTAGATTTTATTTCCCATTACATTATCAGCCTTTCTGCTTGTCTATGATTACCCTGCCAATAACCTTGCCAGTCTGTTGTATTGTCGGTAGCAAGACATTGCTCAAGCGTGCTGTTAAATAGGCTTAAATTATCAACACGGCGATTATCTTCTCGATAAGCACATTCGTTGGCATAGTTATCAAGATACTTATTGCTGATTTTATGATGTGTGCCAATAATCATACGCTTAAAGCGACTGAAATAGCTTTCCGCAAGATTGTTAGTGATACCTTCATCGCTGCGGTATTCTTTTTGATGGTTCACACGGCGTAAATCGTAGTGAATCATCAATTCGTCATAAGCGGAGTTTTCGTCCGCATGAATACGACTGCCTGCCTTAATATAGCTTGTTGCCAATTTATTCACGACTTGGCTATTTTCCGATAAAATCGGAAAGGTTAAGGTTTTCTTTGCGCCCACTAAATACCGGTTTTCTGCGGTTTCTTCTTCGGTATAACGGCTTCGTATCACCAAAATTGACCGTTTATTCGGATTGACATTTTCTTTCAACCGTCTGTCCACGCGTTCGCTTTTCTTATTTTTAGGGCGTGGGGCAGAATGAACATAAGTGCCGTCGATATGAATTTCACCCGAAAGTGGAAATAACTGTTTTTGAATTTGTAGGCTTTCACGGATTTTGTGCGCGAGCGTAAAAGCTGTTTTGTACTGAACATTCAAATCACGAGAGATCTGACAAGCGGAAATGCCCTTTACCGCATTCACAAATAAGGCGATACCGAATAAATAAGTTTGAATCGGTAACTTGTGATTCGCAAAAATCGTCCCTGAGGTAATACTAAAGGTATGCTTACAATGCTTGCATCGCCATTGCTTACGAGTAGAGATAAAGTAGGCTTGATGTTGTACACCGCATTTAGGGCAAACTTGTTCGCTTTCACTTCTCCAGCGTAATTCATGCAGTAAAGAAAATGCATCTGCATCAGATAGTTGAGCTATCTTTAGCGGACTTAATTTTCTTGCAGAGCTAGATAACAAAAAATGCTGTGCCATAAATCTAAAAAAATGTACAATATGGGTATATAAGATGATTTAATCATACTCAAAAACTACATACTAGTCAATATGGGATACAAAAATGAGTATAAATAACCGTTTAAGAGAGGTGATGGAGTATAAAGGCTTAAGTATTAAAGCCTTTGCTGAATTACTTGATGTACCTTATCGCACCCTTCAGAACTATTTGCTCAATGAACGTGATCCGAGTGCTGAAGTTTTAATCAAAATTAGTGATGTATTGAATGTTGATTTGAATTGGTTAATGCGTGGAGAAGGGGAAATGTTTCGTGGTTCTATGAGTGAAAGTAAATTGAATGAAAAAGAAAAGCAGCTAATCAGCCACTATCGAAAAATGTCTAGTGATACGCAGATTGCTTTTGATGTATTCTTTAAATTCTTATCTAGAAAGTGACTATTTAGCAAAGCTTAAGCGTACTTGGATTAGCCAACATCTATACTGTCTCTACTCTCTATTTAAATATAAATAAAATCATGCGGTACATTCAAGTTATTAAGTGATATTCATGGTAAATGATTCGAAGAACTAAAACGAGAAAATTTGATTATAAAATAATAGACAAGATTCTACAAATAAAATCGCATGTAATTAGATTTAATCATTAATTTCATGATAAATATAGATAGGTTATTTATGAAAAAAAATATAAGGGGATTATCTCTTTTTTCTGGTTCAGGAATAGGAGAATATTTCTTATCGAGAGTTGGTATTGATATTATAGTTGCTAACGAATTAATAAAAAAAAGAGCTGATTTATATCAAAAAATTTATCCAAACCACAAGATGGTGACAGGAGATATTAGAAATAAAAGTATTTTTAATAAAGTATTAAATGTTGCTCTTGCTAATCAAGTAGATTTTTTAATTGCATCTCCCCCTTGTCAAGGTATGAGTGTAGCAGGAAAAAATCGAGATGTTAGTAATATGGCTACTGATAACAGAAATTATCTCATTATGTATGTGATAGCGATGATAAAAAAACTTAAGCCAGCTTATATTTTAATAGAAAACGTCCCGTTTTTATTAAAATTAGAACTTTATATTAATAATAAATTAACACCTATTAAGAATATTTTAGAAGATGAGTTTGGAAGCGAATATCATATACATTTTGATATTCTAGATGCTGCAGACTATGGAACACCACAAAGAAGAAAAAGGGCTATTATTAGGTTAAATAAAAAAGGAACCATTTGGAATTTACCTTTAAAACAGAACATAGTAAGTGTGGAGCAAGCAATTGGCAATTTACCTTCTATTGAGTCAGGTAAACATTCAGGTTTGAAATGGCATTATGGCAGAGTGCATACAGAGCAACAAATAGAGTGGATGAAGCATACTCCTACAGGAAAATCAGCATTTGAGAATTTAGTTCATTATCCTAGAAAAGCAAATGGTGAAAAAGTTAAAGGATATCACTCTAGTTATCGTAGAATTCGATGGGATGAACCAGCTCCAACAATAACTATTCGTAATGATGCAATTAGCTCTCAACGTAATGTTCATCCAGGTAGACCATTATTAGATGGTACATATTCTGATGCTAGAGTATTATCTGTTTTAGAATTAATGAGATTAACAGGGTTACCTGATAATTGGGAAATCCCAGATGATACTCCAGAAATATTGATTAGACAGATCATTGGAGAATGTATCCCTCCATTACTTATAGAAAATATAACTAGGGAAATATTTAATGAAAATTAATGCAATGTCGCTTTTTTCTAGTGCAGGAATTGGTGAGTTAGATCTCCATAAAGGAAATCTAAATTTTGTTATTGCTAATGAATTACTTAAAAAACGTGCGGACACTTATCAATTCTTTTATCCCGAAACAAAAATGTTTCAAGGTGATATCTCAGACAAAAAATTGAAACGTGAGATACTTCTTTTCGCTCAACAAAGTAATGTAAAATTTTTATTAGCAACACCACCTTGTCAAGGATTAAGTTCAGTAGGAAAAAATAAACATCAAGATCATTTTATTAAAGATAATCGTAATTTTCTAATTTTTGAAGTATTTGAATTTATTGATGTTCTTAATTTGGATTTTATTCTAATTGAGAATGTTCCTAGATTCATTGAGATGTACTTCCCATATAATGGAAAATTATTACTTCTAGAAGAAATTCTAAAAATAAAATATGCTTCAAAATATCAAATTGATATTGTCATTTTAAATGCAAAAGATTATGGAATTTGTCAGTCAAGACCTCGAGCTATAATAAAAATGTATAAATATGGTATTACGTGGAAACTACCTACTATACAAGCAGAAATTTCTTTACAGCGTGCAATAGGGCATTTACCACCGCTTGAACCTGGGGAAGTTTCATCTATCAAATGGCATTCTGCTCCTAATGTAAAACCATCTATCATAGAAGCTATCCGTCATACAAAACCAGGAACAAGTGCTATTAGTAATCCTATTTTTTACCCAAAGAAAGATAATGGGGAAAGAATTAAAGGTTTTCACAATACTTATAAAAGAATGGAATGGGATAAACCAGCTCCAGCAAGAACTACATATAGTGGTAGTATTAGTTCGCATAACAATATTCACCCAGGTAGATTACAATTAGATGATACTTATTCTGATCCTAGAGTGTTAAGTTTATTGGAAACTTTCATTGTGAGTTCTATCGATGAAAATATAGAATTTCCACCAGGCTCCAGTGAGACTTATATTAGAACTATTATTGGTGAGGCTATTCCACCCAAATTGCTTTCAGCAATATGTTTTCCTGATGGAGAAAATATTAATGTTAAATGATGATCAAATTTGGATATTTAAAAAACATACTAATAATATTCAGCTATTAATTGATGTTGCTTTGCATTTAAAAAGCAATAAATCTTCTGTTTCAAAAAAAGATAAAAATGAGATGTATGATATATTCAGTGAATCTGAATTATATAATCCAAGAGAATCTTTACGTGATAAGCCTTTGGATGCAATTAATCATAAATTAGATGGGTTGTCTTATTTTATGTTTGGGTACTCAGATAGAATAAATGATGAAAATAAATTTATTTTTAGTCCATTAGGAAATCTTTTCCTAAAATATCTACATGATAAAAATAAATTAAGCAAAATTTTTTCTTGTATGCTTATTAGTATGCAGTTCCCTCATCCATATAGTAAGCCTAGTGAATGTTTTTCACTATATCCATTTAGATTAATTTTTAAACTACTTTTAGATAAACGCCTACAAGGTAGACTATATCATTATGAAGTATATAAAATTATTATTCATACAATATCTATAGATGAAAAAATATATGAATTTCTAGTCAAGAGTATATTAAATTCTAGAAAAAAATCTTGGAATGAGAAACTTAATGAGTTATCAGAAATACAACATAAAGTTGTTAAATCTGTATATGAATGGCAATACTACATTGTGCCATTGTTAGGTAGCTTACACATTTTTAAAATTAATAGTGGAGATATAGAGCAAAAACTTTATCATCCTCAAAAAGATGGAAGTAAATCACCTCCAACAGCAAGAAAGGCAAATAATGGCTATGTAGAAATTAATGATAATTTGACTAATTTTATTGATAAATTATTGAACAAGTATTCTTTTTTAGATATCCCTATCTTATTATCTGATAGTCAACGAAAATCAAATGATGTGACTAAGGAAATTTATTCTTTTTACCCAGAGCTTCTTTTAGCAGAAATTGGCGAAAAAATCTCTTTTGAATCTCATATTTTAAATATTCCTAAATTAGTCACAGAATATTCCAAAAATCCAGATAATAGCACATCTGGAAAATTTGAGAAAATCCTTGAGGAAGCTTTTAATTTATTCATTGATGTAGAAGCTCAATGGTTAGCAGGAGCAGGCAGAACAGATATTGAATGTATGTATTTGCCAATAAATGAAAAATTTTCTATTGAAGCTAAATCAACAAAAAATAAATTAAGTATGATTAATGCAGGTAGATTAAAACGCCACAGAACTTTAATTAGTGCAAATTACACTATTGTTATTACTCCAAGATATGTACCTAGTGTACGTTATGATATTGAAGCTCAAAATATAGTTCTCATAACAGCCGATACATTAGCAGAGTATCTATACAATAATATTATTTCTAATAATCGAGATATTTCTTATGCTGATATACAAGCTATCATTGTTGCTAATTTGGGAAAAGATATTAGTACTCAAATTTCAAATTTAACACTTTCCAAATTTGGTTGATGGATAAATGAATATGCATAAGAACTTTGCAGAAAAAACTATTATATGATAGCAATCACAAAACTGTGATCTACATACCTCATAACTTATACAGTTTTAAAAGGGTTAAATCGCCATTTCTATATTCAGGTGCGCGATTTTTTGTGTCTAGCGTTTAGCAAATCTTGAATGCCTTGTACTACACAAGGAAATTCTCAATTACTCAACATTTATGATTTTATGTACTAGTTCATAACTGATAATAATTTGCTTTAAAAGCCATATCTAAAATAGAAAGGTTTATATAGTTACTTTATCTATTGTAAATCGATCAATTTTTGATCTAGAATATCACTACTTTTTAAAGCAAATCTTCTCGTTTGCTTTTTCGGGAAATTTCCCATTTTTTGTTCAACCAATTTAACAAGAGAAAAACGGCTTATTGGGTAATAAGTCATTGTTTTTTATGTATGTTGAACAAATAAATGAAAAAGAATAAAAAAATATCTCCATATCTATCTGTTGCACTTCGCAATTTACCTAGCGTTGCAATCTCTGATTTATCCGAAGCCGAAATTCTCATTCTGCTTAAAAATGCTCGTTGGGGAAATTCTCATTGTTTCTACACTGTTGAATGTCCGCGTTGTCAGATCACGCATAAAGCTTACTTTTACCCTTCTCGCAAGCAATGGCAATGCAAACATTGCCAGTATCGCTTTTCAATTAAAAGCGGAACGATTTTTCAAAACGCCAAACTTTCCCTAAAAAAGTTACTGGAAGCTATTTACTATTTTGCGATTAAAAGCAAAGGCATTTCCGCGATTGAGCTTTCCCATTACCTTAATGTGCAATATAAAACCTCATGGGCGTTACTACATAAACTTCGTGAAGCAATTGAAAAGACACAAGACTTTACACCACTCAAGGGCATTGTGCATATTGATGGTTGTTATGTGAATAACTACCTTCGCCCAAAGAATTTTAAACACCGCCGAATTGATAGACGCAAGAAATGCCATCAACGTAAAGATAAATCTTGCGTTGTGGTTTTCCGCCAACAAGCCGCAAATCAGGAAATAATAAAAGGAGCTGACCGCACGCTCATTGCGTTAGTTAAAGAAGAAAATGCTGATGATATGCTTGCTTTAACACATCGCTTAGTCGAACCAAAATCTACAATTTGTGCTGATGAAAACCCTGCTTATGATGGTTTGGCGTTTCATTATGATTTATGGCGCGTAAACCATTCGCAAGAATATTGCTCGATTGACGGCACTACCAATAACCTAGCTGAATCCTTCTTTGCAAGATTTAGAAGAATGATTATGGGTGTGTATCATAAGATGGGAAATAATTACATGATGCACTATGCGAATGAAACCGCGTGGCGTGAGGATTTTCGTTACCAGTCAGATAAAGACAAATTCGATAACGTATTAAAACGCTGTTTGAAAGCCAGACCTTCACGAGATTTAACAGGTTACTGGCAGGGAAATAAGAAACCTACGGCAAAATTCGGATTGGAAAGTTTGTGTTTGGAAGCTTCAAACGATAACCAATATTTAGCCGTAGCCTAAACAATTTAAAGCAACACAAGGATCAATGATGGAAACCATGACACACTCGCCACTTAACGTGGATTTAAAAAAGATGGACTATGAAACATTCAAAACTTTTATGCGAGAACTGGCTCAGATGTATTCAAACGTAAAAGATGATGCCTATCTGTTGTTCTATCACAATTTGCGAGACCTTGCGAAAGAAGTCAGTACTTTACCTCGTAATCCATTGATATTTTATGGAGCCTATGAAATCGCCAATAATCAGGTGGTCGTGGCGATATTTGAAATGCAATTTACCGATGAAGTGTTTGAAACCGAAGATGGGAAACCTTATCAGATGCTTTCTATTATTAGCAGTTTTGCAGAAGATAAAGTCTATTTACGTTGCCCGACTAAAATTAGGGAACACCTTACCCAACCCGAATATATTACACTTTGCGAGCAAGCCTATCCTACGATAATGGAACAAATGCTATTAGAGGAGCAACGTGAAAAATTGTTTAGAAGAAAACGGAAAAGTGAGTAATGGAAAAATAAGTAGAATTCAGTAAAATACATTTATAAAAAATAATGCCCTTATTGAAATAAGGAAGAAAATAAACATCAGAATACGCTTTCATCTGCCTTTAAATTCAAACCATAAATACGTTATCTATTGGCTGTATGTAAAAATAAAACTTGACAAAATGATAGATAATATTTAGCATTCAACGAACATACAGCTGTGGCTGATGTAGGTGTCCCATCCAAGAGTAGTTAAATCTACCGCCTACTGAAGCCACTCATTATTTATTTTGTGTAGAAATTGTTATGGAGTCCTTCGCTATTCTTATTGATGGTGGTTTCGCTAGAAGAAAGTTAAGTGAAAAGCTTGGTTCTGGACAGTCACTAACATCCCTCGATTTTTCTAAGCTTATTTATAATATTCAAAATCATCACGTATTTAAGGATAAGAAACTCTATAGAGTGTTCTATTATGATGCTTTTCCATCAGATGAAAAATTAACAAATCCTATTGATTCGTCGGTATTTGATTTGTCTGCCACGTCCTTATCAAGTGATAGTAAACGACTTTTTTCTGATTTAATGCGCTTACCTCTTTTTGCTTTAAGAATGGGGAAAACATCAACAAATGGAAGAACTTGGAAAGTTAAGCCATCTATTCTTAAACTAGCTAACGGTAATGCTATAACAGTAAACGCTCGAGATATTCAACCAAATATCAGCCAGAAAGGTGTGGATATGAAAATCGGCTTAGATATGGCTACATTAGCTCTAAAAAAACAGGTTAGTGCTTTGGTATTAATTACTGGAGATAGTGATTTTGTCCCAGCGATAAAATTAGCGAGAACTGAGGGTGTACAAATTTATTTAGCCAATATGGGGCATTCAATAAAACCCGAAATGTATGAGCATATTGATGTGCTTTTAGATTCAATTTATTAAATGGCGGTATTTCTACCGCTATTTTAATGGCTTTAACCGCCAAAACTTCAATCCACTTTCAACGATTCCTCTTTTACGCAATTTAACCAGTATTCGATTGACAATCTTATAGTGCTTATCGCCTATATCAACAAATTGTGGTTTTCCCAACAATGCTAAGGTCTTTTCAGCGATCTCCCCACAAAACATCCAATCGGGATTTTCGCGTAAGACTTGAGCGACTAATCGCATAGTAATCAAGGGTTTCGGTTTCGGCTCTTTCGGTATATAAGGTTGAGCTAATGCGTTAATCTCTTGTGACAAACACTGCATTTGCACCGTCAGCTCATCTTGCTTTTCTTTTAGCTTTAATAGGCGTTCCACTAACTCGTGTT
>JAWHBY010000073.1:0-9347 GCA_032568935.1 Parahaemophilus parainfluenzae
CTGTTTGCCTTTCGTTTTTGTCGGCTCTGCTTTAGCGGCTTTATTTGTCGTTTTATTTTTTATTTTTTCTTTTTTTGTTACCGCTTTTTTCGCTTCGACAATTTTAGCTGGCTTTTTCGCTTCTGCTTTTTTGGCATCCGCTTTCTTTTTAGCTGTTTTAGATGCGGTTTTAGACGTAGTGGCTTTCTTAGCTTCCACTTTTTTAACTACTGTTTTCACAGACTTGGTTTGAGTTGATTTTGCCGTATGATTTGGCGATGCAGCAAAGGCCAAAACAGGTAACAAAGCAAAAATCACTGCGAGTAATTTTTTCATCTGTTATTCTCCTTAAACAAAAAGTGCGGTCAAAATTAACCGCACTTTGAAATCATTTATAAATTAAAGATAGTAGTGTTCTACGTAGTTTAATTTATCGTCAAGTTTTAACACTAACGGTTGACCGGTTGGGATTTCAAAATCCATGATTTCCGCATCAGAAATACCGATGATGTGTTTTGCTAATGCACGAAGTGAGTTACCGTGCGCCACCACTAAAACACGTTTACCAGAAAGCATTGCTGGTGCAATTTGATCTTCCCAGAATGGTAATGCGCGTTCTAAGGTTAATTTTAAGTTTTCTGCGTTTGGTACAACATCAGATGGGATGTTTGCATAACGACGGTCGTTATGTGCAGAATTAGGATCTTTCGGGTCTAAATCTGGAGGAGAAATATCATAAGAACGACGCCAGATATGAACTTGTTCGTCACCGTATTGTTCTGCGGTTGCTTTTTTATCTAAGCCTTGTAATGCACCGTAGTGACGCTCATTTAAACGCCAGTTTTTCACTTGAGGAATCCATAATTGGTGAGATTCTTCTAACACGATGTTACAGGTTTTGATTGCACGAGTTAAAACAGAAGTGAAGGCAATATCAAATTCATAGCCTTTCTCGAACAATTTTTTACCCGCTGCTTTTGCTTCTTCTACACCGCGCTCGGTTAAATTCACATCACGCCAACCGGTGAATAAATTTTTCGCGTTCCACTCACTGAAACCGTGACGAATAAATACTAATTCCATAAGGATCTCCTAAGTATTAATAAAAAATGAATGGCTCTTTTATAGCAAAAAATCGTTATGTTTAAAAGCAAAAAGGCGGTATTTACTGATCTTTCGCAAAAAATCGCCTGTAAACTTTTAGCCACTCAAAAATAATGCTAGTATTTAAGCTTTATTCGTCCCTTAATTTCTCTCAAGTTTAGATGTATGCAGCAAAGCAATCGTAGAAAAAAAATCTTATCAAAACTGACCGCACTTTTGGCTTGCGGTCTGCTTGGCTTTTCATCTTTTGCGCAAGGCAACGATCTCAACCAAATTCAAAAACAAATTAAACAACAAGAATCGAAGATCGCCGAGCAAAAACGCGCACAAGCTAAACTCCAAGCCAGTCTTAAAGATCAAGAAAGCAAAATTAATAGCGTTGTCGGTGAATTACGTGAAACAGAACTAAGTTTGCAAGAAATCCGCAAACAAATGGCGGAAACCGAAAAACAAATCAAACAATTAGAAAAACAAGAACGCATGCAAAAAGCGAAGCTCGCGCAGCAAATCGATGCTATTTATCGTTCAGGGGTAAATCCTTCTACCTTGGAAAGAATGCTTTCGGAAGATGCGAAAAAAGCGGAACGCATGAAAGTGTATTATCAGCACTTAAACCAAGTTCGCATTGATATGATTAACAATCTAAAAGCAACACAAGAGAATCTCGCGAAACAACGCGAAGCGATTTCAGGGCAACAAAAAAATCATCGTGATCAACTTTCTACGCAAAAGAAACAACAGCAAGAATTACAAAAAGCGCAACAAGAACGCCAATCTACGTTAAATGAACTCAACAAAAACTTAACAAAAGATCAGAACAAGCTGGAAACATTGAAAGCGAACGAAAATGCCCTTCGCCAAGAAATTCAACGTGCTGAACAAGCTGCTCGCCAACAAGAACAACGTGAGCGTGAAGCCCTTGCTCAGAAAAAACAAGAGGAAGAAAAACGAACCTCAAAACCTTATCAACCAACTGATCAAGAACGTAAGTTAATAAATAGCACCAGTGACTTAGGTACGGCAGCTCGTCAATACAGTCGTCCAGTTTCGGGCCCGACGTTGTATTCTTTTGGTTCAATCCAAGCGGGTGAAGTGCGCTGGAAAGGTATGGTTATCAGTGCACCAACGGGTACAGCGGTAAAAGCTATTGCAAGTGGTCGAGTTATTCTAGCCGGTCATCTTAATGGCTATGGTTATATGGTGATTGTGAAACATGGCGATAGCGACTTGAGTCTGTATGGTTTCAACCAAGCGGTATTTGTAAAACAAGGTCAGCTTGTTTCTGCGGGACAAACCATCGCACAAGTGGGTAATACGGGCGAGATCTCTAAACCGGCACTTTATTTTGGAATTAGCCGTAAAGGCGTGCCTGTGAATCCGGCTGGGTGGATTAAATAATGGCAAGGTTCTTTCAAAGTGCGGTCAAAAATACGATTATTTTTTCAACCGCACTTTTCTCTGCTTTTACTTTTGCACAAGGCAAACTGGCTATTGTGATTGATGACATTGGCTATCATCCGAAAGAAGATGCCGAGGTTTTAGCCATGCCAAAAGAAATCTCCGTTGCGATTATTCCTGCTGCGCCCTATGCCAAAATTCGCAATCAAGAAGCGAAAGCACAAAATCACGATATTCTTATTCATATGCCAATGCAGCCTGTCAGCAATATTAAAATTGAAGAAGGTGGTTTAACTTTAGGCTTGTCTGAAGCGCAAGTGAATGAGCGAGTGAAAAAAGCGAAATCTATTGTGCCAAATGCCATTGGAATGAATAATCATATGGGCAGCGCAGCCACAGCCGATGCGACATTAATGACCTATTTGATGACCGCACTTCGTGAGCAGCATTTATTCTTTTTAGATAGTCGCACTATCGGAAAATCAGTTGCGGGAAAAATAGCAAAAGAACAAGGCGTACGTGTATTAGATCGCCATGTGTTTTTAGATGACAGTGATAATTTGGCAGATGTGCAACACCAATTTCAAAGTGCAATTCAATATGCGCGTAAACATGGCACAGCCATTGCTATTGGGCACCCTCGCCCAAATACTGTGGCTGTATTAAAAGCGGGAATAAAGAATTTACCAGATGATATCCAATTAGTCGGTATGGGAAGCTTGTGGCGAAATGAAAAAATCTTGCCACCTAAACCATTTATCTTACTTTTTAATGATATTCCTGCGCCAACTTCAGTCGCGCCGTTTGAGCCAATCCCTTTACTACGGGGTGTGCCAAGATAAACAAAAAGTGCGGTCAACATTGACCGCACTTTTTACGTTTTGAAACTTGCCTATCGACCATTTCGTTCAAAGAACAAGACAGTTGCCGCAACACGTGAATGCACGTTAAGTTTACGCAGTAAATTACGAATATGCACTTTAACTGTTTCTTCAGAAATGAAAAGCTGACCTGCAATTTGTTTGTTGGATAAACCTGTCGCGATTAAACGTAACACATCCATTTCACGATCGGTGAGTGAATCCATTGGATCAACAGTATGTTTACGTTCTAACAGTAAATTTTTGATCGAATCACTTAAAATCACTTCACCTTGTGCAATACGTTTAATTTGCTCAAGTAACACATCTGGCTCGGTATCTTTCAATAGATAGCCATCTGCCCCCGCATCGATGAGAGTGAAAATATCATTTTTCGCATCAGACACGGTTAAGATCAAAATTCGCGCATCAACGCCTTCCGCACGCAAGCCTTTAAGGGTATCTAAACCAGAAAGGCCTTTCATATTCAGATCTAAAATGATTAAATCCGGGGATTCTTGAATCGCAATGGAAATACCTTCGGTACCGCTTCCTACATCAGCGACGACTTCAAAATTCTCTTCTAATTCAACTAATTGCTTGATACCACGACGCATTAATGGATGGTCGTCGATAATTAATACTTTTAATTTTTCTTGCATAATATTCTCCAAGAGATGAGAGGACGCACATTCTATCGCCTGAAGGCGAAAACGTCCACAGCCTTAGATTATTTCTCAATAGATTTTCAAACGAGGGATTCTATCGGGATTTTGCCTATCTTCCAATGCATATTTGTAGATATACTTCATTTATCTCAAACAATACTTGTTTTGATTTAGCTAGTCGCAACTCCTTTTGCTTTTAAATTTGAACGGCATGATATGCATACCGCTTTCTGTCAGATGCAATTGATAAAATTGCGGGTAATTAAAATTCCGCTGCACCATTTTATAGGGATTTTTACAACCTTTCGAGCCGAGTGATTGATAAATCTGATTTACTTCACGGACCTTGTCATCTTTTGAACCTTCACATTGACGATAAATTTCGAGACGATTCTTTTCATCTAACAAATAGACGTTAAAGCTATTATCAGCATTATCTTCAAAGAAAAATTGTAAAAAACCTTCACTAGCAAACAAATCAATTTCAGGTGGATATCGGCGTCCCTCAGGGATAATTTCTTTCTCTTCCAATTGAGTTGGCAAAACGTCTTCAAAATTGACCGCACTTTCTTTCCCACCGTCAATAGGCTGTAAACTGATCCCTTTCTCTTCAAAAAAGAATTGCCAGTTTTTCCCAGCCACACGTAAACGGGAATGCGTTGTTGGACGACTATCCCCTAATTGAATACTGATACAACGGTTTACGAGTAAACTCACTAAGTTTCGCAATGTACGGTTATAGTGTTTACTATAACAAAAAACCTGTACAGAACGTGGTTTATTTACGCCTTGATCAATTTTATTAGAAAGCACTTTTAAGGCAAGCAAAATCGCATTCTGCCCTTCAAAATGTAAGGTTCGAATTTCATTCCATACATTACGGTAAGTGAAATCAATGCTACCGACTAAACTCTGTTCTAATTGACCAAAACTGAATAAATCACTTGGCGAAATATTGGATTTGAGTTCTTCAACTTGTGCTGTTGGATCATTCACTAAGTTCACTGCAATAAACAAATCTCGGATTTCACACTGCGAAGAAAGTGCCTCATTTGTAGGAGCTTGACCATTTGTATGGGGGAAAAACAATCGCAAATCAGCGACAAAATTACGTAAAGTGAGCTGGTCGATATTTTGACTGATTAGATGCAAACGAGTTTCAGCCGTCAGCAAACGATTAAAATAAGCCCATGCGACGACTTTATTTAAACTTTCCCCATATTCAATCACACGTTCTTTCGAGAACATAATATGATATGGCGGCTGATTCACCATATACCACCCATCCTTAAAACGCTTATTACCGTGAACTTCGATGAATGTGAGGTGGTTTTCCGCTAAATTATGTGAAATTTGTGGGTTGAGTAATGCAATTTTACCCGGCAATTCTTCAAAGGCAGTATAAAGTTTGCGAGAAAGCACCGTAATATCTTGCGGAATCACACTAGAATTAATTTTATGTTTGCGTGCAAAATCCACCAGATTTCGATAACTCATCATCAAGAAATTCACCAAATTATTGTGACTTTCTTTCACTCGCTTGATTTTCCAATTTGGACGTCTATCCAATTCTTCAATACGTTCTTTTGACCAACCCCATTCTTGGGCCATCATTTTCATATAAGAAATACGCCAGTTTGAGGCGTGATATAACGCAAAGTCTTCCGTCGCTTTCACATAAAAACAAGAACGTACAAAATCAAGACGCTTAAATTCTGAATGTGCGGTCAAATATTGGCTAATTCTCTCTAGAATCGCGATATAAGGGTCAAAATGATGTGCAGCGGTACTACGACCGGAAAGTAAATCTTCTTTAAATTGACGAGCAATTAAATGGGCATTTGGGTATTCTTGGGCATAGGTTTCCAACAATAAGATTTTCATCACCGATTTATACGGTGAATCGATACCTTTATACAGTTGCCATAAGCTCGCACCAAAATATTCACTGGCAGAAAATTGCCCTAACCCGCCAAAATCAACCCAATCATTTGCATTAAGCTCACCTTCCGCCACTAAACGCACGACTTCGGCTTCATATTGTTTTTCATCTTCCACCCACAAGTGGAGCCACAATAATGGTTTACCCGCAAGGCGTACAGCGGAACGATAAAACTCTTCCAATAACAACATATATTGGGCAGAACCACTGTTTTCTTTGGTTAATGGATCGGAATAACGCTCATTACGGAAGCGTTTTTGAGTCATTAAATAAAAATGCATTTCCACATGAAATGTGGATGCCCATAAGCTGATTTTCTTCGTTTTTTCCACTAAGCGTTGTTGATCTTGCTCAGATAAATCATCTTGATGGCAGATCCAAATATCCAAATCTGAAGCTGAAGTTTGGCTAATGGAGCCAAAACTACCCATCACATAAATACCCAAGATCGGTGCAAAAACAGCATCAGAATTGACCGCACTTTGCACACTTGCTGCAAGTTCAGGATGTTCTTTTGAGAGAAAACCTTGCTGATAATTGGAAAGGATAAAATCAGAAATGCCTACTGGAGCATCTTCCACATAACCCGGCAAAGCTGAATGATTAAGATGCAACAACAGAGGCAACAAAGAGACGATGTGTCGGAATGCATCACCAGAGCCAAGCAATGCTCGATCAAAACGACGTTTATCTAGCGTTTCAATACATTTTCGGGCTTGAGTGAGATCGTATTTCAAGGCTTCCTACCTATCACCAAATAACTGGCGTTACTGTACCACTTACCTACTCAGAAATCAAAAATTTAAATGATCTGACTTTTTGCCCTAAAAATGGTAGCATAGGTCACATTTTCATTAAAAATCAGCGGTATTTATGGCAGTACTTAAAACCTTAAAAATTGCGACCCGTCAAAGCCCTTTAGCCCTTTGGCAAGCTAATTTTGTGAAAGATCAATTAGAAAAATTTCACCCAACACTTTCTGTTGAATTAGTTCCTATGGTAACAAAAGGCGATGTAATCTTAGATTCACCTTTAGCTAAAATTGGTGGAAAAGGCTTATTTGTTAAAGAGTTAGAAAACGCTTTACTCGAAAAACGTGCTGATATTGCTGTCCATTCAATGAAAGACGTACCGATGGAGTTTCCAGAAGGTTTAGGATTAAGTGTGATCTGTAAACGCGAAGATCCACGTGATGCTTTCGTATCCAATACATACCGCTCATTAGATGATTTGCCCCAAGGTGCTATCGTTGGAACATCAAGCTTACGTCGTCAATGCCAATTAAAACAATTACGCCCAGATCTTGATATCCGCTCTTTACGTGGCAATGTGGGAACCCGATTAAGTAAATTAGACAATGGCGAATACGATGCCATTATTTTAGCCTCGGCCGGCTTAATTCGTTTAGGGCTAGCAGAACGTATTGCCTCATTTATTGAAGTGGAACAATCTTTACCGGCTGCCGGACAAGGCGCAGTGGGCATTGAGTGCCGTGTTGATGACGAAGAGGTGAAAGGATTACTTGCGCCACTTTCAGATGCGACTACGACGACTTGTGTTTTGGCTGAGCGTGCAATGAATACCCGATTACAAGGCGGCTGCCAAGTACCAATCGGTGGCTATGCCATTGAGCAAAATGGCGAAGTTTTCTTGCGTGCACTCGTCGGAGAAACCGATGGCTCCGCGATTATTCGTGCAGAAGGTAAAAGTGCGATTGAAAACGCCGAAGCATTAGGCGTGAGCATTGCAGAACAACTTCTAGCACAAGGCGCAGATAAGATTCTGGCGAAGATTTATTCAGCATAGGAAATTACCATGGCCGTACTAGTCACTCGCCCTGATGAACGAGGAAAAGCCCTAGTTGACCAGCTAAATCAAGCCGGTGTAGTTGCCTTGCATTTGCCTTTGCTTTCTATTGAAGCGAGTGCTGAGTTGGCACAATTACCGACAAAACTTAATCAGCTAAAAAGCGGTGATTATGTGTTTTTGGTTTCCAAAAGTGCGGTCGATTTTGCGGATAAAACCCTGAAAGATATTGGCTTTAGCTGGCGTCAAGATTTACAATACTTTACAGTTGGACATAGAACGGCACAGCATTTTTCCTGTCAAACTGAATGTACTGTTCGTTATCCAATCACGTCGGAAAATACCGAAGGCGTGCTAAATTTACCGCAAATGGCAGAATTGACAGATAAAAACTTGTTAATTTTACGTGGCAACGGTGGACGAGAATTACTACGCGAACAGGCCACACTACGCGGTGCTACTGTTGAGACAGTCGAATGTTACCAACGCATACCGATTAGTTATAATAACGAAGAGCAAACCAGTATTTGTATTCGTTCTGGTGTGCAAACCCTTGTAGTCACGAGCCTTGAAATTTTACAGGCGTTAATTGAATTTGTGCCTGAAAATGAACAAAATTGGCTAAAAAATTGCTGTTTAATCACGGTAAGTCAACGCATTGCTGATGTTGCAGCACAACAAGGTTGGCATCATATAGTGGTTTCCGCGGGTGCGGACAATCAAAGTTTACTTAATACCTTACTTAATGAAGTAACTCCCCTTTCTCACTAAGGAAAAGATATGGCGAAAGAGAAATTAACCCCTGAAACGACAGATGAAATCCAAGCAACAGATGCAGTGGAAATTCAAACTGAAGATCGCGAGCCTGTTGCGCCACGTACACAAACCGTTGTGAAGAAAAGTGGTACTGGATTAAGTTTATTGGCTATTCTCATTGCACTTGGCGTGGGTGGTGCAGGTTATTATTTTGGCCAACAGCAGGTGGATGAATTCCAACAAAAATTGACCGCACTTGAAGCTCAAATCAATAATAAAACGGTGGTTTCAGCACCTGCTCAAGAAGTAAAATTTGATACCACACAGCTTGCTCAGTTAGAGTCTGCGAATAAAGCAACGCAAAACAAAATTGCACAAGTAGAAGAACTAATCAATGCTAAATCACACGAGTTAGTTGGCTTACAATCAGAAATTAATAAAGTGAGCGCGCAAGCTAATGCTCAACAACCTACTGATTGGTTATTCTCAGAAGCGGATTTCTTGCTCAACAATGCAGTGCGTAAATTAGTGTTAGATAATGACGTGGATACAGCGGTTTCACTCTTAAAACTCGCTGATGAAACCCTTGCTAAAGTAAATAACTCACAATCCGCAGCTATTCGTAGTGCCATTAATCAAGATCTGAAACAACTTCTCTCCGTAGCTGGCGTGGATCAAAATGCGGTCATGCAAAAATTATCGCAATTAGCTAATACGGTTGATGAGTTACCGGTATTAGATGTGAATTTTGGTGATGACCAAAATGCAACAAAATTGTCAGATTCTCTTTCAGATTGGGCGGAAAATGCAGAAAAAAGTGCGACTTCATTCTTG
>JAWHBY010000074.1:0-8955 GCA_032568935.1 Parahaemophilus parainfluenzae
AGTCTTTCGCTTCGTGTGTCGCACCTAACATATTAGAGTCAGTTGAATACGCTTTTTCTACCGACATTTTGTAGTCAAAACCATTTGCGATTAAGAATTGTGACATTTCAAAGCGACCGCCCAACTCATCGATGAATTGTTGATCTAGCCATGGTTTGTAAATTTTTAAATTTGGGTTGGTTAATAAGCCATAACGGTAAAAACGCTCAATATCGTTACCTTTGAAAGTTGAACCATCACCCCAGATATTCACATCATCTTCTTTCATTGCTGCAACAAGCATCGTACCGGTTACCGCACGACCAAGTGGTGTAGTGTTGAAATAGGTTGCTCCACCAGTAGAAATATGGAATGCACCACATTGAATAGCCGCAATCCCTTCATGGGCTAACTGCGCACGACAATCCACTAAACGCGCATTTTCCGCACCATATTCCATCGCTTTTTTGGGAATTGCATTGTAATCATCTTCATCTGGTTGACCTAAGTTTGCTGTATAAGCATAAGGTACTGCACCTTTTTGACGCATCCAAAGCAATGCAGCACTGGTATCTAGCCCGCCTGAAAAAGCGATACCAACTTTTTGACCTTTAGGTAAATGTTGCAGAATCGTATTTGACATATTTTATTTCCTTCATTGTGGTTATGGTGAGTGAGTCTTTAAAAAGTGCGGTCAAAAATCACTGCGCTTTTCTAACATATCATCGGGATTTGGATAACGATAAGCGAAGCCTAAATCTCGACAAATTTTATCTGCCATAATGATTCGTTTCGGATCCGAATCACTACAATCGAATTGTGGTATGGATAAATCATAAAATACCGCTGCTTTTGTGTAATATTCTGCTCGAGTAGGATGAATTGGCGCGCAAAGATGGTAAGTTCGCAATCCATTTGGATTCATAAGTAAGGCAGTAATAGCTTGAATGCAATCTTCAAGATACACCAAATTAACAGGCGAATTGCCCTGTTTTAAATTGTGTTTTCCTGCTAAGAATTTAACAGGATGGCGTTGTTTACCAATTAATCCTGCAAGTCGAAGAATATCGCAATGCGATATTCCTGATTGGAACAAGCACTGTTCTGCTTGTATCAGTGTTTTGCCAATTTCTGTTTCAGCTGAAAGTTGAGAATTTTCAGCAAATTGCCCCGAAATATTAGGAAAAACAGAAGTTGAACTGGTAAAAAGTACATGTTGTACACCTTGTTTCTTTGCTTGATTGGCTAAAAAAGCAAGATATTCACAATACTGTTGAGAAGAAAAACTGCTAGGTGGTAGGGTGATAATGAGAGCATCTACATTAAAAAGAGGGCGAATATGATCTGGTAAACGTTTCATTTCGTCCGAAAGCGAAAAAGGATAAGTTTCAATGCCTAGCTGATGCAATTTTTGAGCATCATCAGGGGATTGTTTTGAGCCTTTTACACACCAACCAAGCTCTTTTAAGTGCAGCGCCAACGGTAAGCCTAACCAACCTAAACCAACTATCGCAACAGATTTCATACTCTTTTATTCACAATATTTTATCCATAAAAATCCCTGCTATTCTAAAGCATAGCAGGGAGTTTGTTAATGTTATTTTGTTAATAAATCCAAGGCCTCTTGATATTTAGCCACTGTTTTATCAATCACTTCTTTTGGTACTTTCGGTGCAGGTGGTTGTTTATTCCAACCACTTTGTTCTAACCAATCTCGTACAAATTGCTTATCAAATGATGGCGGATTTGTGCCTTCTTTATAAGTATCAACTGACCAAAAACGGCTAGAATCCGGTGTTAATACCTCATCCATTAAAGTGAGCGTGCCATTTTCATCTAAACCAAATTCAAATTTGGTATCACAAATAATAATACCTTTAGTCAGCGCATATTTGACTGCCTCAGTATAAAGTGCAATCGCTTTTTCTCTCACTTGTGCCGCTAACTCTGCGCCAATAGCTTTTTCACATTGTTCATAGCTGATATTGATATCGTGATTACCCACTTCTTCTTTACTTGATGGCGTAAAAATCGGTTCAGGTAATTTACTTGCCTCAACTAATCCTTCCGGTAATTTCAAACCACAAATGGTGCCCGTTTGCTTATAATCTTTTAGTCCGCTACCTGTTAAATAACCACGCACGATAGACTCAATTTTAATTGGATTCAAACGTTTGCAAACCACTGCGCGATCTTTTACTAAATCAGCTTCCTCTTTTGGTAACACATCATAAACTGAATCACCAGTAAAATGATTCGGCATAATATGGGATAACTTATTGAACCAGAAATTGGAAATTTGAGTCAGGATTTCACCTTTACGTGGGATAGGATCATCTAAAATCACATCAAATGCGGACAAACGGTCACTGGCTACCATTAGCATTCGTTTATCATCGATCTCATAAAGATCACGCACTTTTCCCGAATAGATTTTTTTTAGACTAAGTTGTGTCATTGCTTGCACCTTTAATTATAAGAATAAAAAATCGGTGGATATTGTACCGCACTTTTGGCGCAAACGTTTGCTTTTTTTTTGTAAAAATAAAAGCAAATAAAAAAACAGGCTCTAAAGCCTGTTTTTTTGTATATCACTTGTCGTCTTATCGCCAAATTGCCCCTTTGGTTTTGGCTCCTCGAGTATTGATATTTGTTTTGATTGCACCTTTTAAATTGGCACCAGTAAGATCTGCACCTGCTAAGTTCGAATTGGTCAAATTAGCGCCTTTTAAGTTAGCTTTATGAAAGTTAGCCCCACTTAAATTTGTATTTGTGAAATCAGCGCCTTGCAAATTCGCATTGCTAAAGTTTGCATTGGAAAGATCTGAATTGGTAAATGACTGTCCTGCCAAATCTTGACCAGAGAAATCTTGTCCACCTAAAGCAGCATTAACTTTATCTGAAGATGAATCACCACTAGGGATATATGTCGTTTCGCCGTTGTGAGTAATAACTGTGCCATTTACAACAGTACTTTTTTTGCCCGAGATAGTTTGTACTGATTCTCCGCCATCCGTTGCACTATTAATAATTTTACCCTTTACTGTAACTGATTGATGATTATCAGCTTGAGCATAACTAGATAATGCTGCAAAACTAAATAATGCAATAGCTAACTTTGAATAAATGTGCTTCATGTTTACCTTCCTTTATGTTTACTTTAAATAAATTAACGACTTGGTTCCAAAGTTAATAATCCTTCTAATGGATCATCTTCCTGCAATGTTGTTATAGCTTTCGTGGCTTTTTCTGTATCAAAACCCGCAATATTATTTTCAGTTCTGCCTGTATGCATACGGTTAGTATCCTGTTGTACTACAACTGGACTTGGAAGCATATTTGACATTCTTTGCATCCACATACTATTAATATTGCCACCAGTTGTTCTTCTTGATAACAAAATTGGCAAGACTTTTTGAGCTTCAGTACTACCTTGTTCTGCAGCTAATTGATATAAACGAATTGCTTCACCAAAATTTACTGCAACGCCAACACCTTTATGGAAACGAACCGCTAAATCATAGCTTGCACTTGAATCACCCGCTTGAGAACGCTCTCTTAGCTCACCAATTACACCTACATTTGGTGGTGAAGAAACAGTTTTAGGTACCATTTGAACTGCTTGCTCATTTTGGCGATTTGATATAACGCGTTGATTTAGTCTTGCAGCAGGGCTTCCTAAGCTAATCGCTTTTTCATTCCAACGTTGAGCTAATGCATAATTCCCTTTTTGGAAATGGTAGTTAGCCAAAGCATTTGCGGCGACATAATCTCCCATAACTGCAGCATCATTAACCAATCTTTCGGACTTTGCATTAAATTGACTTAGGCCTTTTTGGTATTTTTCCAATAGCCCTTGCAAATATATTGCTCGAGCATATTTTAGGGAAGATACTTGCGCTAAATATTTATTAGCTCTAGCAAAATCTCTTGGTAAATTTCCACTAAACAACAAATAGGCATTCGCCATTAACGCTTTTGGATTATTCTGTAAAACAAAATGATCAAATTCATCATAAGCATTTTGATAATCCTTATTACGGTAGCTTTCATAAGCAAATTCTATAGAAAACCCCGTATTTTGCTCTTGCTGAACGGTTGAATTCCTAGGCTCAATCGGCTTATTAATCACAATTTGTGCATAAGAAACCGGAATCCCCGCTAGCAAGGCATAAACAAATAATTTAGATGCTGAATATTTTTTTGACATATCGTCCCCAATGATTATTTGTTTACTTCACTTGATAACTAACTGTTTGGATACCTTTTAAATCATCACCAAAGATTGTTTTTAATTGCTCAGATAACGCATTCATATCCTTCACTTTAAGCGGATTCAAGGCATCCCCAAAGTTGCTCTGAAGCTTATCAGACACACTATAATATGAAGCCATACACATCACACTTTCTTTACCTTTTTCATTTAAACTTAAAGTAAATGCATCAGAGCCTGGAATTTTCAGTGGATTATTTTTAGAGGTTATACCCTCTCCTTGGATAGGATTTGGATAAACCTGAGTAATGCTTTTCGATGCATCTTGGTAGAAACACGCTAAATAAGTTGAATCTCTATCCACATTAACATCTAACTCTAATGCATCGCCTCGACGATAAGATGATTTATTTAAGTTAATGCCTACATTAATTGGTGCATCTTTATCAGAATTTAGTACTGGATACCCTCCTCGAGGTTGCTCTTCTTTATCATCTGATGCTTCTACTCCTACTTTCTTAAAGTTACCATTTGCATCTGTTTTTACATAATTTTTCATTAAGCGTTCATAGCTTTCGAAATTAATAAAACCAGAAGGTGTCGCTTTATTATCTTTTTGGAAGGCCGATAATGCATCACGGAATTCTTTTGAACTCTTGCCATCTACTTTACCGCTGTAATAACCTAAGTTTTTCAAGCCAGTTTGGAAGAATTTCACTTTACTACTATCACCCATTCCACCGTACCAATCTAACAATTCACGTTGGAATTCCGGATGAGCTTGGTCAAGCGATAAACATTGCCAATAAGGCACTTTAGTTAATTTACCCACTAACTCTATCGTACCTAAATCAACTAAGGTTCGCATTGAACCTCCCAGCCCTTGAGAAAGCGCTCGTTCTAAAGAAAACTGAACACCTGTTTTCTTAATTTTTGCACCAGCATCGAGTCCAAAACCCTTACCAGCAGCAACAATTTCATTAGATGAATCAATACCAGGATAAAGCGTACGAGTTAAAAAGTCACCCATGTGCAACTCTAATCCCAATGCGGTTGTCATCAAATCACCTGAAATACCAAGTTCACCATCTTCTGCATAAGAAAGTCCTAAGCTATTGGACTTACGTAATACATTCTGATCCACATAAGATACGGCCCCTGAAATATAAAGTTGAGGTGCTGGAATTTGCATACTTCCAGTTGGTAATAAAAGATTTGTTAACGTTTGTACTGTATCTTGTTTTAAAGGATCGATTTCAAAATCAGCGACTTTAAAAGCACCACTAGTTTTCGACATTTGTGACAACGCAGTCATAATCATTTCACTTGCTGCTACACCAGCTTTAGTTGATGGATCTTTAATAGTTTTTACTGCAATAACTGTTTCACCAATATTACTTTGACGTAGCAAATCATCCATACAATTTAAACTATCACTGAAACTTGATATCGATCTAACTGGTTCTACTGCCGGGAGATTATGAGTTGTTGTCGAACCAATATATGGTCTATCCTCCTTTAGATTTGTAGCAGACAAAGAACATCC
Source organism: Parahaemophilus parainfluenzae (assembly GCA_032568935.1). Taxonomy (GTDB): domain Bacteria; phylum Pseudomonadota; class Gammaproteobacteria; order Enterobacterales; family Pasteurellaceae; genus Haemophilus_D; species Haemophilus_D parainfluenzae_AE. The sequence goes on from JAWHBY010000074.1 coordinate 5,739, forward strand.
AACTAGATTAGAAATCAAAACATAAGAAATAATAGTTCGAGAAAATTTCATAAGATACCTTAAGTTATTATTAATTATTTACAGACATTGATTACATCGCCTTTAACAACGACGACATTATTATTTTTATTTTTAGGACCATATCGACCAGAACTAGCACCCTTTTGAGCAGTAACATTTCCAACATTTGTAGAACAATTTTTAGAACGTCCTCCAAATGAACTGCCACTAGAAGTGTTGTTATACTGAGATACACTATTCTCAGCCTCATCTTCCATCTCTATTCCCATTCCAATTCTTGACCACTTTTGAGCCTGAACTTCATGAACTTTTGCTTTATCCAAAGGCCCTAAACCTTTTCTTGGTACAAGTTCACCATTTCCAGCAAAAGTATTCAGAGATAAAAAACATGAAGCCCCCAATAGTATCAACATGTAAAAAACTTTCATGACTTCGTCCCCAACAGAATTTTAAAACATATAAAAAATTGGTTATTGGATAACCAATAACCAATTAATTTTATTTATGACTATTCGCTGCTATTAGAACTTAAGTTTTGTATAGCCTTACTTCCACCAACTGCAGTATTAGCTACTGCACCTTGAATATTAGTGGTTTGTGTGTTATTACCACCGATAGTTACTTTACCATGGTTAGATGAAATATTTTGAATCGCTTTACTACCACCCACAGCTGTATTAGCTACTGCACCTTGAATATTGGTAGTTTGTGTGTTGTTACCACCAATTTTAATTGCAGCATTAGTAGATAAAGCTAAACTTGCTGCAAAGATTGCTGCTGCACTAATCTTAACTAGATTTTTCATTGTTTTTCCTCTTTTTTTAAAAGAAATTGAGCATTACTATGCTTATTGAAATTAATGATTACTTAATACAATCATTAATTCTGAGCTAAAGATTAATAATCTTTAACAACAGAACCGATGTTCACTTCAGATTTACCACCTGAAGAAGAATTGACAATTGAACCAACACTAACTGACTGATTATGACTTCCACCATCATTTACTGATGATCCAATATTAATGCTGGCTTTACCGCTACCAGATGCTCTATTTACTAAAGAGCCATTCACAACAACATTTTGGGTATTATTGCCAACACTCTTACCTACGGTAGAACCAACATTAATCATTGCTTTACCGCTGCCAGAAGAAGAGTTATTTACAGCTCCACTAACAGTTACATTTTGAGTGCTCCCATAAACGAACGTTGATACAGAGCAAACTCCAAATGCAATAAGCAATAATTGTTTAAAACAAAAAGTTTGTTTTTTCATTTTTACCTCAAGATTCCTCATGAGAAAATATTATTCAATCAAGGATTGAAAACTGAAATCGGTATATTCCAGTCAGGGGGTAATCTATCACGGCAAAATAAACTCAGTCATTAGACCAGTTATTTTTGAACTATAATAAGCAATATATGTCGCATATTTTTTACGAAAAGTAAATAATGTATTTTTAATACAAATAAAACATTTAGTTAAACAAAAAACTCACAAATAAGCGTCCTTATTATCTAATAATTTCACATAAAATTTAAAAGATTTCGCCAATCAATAAAACAAAAACGATAGAATTAAAAAACAATAATGTTTATAAGATAACCAACGCAAACGCTTGCAGAGGTTAAAAAATAAACAAACTTCAACATTATTTGTTAAGCTAATTGAGCATAAAATCAATATTTTCCCAATTTAATTTGAGCTCAATCTGAAAATCAGCGACAATACACCATTATTTAAAACAGAAGAAACAAGACAAATGAGTTATCCATTAGAAGAAGTGAATAAACGTCGCACATTTGCGATTATTTCCCACCCTGACGCGGGTAAAACCACCATCACCGAAAAGGTATTGTTATACGGCAATGCCATTCAAAAGGCGGGATCTGTCAAAGGTAAAGGCTCAGCACAGCATGCAAAATCTGACTGGATGGAAATGGAAAAACAACGTGGTATTTCCATTACGACTTCCGTGATGCAATTCCCTTACAATGAGTGCCTAGTGAATTTATTAGATACGCCAGGGCATGAGGACTTCTCAGAAGATACTTACCGCACTTTAACGGCTGTAGATAGCTGCTTAATGGTGATCGACTCAGCAAAAGGGGTTGAGGAACGTACCATTAAATTAATGGAAGTCACCCGTTTGCGCGATACACCAATTATCACTTTCATGAATAAACTTGACCGTGATATTCGTGATCCAATGGAATTATTAGATGAAGTGGAAAACGTATTGAAAATCCATTGTGCACCGATTACTTGGCCGATTGGTTGCGGTAAATTGTTTAAAGGGGTTTATCATTTATATAAAGATGAAACCTATCTTTATCAGAGTGGACAAGGCTCGACCATTCAAGAAGTACGAATCGTTAAAGGCTTAAATAGCCCTGAATTAGACGCTGCCGTAGGCGATGACTTAGCCCAACAACTGCGTGATGAATTAGAGCTAGTAAAAGGTGCAAGTAATGAATTTGATTTGGATTTATTCTTAAGTGGTGAATTGACGCCAGTCTTTTTCGGTACTGCATTAGGTAACTTCGGTGTCGATCATTTCTTAGATGGTTTAACCGAATGGGCTCCTGCACCGCAAGCTCGCCAAGCAGATACTCGTAAAGTCTCAGCAGAAGAAGAAAAATTTACTGGTTTCGTGTTTAAAATCCAAGCCAATATGGATCCCAAACACCGCGACCGCGTGGCTTTCCTACGCGTAGTTTCTGGCAAATATGAAAAAGGGATGAAACTCAAACACGTGCGTATTGGTAAAGATGTGGTTATTTCCGATGCGCTCACCTTTATGGCAGGAGATCGAACTCATGCTGATGAAGCCTATGCTGGCGATATTATCGGTCTGCACAATCATGGCACAATTCAAATTGGTGATACCTTTACGCAAGGCGAAGAGCTTAAATTTACCGGTATTCCAAACTTTGCGCCTGAATTATTCCGTCGCATTCGTTTAAAAGACCCTCTCAAACAAAAACAATTGTTAAAAGGCTTAGTACAACTTTCTGAAGAGGGTGCTGTGCAAGTATTCCGCCCATTAACCAATAATGATTTAATTGTTGGTGCGGTCGGTGTGCTACAGTTTGATGTGGTTGTTTCGCGTTTGAAATCAGAATATAACGTTGAAGCCATTTACGAAACTGTCAATGTCACAACGGCTCGTTGGGTGGAATGTACGGATAAC
>JAWHBY010000075.1:0-8682 GCA_032568935.1 Parahaemophilus parainfluenzae
ATGGATATTAATGTTCATATTCAATATGCCAGTGTGCCAGTGCGAAAACGTTCGAAGAAATGACTGCACTTTTATCATGTGGGAAGTAGATGTTTAAATTTATTTTAAAACGTATTTTAATGGTGATTCCTACCTTTATCGCCATTACTTTTGTGACTTTTGCTCTCATTCATTTTATTCCGGGTGATCCCGTGGAGATTATGATGGGAGAGCGAGGTTTAACGCCAGAAGTTCATCAACAAATGATGAAGCAACTTGGTCTTGATTTACCGTTGTATCAACAATATTTCAATTATATTGGTAATGTAATACAAGGCGATTTCGGTGAATCATTCCGCACCCAACAACCTGTTCTGAGAGAGTTTTTCACACTTTTCCCTGCTACCTTTGAATTGGCTTTCTTTGCGCTATTTTGGTCGTTAATTGCGGGTATTGCGCTCGGAACGATTGCGGCCGTCAAGAAAGATAGTTGGATTTCTCATACCGTAACAGCCATGTCCTTAACGGGTTATTCCATGCCAATTTTCTGGTGGGGATTGATTTTGATTTTATATGTTTCACCTTGGTTTGGTTTGCCACAAGGGGGACGTTTAGAAGACAGTTTCTGGATCGATACACCAACCGGTTTTATGTTAATCGATACTTGGCTTTCAGGTGTACCAGGTGCTTTTGAAAATGCAGTTAAGTCATTGATTCTCCCTGCTGTTGTGCTAGGTACCATTCCACTTGCGGTGATTACCCGAATGACTCGCTCCTCAATGTTGGAAGTGTTAGGGGAAGATTATATTCGTACCGCAAAAGCTAAAGGCTTAAGCTATACCCGAATTGTCATTTTTCACGCACTGCGCAATGCGCTCATCCCTGTTGTGACCGTTGTGGGCTTGATTGTAGGGCAGTTATTATCTGGTGCAGTTTTAACCGAAACAATTTTCTCATGGCCGGGCATCGGTAAATGGATTATTGATGCGATTACCAATCGCGATTATCCCGTCTTACAAGGCGCCGTGTTGATTATTGCTACAATTATTATTGTGGTGAATTTGACGATCGATTTACTTTATGGCGTGGTAAACCCACGTATTCGCCATCAATAAGGAGCCTTATTAATGACGGAACAAACTTTACCTATTGAAACCTTCGCACCTCGCACACCGCTGCAGGAGTTTTGGTTTTATTTCAAACAAAATAAAGGGGCGGTGATTGGGCTCACTTTTATCCTTGCTGTGGCATTAATCAGTATTTTTGCCCCTTGGATAGCACCTTTTGATCCTATTGAACAAAATCGTTCAGCGCTATTGTTACCGCCTGCGTGGTATGAAGGCGGCAATTCAGCTTATTTACTGGGTACGGATGACATTGGTCGAGATATTCTTTCTCGCATTATTTATGGTACGCGCATTTCTGTTTTTGCAGGTTTCATTATTGTCATTTTATCTTGCATTTTAGGAACGAGTCTTGGTTTACTCGCAGGCTATTATGGTGGCGCATTAGATACATTAATTGTTCGTTTCATTGACATCATGTTGGCTATCCCAAACCTACTTTTAACTATTGTAGTGGTGTCAATTTTAGAGCCTTCTTTAACGAATGCGACGTTAGCGATTGCCGTGGTTTCGATTCCAAGTTATGTACGCTTAACACGTGCGGCGGTATTAAATGAGAAAAACCGAGATTATGTCACCTCTTCACGAGTGGCTGGAGCAAGCGTATTACGTTTAATGTTTATTGTGATTTTACCGAATTGCCTTGCACCGCTTATCGTACAAATGACGATGGGGATTTCTAATGCGATTTTAGAATTAGCGACTTTAGGTTTCTTAGGTATCGGCGCAAAACCACCAACACCAGAATTGGGTACTATGTTATCTGAATCACGTAGCTTTATGCAGGCTGCAAATTGGTTGGTTACCATTCCAGGTTTAGTAATTTTATCGCTTGTTTTAGCATTTAACTTAATGGGCGACGGGTTGCGTGATGCGCTCGATCCAAAATTAAAACAATAGGGGGCAGAATGGCATTATTAGATGTAAAAGAGCTTTCTGTTCACTTTGGTGATGAAAAAGCACCTTTTAAAGCGGTGGATCGTATTAGCTACCAAATCAATCAAGGCGAAGTATTAGGTATTGTTGGGGAGTCTGGTTCGGGAAAATCAGTGAGTTCCCTTGCTGTGATGGGCTTAATTGATTTTCCTGGTCGTGTTTCAGCGAAAGGCTTAGAATTTGAAGGAAAAGATCTCTTAAGCTTACTGCCAAAAGAAAAGCGGGAATTAGTTGGGGCCGATATTGCTATGATCTTCCAAGACCCAATGACAAGCTTAAATCCCGCTTATACAGTCGGTTTTCAAATTATGGAAGCCATTAAAGCGCATCAAGGGGGGAGCAAAAAAGAACGCCGTGAACGCACCTTAGAGCTATTACGCTTAGTCGGAATACCTGATCCTGAATCACGTATTGATGTTTATCCGCATCAGCTTTCTGGCGGGATGAGCCAACGTGTTATGATTGCTATGGCCATTGCATGTAAACCGAGATTGCTCATTGCAGATGAACCAACCACCGCACTGGATGTGACCATTCAAGCTCAAATTGTAGATTTGTTGCTTGAGTTACAGCAAAAAGAATGTATGTCGTTGATTCTGATCACGCACGATCTTGCGTTAGTCGCAGAAGCGGCGCATCGTATTATTGTGATGTATGCAGGACAAGTAGTGGAAGAAGGACGAGCAGAAGCTATTTTCCGTGAACCCAAACATCCTTACACTCAAGCGTTATTACGTTCTTTACCTGAATTTGCAGAAGGTAAATCTCGTTTGCAATCTTTACCCGGTGTAGTGCCAGGTAAATATGATCGTCCACAAGGTTGTTTGTTAAATCCACGCTGTCCGTATGCGACTGATCTTTGTCAACGTGTGGAACCTGAATTACGCCAAGTAGGAAATCGACAAGTAAAATGTCACACCCCATTAAATGCCCAAGGAGAACCTAGCAATGTCTGATGTCGCACAAGAAAATTCACCATTGCTCAATGCTATTGGGCTGAAAAAATATTATCCTGTGAAAAAAGGGATGTTTGCTAAAACACAGCAAGTGAAAGCATTAGATGGCGTGTCTTTTTCCTTAGAACGAGGCAAAACGCTTACCGTGGTAGGTGAGTCTGGTTGTGGTAAATCAACATTAGGTCGACTTTTGACAATGATAGAAGAACCGACAGAAGGTGAGTTGTATTACAACGGACAAAATTTCTTAGAGAATGATCACGAAACGAAAGCATTGCGTCGTCAGAAAATACAAATTGTGTTTCAAAACCCTTATGCCTCACTGAATCCGCGTAAGAAAATCGGCACAATTTTGGAAGAACCTTTAGTCATTAATACCAATCTATCGGCAAAAGAACGCAAAGAAAAAGTGTTATCCATGATGGCAAAAGTGGGGTTGCGTGAAGAGTTTTATAATCGCTATCCACATATGTTTTCAGGTGGACAACGTCAGCGTATAGCGATTGCTCGTGGTTTAATGCTTGATCCTGATGTGGTTGTAGCGGATGAACCGGTTTCTGCGTTAGACGTGTCCGTTCGTGCACAAGTGCTAAATTTGATGATGGATTTGCAAGCTGAGCTTGGTTTATCTTATGTGTTTATTTCCCATGATCTTTCGGTGGTTGAGCATATTGCTGATGAGGTAATAGTGATGTATTTAGGCCGCTGTGTTGAAATGGGCACAAAAGCGCAGATCTTTAATAATCCTCAGCATCCTTATACGCAAGCTTTACTTTCGGCAACACCAAGATTGTCACCTGAATTACGTCGTCAACGGATTAAATTAACCGGAGAATTACCAAGTCCAATTAATCCACCAAAAGGTTGTGCATTTAATCCGCGTTGTTGGAAAGCAACGGATAAATGTCGAAACGAACAACCTAAATTGGAAAAATATCCTGATGGTAAGCTCATTGCTTGTTTCCATCTCGATTAGAAAAGCGAAAAGAAAATGACCGCACTTGTATAAGTGCGGTCATTTTTTTAGGTGTTTTGAGTACGATAGCGGAAATTGAAGAAGACAAAGATGCCGAGTGCAATAACAGCTAATGCTGTACCGCTAAATCCAATATATTCAAGACCAATATGGCGAGCGATTTGGTTACCAAACAGTGCACCTGCACCAATACCTGCATTGAAAATACCGGAATAAATGGCACTTGCTACGTCCGTTGCATCAGGAGCAAGTTGTAGTACGCGCATTTGTAATGCTAGTCCGATACAAGAGATGCCAATCCCCCAAATAAAAGCAAGGGTAAACATCGTGGCGATATAGCTCGCAGAGGCAAGCATAAATATTAAAGATATAGCCAGTAAAATCATAGCCCCACTGATAAATTGAGTTGGACCGAAACGGTATAAGCGGTTAAAGATCACACTTGCTGTAATGCCAGACACCCCAAAGACTAACAAAATCATCGTTGCAAGATTTGGATCGAGTTCGCCGATTTGAACCATAAAGGGTTCAATGTAGGTATAAGCGGTAAAGTGTGCTGAAACAATGATTACCGTTGTAGCATAAAGTCCAATCAGTAATGGACGTTTTGCTAAAATCGGCAGACTAGATAACGAGCCTGCATTTTTACTTGGTAGATTTGGTAATAAACGCATAATAAATACCATCACAACCAAAGCTAATGCGGCAATGATTGCGAAAGTAATACGCCAACCAACTAATTGACCGACTAAACGGCCTAATGGTAAGCCTAAAATAGTCGCAAGGGATGTACCGATAGCGAGCATACCAATTGCTTGTGTTTTCTTATTCTTCGATGCCACACGCATCACTAATGATGCGGTAATTGCCCAGAAGAGTGAATGCGCTACCGCAATACACATACGAGCAATGAGAAGAATCCAATAATTCCACGCAATGACCGAGATAATATGGCCGATGATAAAAATCACAAAAAGTTTCAGCAATAGGCCCTTACGTTCCATATCGCCTGTCGCGAGCATGGCGGGTAAAGACATAATCATAACCGTCCAAGCATAAACGGTCATCATTAAACCCACATCGGAGCTTTGCATATCAAAACTTTGTCCGATATCGGTGAGTAACGCAACTGGCACAAATTCCGTGGTATTAAAAATAAAAGCGGCGCAAGCCATGATGACTACGCGCCAATATTGGGTTCTTTCTGCTTTCTGATAAAAGGACATTATTTTAATTTCTCTTTAATTAATTCTTTCAATTGATGACGAAAGTTTTGGTCAAGATTGACCTTATATTGTGGAGAGTAGCAACTATCGAAAAAGCGAATTGGCAATGCCAATTTTTTGTATTTTTCGTTAGTGGATCTTAAGGTTAAATTGACATCACATTGTACATTATCTAAATCAATGGCTCCAGAACCATCAGCTAAAAGTGCGGTTGTTTTTAAGTTCATTTTATCTACTTTAAGCAAGTGATTTTCGAATGAAAGACGTGATTCTAAACGCTCATAAGACGTATTCATATTTCTGCTTGAGGTTAAATCGCTGTTGTAATTAATTGGTAAATACTGCGCCGCCATATCCAATAAGTTCAATCCTAAAATTTCACCATTTTTAGCATCGAAATAGAATTCCCCTTTGGTGAGTTCTGAATTGGTTAGGGCTAGCTGAATATTAAAATCAGTATTGCCTGTTAATGTATTCGGGAAATTTAGCAAGGCGATAAGTTGCGCCATTGGGAAATTTTTACCGGAAAAATTGACCGCACTTTGCAGCTCTTTATGACTAAATTTAAAGGTCGCTAAACAATTCTGGCAATCGGGTTGTAAATAGGCATTGACGGTTTTAACTGGTTTTGAAAAATCAACATACGTTTCGATATAACCGAGTGGCTGTTGATTTAAACGGGCATTAACAAATTGAATTAAATTCTTGCCTTGATGGTTTAGGTTAATATTTCCCTTACTGAAAGCAAATTGATATTGTGTGTTTGTACCATAAAGCGGTTTATCAAGAGAAAGCGTAATCGCACTTTCACCTTTAAACGCAATGTTTTGGTTAAAAATATTTTTAAGTGAAAAATCAGTAAAACGACCATGAATATTGGTATGGTTTAAAGCCTGTTCACTGAGTTTAAAATGAGTGATTTGTACTTCTTTTAAAATCGGATTACCTGAAAAAAGCGGGAAAAGTGCAAATTTAGCTTCAATGTTTTCTGCTGAAAGTTGATGGTATGTCAAACCCGATAAATTTACCATTGGTTGAGGTAGAAGGCTTAGTGAAAAATCATGCACTTGAATATCGTATTGTGCTAAACGATCGGCAATACTGTTTTTCAGTTGATTGAGTTGAATATAGAAAGAAGCAAAGATCGCAAACAGCACGATCAACAGGCTAATTGCGATCTTTTTCATGGATTAATCCTCATTAATTCGGCTTGCCACCGCATTCTGCTGATGTTTATATTTGGCATCTTTACGACTGGTATACGGGCGAGCAGCTGGACCACTTAACACTTCAAAACTTAAAGCACCAATCACCATATTTGGACGTAATGCTAAAGGTAATTTGCCAGAGTTGTAGAATTCCAACACAATTTTGCCTTCCCAACCTGGATCAATACGGTGAGCGGTCACATGCACCATTAAGCCTAAACGGGCAAGAGAGGAACGACCATCTAGCCAGCCGATAATATTGGCAGGGAGTTTTACAGACTCTAATGTGGTTGCTAACGCCAACATACCTGGATGTAAGAAGAAGGCTTCATCATCACCGATAATGATTTCATCGCTCATGACTGATTCAAGTTGAGCTGAGACCTCTTCTTTAGGACCACTTAAATCAATGTAAGGCGCGGAATGTTCACGAAATACGCGAAATGAATTGCCTAAACGCACATCAATGGTTGCACCGTTGATTTTGTCATTTTCAGGACGAGGCGTTAAAGAAATAATGCCATCATCTAGATAGCGTTCGATATCGGTATCGCAAAGACGCATGATTTTTCCTATTTTTGATTTAATAAATGAAGAATTTGAGCTTTTAACATATTAATCGCAATGCGGTTTTTACCACCACGAGGAATTACGATATCCGCATATTGTTTTGATGGTTCAATAAATTGCAAGAACATTGGACGAACAGTTGCACGATATTGGTCAATTACAGATTGTAATGAACGGCCACGTTCTTCCATATCACGTTGTAAACGGCGGATAAAACAAATATCTAATGGGGTATCCACAAAGACAGAAATATCGGCTAATTGGCGAACTCGTTCATCTGTAAGTAATAAGATCCCTTCTAAAATAACAATTTTCTTTGGCGTAAAGTGTTTGGTTTCGCCTGTTCTGGTGTGATCAACATAACTGTAGACAGGAATATCAACGGCGGTTCCGTTTTTTAAGTCTTTTAAGTGTTGAATGAGTAAATCTCTGTCCATTGAACTAGGGTGGTCATAGTTGGTTTTTACTCGCTCACTCATCTCTAAATGGCTTTGATCTTTATAGTAGCTGTCTTCAGCAATAATGCCGATTTCTTCACAACCTAAGTCGTTACAAAGTTCTTTATGAACGGTAGATGCAATGGAGCTTTTGCCTGAAGCGGATGCCCCCGTGATAGCTATGATAATACAAGATGAGTCTGACATAGAACGTCCTCAAAAACGGAAGGTAAAAATTAATGGGATTATAAAGAAAAATCAGTTTAAATTCACCTTTCTTTTTTATTTAAATTTTTTAAATTTGTGAAGTACTTCACGGAATTTCTTTTCGTTTTCGCTTACGATGTGCTCGTTTTTATTATTTCATCAGTGTTATTTATGAGGAGTGTACGATGAAAATGAATAAAATTTCTCTCTCCATTTCAACCGCACTTTTAGCTGCAGGCTTCATGACATCATCAGCCGTTAATGCTCAAGGGCGTTTAGTGGTGTATTGTAGTGCGACCAATATTCTTTGTGAAACGACAACGAAAGCCTTTGGCGAAAAATATGATGTGAAAACCTCATTTATTCGTAACGGTTCAGGCAGTACTTTTGCAAAAGTTGAAGCGGAAAAAAATAACCCTCAAGCAGACGTTTGGTTTGGTGGTACATTTGACCCTCAAGCACAAGCAGCTGAATTGGGTTTAATCGAACCTTATAAATCTAAACACATTGATGAAATTGTTGAACGTTTCCGTGATCCAGCGAAAACCAAAGGGCATTATGTCTCTGCGATTTACATGGGGATCTTAGGTTTTGGTGTGAATACCGAGCGTTTAGCAAAATTAGGTATTAAAGAAGTACCAAAATGCTGGAAAGATTTAACTGATCCTCGCTTAAAAGGTGAAGTGCAAATTGCTGACCCACAAAGTGCTGGTACAGCATACACTGCATTGGCTACTTTCGTTCAACTTTGGGGCGAAGAAAAAGCCTTTGATTTCTTAAAAGCATTACATCCAAACGTATCTCAATACACCAAATCAGGTGTTACCCCATCTCGTAATGCAGCACGAGGTGAAACAGCAGTAGGTATCGGCTTCTTACACGATTATGCACTTGAAAAACGTCAAGGTGCACCATTGGAATTAGTCGTACCTTGTGAAGGTACTGGCTATGAGCTAGGTGGCGTAAGTATCTTAAAAGGTGCGCGTAACATCGATAACGCAAAATTATTCGTGGATTGGGCATTATCTAAAGAAGGTCAAGAGTTAGCGTGGAAACAAGGTGA